>NZ_CP010975.1:311905-623810 GCF_000981765.1 Kangiella geojedonensis | reverse complement strand
ATCTCCGATTCGCTATCTACATAGCTATTAATATATATGACCAGGTTTTCAGATGAAGACTGTTAGGGAGGAGCCATCTTTACCAACCTTTATAAGCTGAGATAAAGATGGTGCGAAAGGAGAGACTCGAACTCTCACGCCTCGCGGCACTGGAACCTAAATCCAGCGTGTCTACCAATTCCACCACTTTCGCGTTTTGACTGCGGGCCCTGAGCCCTCATCGAACCATATTGTAATTCCTGCTCAGCGTTAATGCTGGCCTTACAAGAATCTGGGGTGGACGATGGGATTTGAACCCACGACAACCGGAATCACAATCCGGGGCTCTACCAACTGAGCTACGCCCACCATCAACCTCTACTCCCCCGACTCGGCCGCTTACCACCATCTTACTTAAAGTATGGCGCGTCCGGCAGGATTCGAACCTGCGACCCACGGCTTAGAAGGCCGTTGCTCTATCCGACTGAGCTACGGACGCATGTTAAATCCTGACGTCGAGGCGAGAAATAAATTGGTCGGAGATGAGGGATTTGAACCCCCGACATCCTGCACCCAAAGCAGGCGCGCTACCAGACTGCGCTAATCTCCGATTTTTGTCTCAAGGGGCTTGCCCCTGCGAGACGCGCATATTACTGATTTCCCCCATACCCGTCAACACTTTTCGTCGCTTTTTTTCTATTTTCTTCGTTGCTTATAAAAGCATTGAGTATGTTGCTCAATATTGCGACAATAGCGCCTTTCAAACAATCATTTGAATTTAATCTGCATGACTGCTCAAATCCTTGATGGCAATGCCATCTCAGCCAAAGTTAAAGACGAATTAGCCCTAAAAGTAAAGGCTCGCCTAGACAAAGGCCTGCGCGCGCCGGGTCTGGCGGTGATCCTTGTTGGAGTGGATCCCGCGTCTCAAATCTATGTTAACAAAAAGGTCGAAGCTTGTGAAAAGGTTGGCTTCATTTCTCGCAAAATTGTGATGGAAGATGACACAACACAAGACGCCCTGCTTGAACAGATCGATTTGCTGAATGACGACCCAGCCATTGACGGAATTTTGGTTCAATTACCGCTACCGGCTCATTTGGATTCGAACGTTATTCTTGAGCGAATCAAAGCAGATAAAGATGTTGATGGTTTCCACCCTTATAATATGGGCCGCTTGGCACAAAAGATGCCTACGATGCGTCCATGTACGCCTTATGGTGTCATGGTGATGCTGAAAGAAACGGGGATCGACCTAATCGGTAAAGACGCCGTAGTGGTTGGCGTATCCAACATTGTGGGCCGACCTATGGGCTTAGAACTACTGATGGAACGCTGCACAGTAACCTTTACTCACAGTAAAACCAAAGACTTAGCGAAAAAAGTCTCGGAAGCAGATATTGTGGTTGTTGGCGTAGGTATTCCTAACATGGTCAAAGGCGACTGGATCAAGCCGGGTGCCATTGTGATTGATGTTGGCATTAATCGTCTTGAAAGCGGCAAACTGGCAGGCGATGTTGAGTTTGACGTTGCTAAAGAGCGCGCTTCATGGATTACACCCGTTCCAGGCGGTGTTGGTCCCATGACCGTTGCCATGCTGATGAGCAACACCCTTTTTGCTTGCGAACACCTGCACGACTAAAACTTTCTGGTCGAGCCAGTTCCACTGAGTGTGAATTGGCTCACCTTTTCCCATAAAAAACCTATTTGAGTTCAATGACTTGCGCTAATCTCTAAGCAACTCATTCTAACAAAGGACTCAACGATGGATATTCTTATACCTATCCTTGCCATAATCGGTGGCTTACTGGCGGCTTCTAGCCTTATTGCTCAAAAGTCACAAGACGCAGGTAACGCCTTAAAAAAACTGGCGCCTTATCAAGGCGTAATCGGTGTTATCTTACTGATCTTAGGCCTGTATTACTTCTTGTTCCACAGCTTGGCGCACTTAGGTGCCATGATGAAATACTCGGCTGGTCTATTTAGCCTTATTATGCAAATTTTGATGATATTGGTCGGCTTTATTCTTTCTTATGGGTTACTGTCGGAAAAGCTATTATCAAAAAATGAAACCGCCCAAGAAAAAGGTGCTCAAGCAGCACGAAAGCTAACCTCGATTCAGATTCCACTTGGCATCGCATTAGCGATTTGTGCTTTATTAGCTTTAATTCTGTAAGTTTTAGGTTTTTGAATGGTGCGTCAAGGCGCACCACTTATTCAAAAACTTCTGTCTTCATATATTTTAAAGGCTCTTTTCCACTACCAGACCGTTTACATCCAACTCCACCGCCATCGCCTGTAGTGCTAGGGTCCCTATCCAACCTGTAGTCTACACTTTCTGCTAAAACTTTATTATCCGAGATTCTATAAGCCGTTGTTATATACTTTGAAATTTCTGAACCATAATAATTTTTAAGGATAAAAGTATCACTCAGTTCATGCTTATATCCATATATAGCTGTTGGTTTATCAATTTTCTTAAAAGCAATGCATTGCCCAGAATCAAGCCGATGCTCCTGTCTAGATGTTACTCGTGAATAACAATTTTCATCTCCCTGCTTAGAAAGATAAATATGCCAATACCCTTTCCCTGGATTATAAAAGTCTCTTTCGGTCGGGTTATAGATTTCAACGAACTCAAACTGGTCATGTAACAATTCTGACCAACAAGGTCCTGTACAATTATCGCTGTAGTAACCATCAACCTCCACTCGCTCATAAATAACAGTTCCAGCATCTTTCTTACACATTGCCTGTAACTCGTCATAACCCATAGTGCACGCTGAGACGAACATTATACCAATTGCAGCCACTATAACTTTCAACTTCATCCTAAACTCCATATACTAATCCCACTTCGGTAACTTAACCGAATCCTGCAAGGTAGCGAAGCGTGTTTTGACGTTTTCATAAAAGCCTTCACTATTTGCTTCATATGTCATCGGTTCTGAAAACACCACATCGCAAAAAAACGGTACAAATAGTGCATCGCCTTTGGGCAAAGTCTTTCCTAGGCCGTGCATATAAATTGGGTAAAGTGGAACATTAGGACAGCGTTCAGCCAGCTTTACCACGCCATATTTCAAATCGGTCATCTTCTCTGGCTCGCCACGTGAACCTTCTGGGAAGAAAATTAAGATCTTGCCGCTATCGAGTGCTTTCGCGCACTGCTCAATTGGGTTAACGCTTTTATCTTTACCCTGACGCTCAATCGGCAAAATACCGATAATATTTAAGGCAAACCACGCCAAAAATTTATTTTTTAAGAAATAGTCCGCAGCGGCTACTGGTTTCACTTTATGCAATATGTTCAGTGGTAATAATGAAATCAACACCATGGTATCAAGGTGGCTATTATGATTGGCGATCAAAATTGCAGGCCCATCCTTCGGAAGAATAGGCGTATTTTGATAACGCAAGCCAATAACGATTTTGACGATAGGCTTAATGATCACGGCAAAAAACAACCAACGAAGTGCTAAGTTAATGTACTTCATACTCATTCCCTCCTTAGAAGTAAAAGTAGCGCATAACGTGGAAGAACAAGGGCGCAGTAAACGTCAGACTATCGAGGCGATCCAAGATACCGCCATGACCAGGGATTAACTGACCTGAGTCTTTAATACCAATATCACGTTTAATCGCTGATAGAGATACGTCACCAATAAAGCCTGCGATACCAATACCCAAACCAACCAACAGGCCCTGCCACCAGATCATTGGCGTTAACAACCCTGCTAAAATCATGGCGAGTACACCTGTGGTAATGACACCACCAATTAAACCTTCACGTGTTTTGTTAGGGCTAATAGTCGGTGCAATTGGCGTTGTGCCCAAAATCTTACCCCAAACATATTGCGCCACATCATTTAGCTGAGTCAGCATCACGAGGTAAAGCAGTAACGCTGCTCCGTCGCCTGACATGGTTAACGACTGATACTCCCCTTCGCTCGGTAACATTACCAAGTACGCAAGATGACTTAACGTAAAGACCGTTAACATTAAGCCCCAGTGAATATTACCTACTGCGCGTAAATAGTTTTTTGTTTCGCCAGCCAGCACCATGCGGAATGGTATGAAGAGGAAGGCATAAACAGGGATAAAAATAATGAACATGCCGTACCAGCCAGTCGCAATCCAGTAGTACTGAAGTGGGATGGTCAAGTAGGCCCAGAACAATACTTTACGATCCACCAACCGCGTCGGCGTCATCGAGAAATACTCTTTTAGCGCGATAAAACTCAGCATGGCAAACAGCAACACAGTCACTAAAGGCCCCATTACTAACGCTAGGCCAAAAATACCAATCATGATCCACCACGAATTAATACGCTGCTTTAACTCGGTGTAATCTTTCTGTTTATTCGTCAGCGATAATACCCAGCCAATCACCGTTGCCAAAGACAGCCCCGCCAATAGAAACACAAAGACTTGAGTTACTGCCCTCATACTTTCAAAATCAAATAACATAAGGTTCTCCTTAAAATTCTTTTTATTCAGTAATTAAAGCGCTGCTCTGATGCGGTTAATCATTGTCACCACCGATAGCGCAATCGCACCCATCAGCACATAATTAATGTAACTGCCCATCGCTGGCCAAAGTGGTAAAACAATTCCTAATAGACCTAACACTAATGCTCGATCACTTTTCCCCATGGGGCCTTGGTACTGACGTTGCTTGCCCACCATTGACGCCATCACCCCCACAAACTCAACAAGAATCGCCATAAAAATAAAAGCACCAACGAGCCATGGGGACACCTGAGGCAAGATAAATAACGGTAAAAACAACGCAGTATCGGAAACAACGTCGCCCAGCTCATTCAGGTAAGCACCTAGCTTAGACTTTTGGTTGTGCTCACGCGCTAACATGCCGTCAATAGCGTTCAACGCCATGCGCACAAACAACACGGCAGGAAGAAGATAAAACCAGACGAGACTTTGTTGCCACACGATGAAAGCCCCCGTAGCAATGCTTAATAGCATCGCGAAGACCGTCACTTGATTCGCTGTAACGCCCGCCTTCGCTAGACCGTTAGTCAGCGGTCGTAATAGTTGCTGAAACTTAGGTTTGAGTTGATAGACTGAAATCATGTTGAATCCTTTGTTTTATTGCTTGGGCTTGATTTACACATCTTGCTAAGCATTGATGGTCCTAAATTCCCATAAGGACGATCAAAAAGCCACCTTTTATGTTATAGTCTCCATAAAGTACGCCGCTGGTATTGTATAAATATACTTTTGTAGGGTTTTATGAGCAGACAAACAACGCAGTTACTAGAAACATTAAAGCAGCACCTGCGTAGCCAGGGTGTGACCTATAAAGACTTAGCCAAGCATTTATCCATGAGTGAAGCTAACGTTAAACGCATCTTTTCACAAAACAAGCTGTCAGTAGAACGTTTAGAGGTAATCTGCAACCTACTTCACATGGATATACTCCAGCTTGCACAGAGCGCGCAAAGTCAACAGCACAAGATTTCTGAGTTAACCTTGGAGCAAGAAGAAGAGTTAATCACGGATTACCGGTTATTACTGGTCGCTCAACTGTGTTTATCCGATTGGACGTTTGAGGATATGTTAGCGCGCTACCAGTTTACAGAACATCAACTGATTCAGTACTTGGCTAAACTGGATCGCATACATTTTATTGAGCTACTGCCCAATAACCGGATACGGAAAAGAGTAAGCCCGCACTTTAAATGGCAAACGGATGGCCCAGTACGCAAGTTCTTCGCCGAGCATATTCAAAGTGAGTTTTTTAACTCACGTTTTGATCAGCCCACGGAAAAGATTTTATTTATTTCAGGCATGCTCAGCGACGAATCCAACAAAAAGATTCAGGAGTTAATTGAGGAATTGGGTACTGCTTATCGACAACAGTTAAGCCAAGACAAAAGTTTAACCTTGGATGAAAAGAAAGGGACAAGCTTAGTGGTTGGTTTGAGAAACTGGGAGTTATCGGTGTTTAATGATTTGAGAAGGAAGTCAGCCTGATATCTTTATCACATAGATTTAACGCAATATCAGATGTTTGGAGAACACGAGTTACAGCGCACCACTACCTGGCCGAAATCACCTGAAATCAAATAGCCTCCATCTGCCAAGTCAACAGACTCAAACTCGCCAAGTGTTACTGAGTCATCATCAGAATCCCAAAGCAAGTTTAGATGAAGGGTTAAAAACTCCACTTCGACTTTATGTCCATCACTATTAAAGAAGCGAGCGTTTAAAGTAGAGAACCCTGAGTTTTCTGGTGCTGAAACTACAAACTTTAAGTAACTTTCATCAGCCGGTAACTCTATCGCAAGAATATTTTCTCCTTCTAACTCTTTCATCCTCATATTAACACTACCACCCAAAAAATCTCTTTACTTGCTACTTACGACGCCAGCTTGTACCACCCGCCCCATCCTCTAGCTCGATATTCAGAGCATTAAGTTGATCTCGAATTTTATCAGCAAGCGCCCAGTTTTTATCGGCGCGAGCTTGTAGACGCTGTTGGATCAAGGCATCAATTTCGTCATCAGACACATCGCTGTCACCGGCGGCGGACTTTAAGAACTCCTCAGGATCTTGCTGCAACAAACTCAACACGCCAGCGAGCTCTTTCAGTTTCACCGCGATAGTTGCCGCTTTGGGCATATCGCTAGCTTTCAGGCGGTTGACTTCTTTGGCTAAGTCAAACAACACAGGCATGGCTTCTGGCACATTAAAGTCATCATCCATCGCTTTGACAAAATCAGTTTGTGCTTTTTCCATAATGTCCAAAGACTCGCCTGTGGCTTGCGATAAATCCACACCTCTTAGTGCCGTGTACAAGCGCTCTAAACTGGCGTCAGCGGATTCAATATTGGCCTGCGTATAACTCAGCTGACTGCGATAGTGGCCGCTCATTAAGAAATAGCGCACCGATTCCGCACGATATTGCTTCAATACATCACGGATGGTGAAAAAGTTGCCAAGCGATTTTGACATCTTTTCTTTATCTACTTGCACCATGCCGGTGTGAATCCAAGTCTTGGCAAAGGTGCAACCGTTAGCACATTCTGACTGCGCGATTTCGTTTTCATGGTGTGGGAACTGTAAATCTGAACCACCACCATGAATATCAAAAGTTTCGCCTAAGCACTTTTTGCTCATGGCAGAACATTCAATATGCCAACCAGGACGCCCTTGACCCCACGGCGAATCCCATGAAGGCTCGCCTGGCTTTGCTGCTTTCCATAAGGCAAAATCCATCGGATCCTTTTTCGAGTCACGAACATCAATACGCTCGCCCGCATTGAGTTGTGTTAAGTCTTGGCGGCTTAATTTACCGTAATCATCGTAGGCTGGGACATGGAAATAGACATCACCGTCTTCCGTGGCATAGGCCGCACCCTTTTCAATCAAGGTTTGGTTCATCTCGATGATTTCAGCCATGGTAGCAGTGGCACGCGGCTCAATATCTGGACGTTGAAGGCCAATGGCATCAAAGTCTTGATACATTTCGCCAATGAACTTTTCCGTCACATCCTCGAAGGCTTGGTCAGTTTCATTGGCGCGGTTGATGATTTTGTCGTCAATATCCGTGATGTTGCGGACATAGTTGACGTCATAACCTTTAAACTTTAGATAGCGATTAATCACGTCAAAAGCTGCATAAGTGCGCGCATGTCCAATATGACACAGATCATAAACCGTCACGCCACACACATACATGGATACCTTGCCTTCTTCTAATGGCTTGAAAGGTTCTTTTTGACGGTTTAAGTTGTTGTAAATCTGTAACATGCTCACTTCTCTTCTGACTGTTCTATGTCGACTATTTTTCGCTAAAATCGCAATTTAATACTAAAATAAGTATCATATGCGCCAAACAGCCTAGCATTGTAGCGTTCAAGTTACGTGCAGGCTAGCTTAAACAAGGCTAAATCACTAATTTTGAGGAAATCCCCATGAGCAATCCTACAGTCACGTTCACCACCAACCACGGCGACATCACTCTTGAGTTATATCAGGACAAAGCGCCTGAAACGGTTAAGAATTTCTTGAGCTATGTTGAAGAAGGTCATTATGACGGTACGATTTTCCACCGCGTGATTCCTAACTTTATGATTCAGGGTGGCGGTTTTACGGCGGATATGGAGCAGAAAGAGACCAAGGAGCCAATTGCTAACGAAGCGAATAATGGCTTAGCCAACGAAGTCGGCACCGTTGCTATGGCCCGCACTATGGAGCCACACTCAGCATCGTGCCAGTTCTTTATTAACGTTAATGATAACGACTTCTTGAACTTTAAAAATGAATCTATGAACGGCTGGGGTTACTGTGTATTCGGTAAAGTCACTGAAGGTATGGACGTGGTTAACGCCATTAAAGAAGTTCCTACAGGCAGTTACAGCATGCACCAAGATGTTCCGACTGAGACAGTGCTTATCGAGAAAGCTGAGATTAACGGCTAAGTATGACGTTAGTAATTTCCGACCTACACCTTTGCGAAGAGCGCCCCGATTTAACGGCGCTCTTTGAGCATTTTATGCAGGAAATCGCGCCACAGTCTAACGAGCTGTATGTGCTCGGTGATTTATACGAAAGCTGGATTGGCGATGATGATGACTCCACATTTGTTGAGTCAACAATCGCGCTTTTTAAAGCTTATTCTGACAGTGGAAAAAAGTTGTACTTCCAACACGGAAACCGTGACTTCTTATTAGGTGATACATTCGCTGATAAAACAGGTGGCGAGTTGTTACCTGAAGTACATCCTATCCAGCTTGGCGATAAACAAGCCATTATGATGCATGGTGATAGCCTGTGTTGGGATGACAAAGAGTATATGCAGTTTCGTGAAATGGTGCGCTCCGAGCAGTGGCAACAACAATTATTGTCACAACCGCTAGAAGTACGCAGAGGTATCGCGGCTGACTTACGTGGTAAAAGTCGCGAAGCTCAAGAGAACAAAGCCAGCGCCATCACTGACGTTCACCCTCAAGCGGTTGAAGAGGTGCTGAAAGACCACAAAGCGCAGGTATTAATTCACGGTCATACCCATCGCCCAGACTTTCACGATATCGAAGTCGAGGGTAAACACTGTCAGCGAATCGTTTTAAGTGACTGGGGCGAAAAAGGTCATTACCTAACGATTGAGGGTGATTCGGTAGCTGAGCACTACTTTACTATCTAAGCTGTTAACAAGGACGTTTACGATGTTTTACCGACTATTACTTCTAACTGCTTTCCTGCTCATCTCGGGCTGCTCAACACTAAAAAATACTAAAACTCTGGAATCCAAAACAAAAGTCTTTTTAGGTGTTAACCATGTTCTGCATTACGATGGGGGAATCAACAAAGACGCCAACAAACGTATTTTTGAGCTTTATAGATCACTTCCAGAAAAGCCAACGAAACTTCAAATAACAAGTAAGGGTGGTGACGTCATGGAGGGAATCAGATTAGGTAATTGGGTTTTCGATAATCAACTTGATGTCATTGTTGGCAAAGGATGCGCTTCATCCTGCGCTAATTACGTATTCCCTGCTGGAACAAAGAAATACTTATATAAAGACTCCGCTTTAATTTGGCATGGTAACTCATATCAAGAGAACGTTAATGATCGTGTCGAGCAAGGTGAGCAGAATGCCGTAAACTGGCGAACAGCTGAAAATAGGTTTTATAAAAGAATTAATGTGCATCCTTTGTTAGGTGAGTATGGCCACAAAGAATTAAAGCTCACTTTTTGGAACTTCTTATATCACTACTTTAATGAGACTCTTGGTTACGATTACTCTATTGAGGACATGAAAAAATTTGGTCTTACCAATATCCAATTACTTGATGGAGTATGGGAGTGGCGAAAATACAGACCTTACCTAGAAGTGTTGAGAGTAGATGTTAATCCTCAAGACTTAGAATCACTCAAGCCGCACTAGCAAAACGGTTTTTCCAGAAACCTTTGCTCAGCCAAAGTACTTTTCCTTCCTAAGGCTCTATTGCGGTCGGGGAAACGACCAAAACGAATAATTTGATCACGATGACACAGAGCGTGACTGGTCGAATTGTTATCGCCAAGTGTTATAAACAATTCAACGCTTTTATCTTGCAAGGTCAGATCTTCAGCATGCTCAAAAGGTAAGTACATAAACTTACGTTGAACGGTTAAAAGGCCTTGATCAAAGCGTTTATCCAGCGACTGTTGAGCTACATCCCTTGCTTTCAAATCATTCGCAAAGGCTTCAGCCTTACCGCGATAGATATTCCTTGAAAACTGGTCCAGTAGAATAATTAACGCTAGCGAGCCTCGTTGAGTTTGCATCATGGCATCCAGTTGACCAGCAGCGGCTTGCTGGTTGGCTTCCCCAAAACGCTCACGAATTTCATCATCAAACGCAGGATTAGAGTCAAACCAAATAGCACGGTTGGCACCCAACTCGGCAGAGTCGGGTGCACCAAACCAAAATGTTATCACCTCTTCGGTGAGCTCTTGGTAAGCGTTTTCATCAAAAGACATGATTAGTGAGCTTTACGCTTAAGAGAAGCATTAACTTTTATCGAGTCTTCCTGGTTCATGGCTTTTAATGCTGCTTGCCACATCGGAATCGCTTTAAACGCAGTCACCATGTCATAATCCAAAGCCACTTGTTTTGGGTCCATTGGTTCATCCCCTGCACGGCTTTGGAACCACTTCATCCATAGTGCCGAACCTGGCTCTGTAAGCACCAAACTATTCTTTGGCCCACTCGATAGTGGCGGTGCGCTGACCTGCGGCGGCTGAGTGGTAGACGGTAACAAGAACGAGGTCATGTTTGGCTGGTCTGTGGTTAAGCTCTCAGGGTTGTACTGCGCTGAACTGTGGCAGCCTAAGCAACCTGCTGTTGACAGACCTGCTGGATAATAATGGCCACCAGCCCAAGCTGGCGTCACTACCGCACCATCGTTAGGTCCTGATAAACGACCGTCCCAACCAAGTGTGGAGCGCGCGTACTCTGGTGTGTTCATGTTTATCCAGTTTTGAGTCAACTTCGTATTCACTTGTGCTGGCGGCGTCAGTGCTTCGCTTGAGGTATTGATCACGTCTGGATTACCACCCCAAGTTGCGCCTAACGGCACCATTTTATCCCACGAGTCGTCGCCTGGAGCATTCTTGTCATAGATCAGCGTCGAGAAAACCCAGCCGGTTTCAGGTGCGGCTTCGCTATCCTTAACAATAATATCAAACTGCATTAAGTAAATATTGGTCAGCGATGGCTCTGATACTGAACCCTCCGAGCCGTTATTCGGACACTGCGATTTATCAGGGTTGTTACCTGAGCCATTGCTCGAATTCAAAGGAGCATAAATCGGCAACGAAGCTGTACCTTCCATCGGTGACCAATCGGCACCACAAGGGGTCACAAAAGCAAACTTCACAATGACACTGCCCTCTGCGTACTGCGCTCCAGGATTAGTGATATTCGGCGCATAGGCTTGAGCTAAACTTGTTCCCCAGATATTGCCCAAGGTTGCTGCAGCAGTATCATCATATAACGTCAGTACATAAGTGGTTAGATCGAGCTTTTGATGAGTCAGCGTTCCTGCAGGAAAACCGGAGCCCACATAAAAGCCATGAATCGGCTCTCGCTCTGTACCTAACCAGATAGACTGCCACCAAGGCTCTTCACTTGCGTTCCAGTTGTCATAATCATAAATAAGCTTTCGCATGTCAGCAGATACGTAACTTTTTAATGCCTCGACATAAGCCATGGCATTTTGCTGAGTGATCAAACCGTTATTAGTCACCTTTTTCCATGGTGGCGATGTTTTCACCGCAGCAGTCGCTGGGTAGTCATGACGTAACTGAAACAGATTACCGTCATACACATCCGATGGAGGGTTAGGTAATGCGGAGTTAGTAAAAGGATGGATTGGGGAGTTTGCGTCACTAAAATCCATTGACGTGGTCGTTAAAAATGGAACCTTCCCCACCAGGTTATCGTTGTTATGATTAGTTCCTGCAATTGCAGTCGAGTTAGAAGCCGCCAACGCCAGCGACATCAAACCCAAGATTTGCTTTTTCATAGAGCTCTCCTTCAGTGCTATAAGATATACCATGGAAGGTATACCCTTTTATTATCACCTTCCATGGTGATTTCACACTAGCCCATTCGGGCGATTGAAGGAAGAGTTTTTTCAACAAATCCAACCACTTAAGTCATAATTGCAACTAAAGCAACCAGCTTATGTCAGTATTGCATTTGATTGGTCGAATTTTCTCTCCATCACGGAACACTAAGCCCGGTTTATTGCCGATTAATGTAAGACGATTGTCTTTAAGTTGAAGCGCAGTTCCTTCTCGAGTACCCACCACATAGCGATGCGGATTGGCACGGACATATTCAAACAAACGCTCAGCACGGGTTTCACCATTATGGTTCGGTGGCTGGTAATCGGTATAGTGAGGGTTAATCTGAAAGTTCACTAACGCTAAGGCGTTAAAGCTTCTAGGCTCAACAATTGGCATGTCGTTTGTGGTGCAGATAGTTAATCCTGCAACATTTGAGCCAGCGCTCCAGCCCATATACGGCATTCCTTCATCAACGCGCTTACGAATGGCGTCGATGAGCTCATTGTCATACAAAGCTTTTAGTAAATGGAATGTATTGCCACCACCGATAGCGATGGCATCAGCTTCTTGCACCGCTTTAACCGGATCATCAAAGCGATGAATCGATACAACCTCTTTGCCAATAGTTTGAAACGGCTGGTTAACCTTCTCTTCATAAGCATCATAACCCATAGCAAAACCAGCATAAGGAATGAATAAAACCTGCTTAATGTTACTATCTAAGAAACTATCGATCATCGGCAAAGCGTGCTCAAGATAAGCCGTTTGACCTTCTCTTGACGAACTTAAGAGTAATAAATTCTTGGGGGACAATTTTTCAACAGTCATAATTCACCTTAGTCATGTACGGGTACGCCAGAGTGGAAACGGAATAATGGATCTGGCGACTCAATAAGTTCTTTTTCTTTGGCTAAGAAAAACTCTAAGCGTTCATCAATCGGTTCGCTCGCATACTGCTTTGCAAGATCGATATAGTCCATAAAGTGACGCGACTCTGACTTCAATAAAAAGCGATAATACTTCGCTAAGTCAGGATACGTATCTTTCAAGTAGGGAACAAGTGCATGAAAACGCTCACATGATCGTGCTTCGATAATGCCACCAATAATCAGTGCATCAATTAACCGCTGAGGCTCATCTTTTGAAACAAACTGATGCAAGCCAGCGGCATAGCGTGAGGGTTTGATCGCACGATATTTAATATTTTGTTGCTCAATAAACTCTAGAACCTGCTCAAAATGAAGCACCTCTTCTCGAATAAGCTGCGATAACTTTTTCAACAGGTCAATATGTTCAGGATAGCGGAACATAAGCTTTACAGCGGTGGCTGCGGCTTTTTTCTCGCAGTGAGCATGATCAATGAGTAATGTTTCTAAATCTGACAGCGCATACTCAAGCCATGCCTGTGGAGTGCTGCAGTATAAAAATTGATGAATAGGAGTGATATCAACGGCTTTTTCCGCTAACTTTTCTGCCATGATGTGCGCCAGTAGGGTCTTAGAGCTTACTTTGAATGGCGCACATTATAACGACTCAGCACTAACTTGTCAGTTGATGGGGTCTTTACACTCTGGAAACTTGCTGCTTAAACTGCTTAATGGCTTCCGGCGATAACGTTTCGTGTTGATAGCGCATGGAGATATAGGTTTTGAGCGCTGGCGCAGCTCTCGCGTAAACTTTCTGTGAAGTCGCACGCGTCAACTGCAAAACATCTCTTGGGCCCATCGTTCGATCACAGTCAATACCATGGTCGCGCAGCTTTTTAAGCAATAACAAATAGTATTTGGTCACTGGCTCTAACCGTTGGGTACTTCGAAGCACTAGATACCCAAAAATCAAACCAGCCAAAAGAATGGTCGCCAATAAACCATAGCCGAGATAACGATACTGATGCCTTTCAATGCCTAACTTACGCAACCAATTAAACTGCATGTCTTGGCTGTACCCCATCACCGTCTCACTCCAAAAGCTTTGGATTGCATCCCAGCGAAGCGCTAAATTCCGCATCAATCCTTCAGGAGCTTCAAACCCAACGTCCGAGCCAAACTCTTCCATCCAGCCGTCACGAGAACTCGCATCACTCCTCAAGTCTTCTTCAACTCTAGACGGGTGAATCGCTGCGGTTGGGTCAATGCGGCGCCAACCTTCATCATCAAGCCACACTTCTGTCCACGCATGGGCATCAGACTGCCTGATGATATAGTAATCCCCATAAGGGTTATACTCAGCCCCTTGGTAGCCAGTTACCACCCTTGCAGGAATGCCCGCTGAGCGCATAATATAGACAAAAGCACCCGCATAATGCTCACAATAGCCTTGCTGAGAGTCAAACCAAAAGCCATCAATGGAGTCAATTTCGATCACCGGTGGGCTCAACGTATAATAAAATTCGCCTTGATGGATATACGATAAAATCCAACGGATAAAAGCTTCATCGCTTTGATGATTACTTCGCTGTTCTTCAGCCCACTCGCGAGTGTCCTCATTACTATCATCTGGTAACTGTAAGTAGCGACTTTGTTGAAACTCAGTTAAGGGCCTTTGACTAAAATCGATATCGTAGGCCTGAGCGGAATAAATAAAACGCTGGGTTGTCTGGCGGCGACGATTCCACGTGAAATCACTAAATAGATAAGCCCCTTTCGGAGCTTCAGCCAGATTTTCTAAGCCAAAGATCCAATTACGATTATTGGGCTCCATTTGAATTCGATACTGGTAAGTGGGCGTCATGGGCAGTTCTAACTCTTGACGGATAGGGCTATGCTTTTCCTTAAACCAGGTAAAACCATCAAACTCAGATAATACCAAACCACGCCAATACATTTCTGAACGTGGAGGAACCTTATCCTCGAAGTCCACCCGAAAAGCGATGTCATCAAAAGTATGTAATGCACCAATACTACCTGGGCTCATGGTGTCATCAATACCGCTACCGGCCTGTGTGTCTGTTGGCATAGACCACAGCGGTGCAGAACTTCTTGGAAAGAAAAAGAACAGTAGGATCATGATCGGGAGTGCCTGCAATAAGGTCACGCCTGAAATCTTTCCTAAGCTACCTATGCCCTGCATTCCTTTTGGACTGTTTAGAGCGACCAACCCTAATAAGATACACAGTACTGAAAGGAGTAAGTACACGCCCATCCAAATAGCTTCACTGTAAAAAAATGCCGTCACGACGATAAAAAATGAGATGAACAATATGAGCGACGCATCGCGATAACTTCGAGCTTCCAACAACTTAAAAGCGTACATCAAGACGATCAAGCCGATTCCAGCATCACGGCCATTCAACGTTTTGAATTGCCAGAAAACTCCGCCCACGCACAGCAAAACGACAATCAGCAATATCCACCGAGGAGCTTTGACGCCCTGTCGATACATCCCGTATTTACCTAATAGCAAAGCAATAGTCACTGCGCTTATCCAGAATGGAATATGAAACCATAGTGGGAATAAGACCACAGCTTGAATCATGATCAATAAAGGGATAACACCTTGGCGAGTAATAGGTAGTGCTTTAACATTCATCTCAATTCACCCCTATTACATTAAAGCCAAAGCTTTAAGACATGAATGCAGATGCTCAGGGCCCTGGCCTTTATCTATGGTTTCTTGCGGTAACTCTAAACCATAAACATTTTGACTAACCTCTGCGGTCAAGACGGCATCGGTCAGGTATGAAATCGCCAGTTCTTTTTCATAATGTGCGACACTTTCCCAGCTTAATGTTTGGTGCTCACCCACATAATCTTCAAACTCTTTACTATAAAGACCGCGCTCACGAGCATACGCTTTCCACATCACCTGCTTAATCGGGTCGCCTGCTTGGTAATCACGCAAATTATGGAAGTCCTCAGACCCTTTTTCTTGAGTTTGACCCTCTTCTATACCTGAGCTAGTCGCTACTAAGGGTTCAGGACAGGGGATGGGTTTTGGATAAACCAATACTTGATAAGGCGTTCTCACCCACGACCAGGCTTCGAAAATTCCAAAGGGGAATATCGATGCGCAAGCGATCCTTGGAATATCCATCATTCCCCTTTTACGTGTTTCTAAGGTTAACTCAACCTGGCTTTTTGCCTGCTCCCCCACATCCGTATATGACACACTCCTTTTGGAAAAGCCGACTCCAAACCCCACTCGTTCACTTTTCGTGTTATTGACGAGCTGAACCGGCACCGTAGCGATATCTGTTGCAAAGACTGCCACAGGCTTTAAGCATCTCACCTCAACACCCTTTAAATTTCGAAAAGTATAGAATACTGACAACAAGCCCACAGCAAGTAATACAAAACCTGCCATAAACCCCATGTTATTCTGATAGTTAGTCGAAGCGATAAGAATCAAAATCAAGATACCGAGCATTAGCCAACCATAACGAGTCGGCAAAATATAAATATTTCTTTGCCGAAGCAATGTTGACGGTTGCTTCGGCGCTCGACTATCGATCCAAGAAAAAAATTTACTTTTAATGGCAGCAAGCATTAGGCAGGAACGGGCGTATCGTTAATAAGCTCTTCAATCAACTCTATGGTTGAGGTTGAAGACGTTTTCACCGACTGCAGTCGATGGCGAGCAGAAGCTACAAATACTTGTTGAATATCTTCCGGCAGTACATAGTCGCGACCATCCACAAAAGCCCAAGCTTTGGCTGCGCTAACAATTGCTAAGCCAGCTCGAGGCGATAAACCATGGGCAAAGTCAGGACTTTGTCGGGTCGCCAAAATCAAGTCCATCACATACTGCAATAAATGTTCCGTTACGGTGAGTTTTGATACTTTTAGTTGTAGGTCCTTAAGAGTGTCTAAATCCAGTAAAGACTCCAAAGATGACATCTTCGTTCGACCAGATTCGCCTTTTAATAAGATCTTCTCCAAATCAGGATCTGGATAGCCCAAATTAATTTTAAACAAGAAACGGTCCAACTGAGATTCTGGTAACGGGTACGTCCCGATTTGATGAGTTGGGTTTTGAGTGGCAATGACAAAGAAGGGGTTAGGTAATTCATAAGTATTCCCTTCGACTGTCACTTGCTGTTCTTCCATCGCTTCCAATAAAGCACTCTGCGCTTTCGGTGTAGCTCGGTTGATCTCATCAGCCAAGACTAACTGAGAAAACACAGGACCAGGATGAAATTCAAAGGTCGATTTTTCACGATCAAAAATATTAGCGCCGACAATATCTGCGGGAAGGATGTCACTGGTGAACTGAATTCTCTGAAAGTCTAACCCAAAAACTTTGGCCATAGCCTGTCCTAGCGTTGTTTTACCCATACCTGGCAAATCTTCAATCAGTAAATGGCCTCTAGCTAACAGGCAAACGACCGCTAATTTAACTTGAAAGGACTTACCTAGTACAACTTTGTTGAGCTGTTCTAGTACGGGTAAAATCGGCGAATTCATACAATTCCTTAACTTAATAAATATTTTTGTGAATAGCTTCTCATTAATATGGCGCGTTTAAGACTTAGTTCAGTCAAAATTCAGTTTACTAAATCCATAATACACTTGCATTATTTAACAAGAATTTATGAGGAGACGACAATGTCTATCAAAAAAATGACACTTAAAAAACTATTTGTAGCATCAAGTATCGCACTTTCTTCAAGTCTAGTCATGGCCAATGGCGTTAGTTACGACTATGTACAAGGCGGCATCCAAGATTATGATGACCAGTTTGATGGTGTTGAATTTGAAGGCGCTATGTCTTTCAACCAAAACTGGTATGGTAAAGCTGAGTTATTCAAGGGCGACACCAATGTCGGTGATGCTGATGTTGACCGTATCCGCCTAAACGTTGGTTTCCATACACCGATTAACAACTCAGTAGACTTCGTTGCCGAAGCTGGTTTTGAAGATTATGAAGTTGGTGGTTTTGATGACTCAGGCTTTAACGCTTTAGCCGGTTTCCGCGGAATGGCCAGCAGTAATTTCGAGTTAGGCGGTTATGCTCAATACTCTGACGTTCTAGAGTCTACAGATTTAACGCTAGAGGGTCGCTACCACTTCAACCGTAACATGTCAGTTGGCGTTGAAATTGGTAACGACGATGAGTTAGACAACCACTATGGTGCTAACTTCCGTTACAGCTTCTAAAAGCTAGCATTACCAAGGCCGCATTATGCGGCCTTTTTTAATGCTTAGAGAAGTTTCTCACGCAGAACCTTTGTAGTACACTAAGCACAAATTTTAGACACTGACTGACGATAATCCACAATGAAAAAATACATTACCCTTGCCACCCTAGCCCTTTTAATGCACACAGCTGCTGAGGCGAACGATAAACTGCGCTACGACTATATTGACTTCGGCTATATCCATAGTGAAGGCGAGCGTACTAGTGATAAAACAGGCTATGAACTTAACCTTTCGTTGGCGTTTGATGATACCTGGTATGTGCGCAGTACGTTACAGTCTCAATCTGCTGACGTATGGGTTGCAGGTTCACAAGCTGAAGTTACAGCAAAAGAATATGAAATGGCGTTTGGCTTTCATGTTCCAAGCTCTCGTACCGATGACTTCTTCATGGAAGCTGGTTATGTGAAGTTTGATGGTGACGGCGTCATTCCACAAACGACGTATGGTAATGATGAAGATGGTTTTTTAGTTAACCTTGGCTTGCGAGGTCGCCTATCTACTAACTGGGAATACAAACTTTTCGCAGGCTACAAAGACTACGACTTCTCGCCATATGTTAACGAAGCCCTGCATGAAGATTCAACATCAACCACTTATGGCTTAGAAGGACGTTATTACTTGTCAAAAAACTGGTCGTTTGGTATTAAAGCTTCAGAAGAAATTACTGGATTGACGTCTGGTTTCGACTTTAGACTTAACCTTTAATTGTATAAATACAATAGCTTGCGACGTTAGTAAGCATAAACTTGCGGTTTTAGATGATGTGTAAACGAATCTGACGCTATAAATCGCACTTTTGCAAACTTGTTCACATAAAATCAAGGTTCTGTGAGACTTATACCACAGAACCTTTTTTATATGTTGTTAAAATTTTAGACACTGTTTAACGAATCCATTGCAAAAGGTAATAGTCATGAAATACGTGCTTGCTGTTATAGCTGGAGTAGTGGGCATTAAATTCTTAATCGAAGAGCCCATGATTTTAGAAACTGCTCAACAAAATAAAGAGCTTTTGGGTGCTTTGGTACTGACTTTGTTAGCCAAACCTTTACTTAAAAGAGTTTTTGATTAAAAGACGTTCTTCCTATAGAAATTTAAAGGTGGCCTAGGCTGCCTTTATTTTTGCCCCCAGTTTTTTCACCGTATAAAAAAGCCCTGAGGTTTACGCCTCAAGGCTTTTTAGTTTCAACAGTCAGTGTCAAGTGCCTAACTCAAGAGTGGAATGAATCAGAGTTACTCTTCATCTTCACTAGGATATCGGCGGGCTTGTAACGATCACCATGTAATTGCTGGTAATGCTCAAGGCGCTCCACCACTGTTTCTATCCCTAAGCTATCCATATAGCGGAATGGTCCACCCTTAAATGGTGGGAAGCCAATGCCAAATATAGCTCCGATATCACCATCACGCGCACTTCGGATGATGCCTTCGTCCAGACAGCGTGCCGCTTCATTGGCCATTAGTAACAGTCCTCGCTCAGCAATTTCTTTTCCGTCAACATGCTTATCTGGACTAATACCTAGTACAGAATAGACGCTTTCATCAACTTCTTTGCCTTTAGATTTACCATCATACTTATAGAAACCGCGCTTGTTCTTTTTACCTTTGCGGTCATCTTCCTTCAACTTTTCAAAAGCTTTCGGCGTCGACATACGCTCACCAAAGGCATCCTCAAGAATAGGCGCAACTTTAGTAGCGACATCAATCCCCACTTCATCCAACAAGGTAATTGGCCCAACAGGAAAACCAGCTTGAACCATAGCTTTGTCCAGCTTTTCAATAGCCACACCTTCATTCAACAAAATACCCGCTTCATTAATATAAGGCGCTAAAATACGGTTGACGTAAAAACCTGCGCCATCATTAACAACGATAGGTGTTTTTCCTTGTTGCTTTGCTAACGCCACACAAGTCGCTATCACCCAGTCCTCGGTCTTCTTAGTCGCGATAATTTCGACTAACGGCATCTTTTCAACCGGTGAAAAATAATGCAAACCAACCACTTTCTCGGGATTTTTGGCACCTCCCGCAATCTTGGTGATTGGAATTGATGATGTGTTGGTAGCGAAAATGGTGTTGTCAGAGCAGTGCTCCTCAACATCTTTAACCATTTGGTGCTTTAAATCCAAATCTTCAAAGACCGCCTCGATCACCATGTCGGTATCTTTAAAACCTGAGTAATCCGTGGTTCCGGTTAAATAGGACATGGTGCGACGAGCATCAGAAGGACTCACGATTCGCTTCTTCATCTTCTTGGATATAAGCTTCCACGAGTAGTTAAGAGCACCGTTAACGCCCTCTTCTCGAACGTCTTTTACGCGCACTTTTTTCTTGGCTTTATCCACTGAAACATAGGCGATGCCTGAACCCATCAAGCCGCCACCCAGCACGCCAATCTTATTCAGCTCAACAGCTTCAGCATCTGAATCTACGCCATTATCTTTCTTAAGCTCAGTTGTAGCGAAGAAAACACTGATCAAAGCCTTAGCTTCTGGCGATACAACCAGCTGACCGAAGTTTCGCGCTTCTATCGCCAAACCAGCTTCCATACCTTGAGACATGCCTTTTTCAACACACTCGATAATCTTTTTCGGCGCTGGATAATTGCCTTTAGTTTTCTTTTCTACGGTTTTGCGTGCTTGGTCAAAAATAATGTTTCGACCAATTGGGTTCGACTCTAATACCAGTTTTTGAATCCCCTTCATGGTGAAGTAACTGCTAATCGGCGCTTTCTTCTCTTTGCCTTTACGCAAATCACTGACGCGCTTTTTAGCAGCTTTCATTAAATTCGCTTCAGGCACAACTTCATCGACCAAGCCAAGTTTTTTGGCTTGTTTAGGAAATAGCTGCTTACCCGTAAGCATCATGTCTAGCGAAGGAGCAATACCCACCAATCTTGGTAAACGCTGAGTACCACCACCGCCTGGCAGCACACCCAACTGAACTTCTGGTAATCCGATCTTGGTTTTAGGGCTGTCTGAAATGACACGTCCGCTACACGCTAATGACAACTCCAAACCACCACCAAGACATGTACCGTGGATCGCTGCGACTACCGGCTTCTTTAGGTTCTCGATCTTATTAAAAATTCGATGACCGTCCGTTGATAGCTTCTCAGCATCTTCAGCTGTATTTGCTTTACCGAACATGGTGATATCTGCGCCAGCAATAAAGCTGCCTGCTTTACCACTTCGGATGATCAATCCTTTAATAGAACTGTCTGATTTGACTTGGTCAATCACCGGCTCGAGTTCTTCAATAAACTCCATTTTAAGCACATTTTGCGACTCACCTGGCACATCAATGGTTATAACTGCGATACCGTCTTCTTGGTGCTCAAATGTAAAGAATGTATTGTCCGACATTATTCAACCTCCAAAATCATTGCTGCACCAAGACCACCAGCGGCACACGCCGTGGTTAACCCTAATCCACCGCCACGTCGCTTCAGCTCGTGGAGTGTTTGAGTAATCATTCGCGCACCCGTCGCTGCGAAAGGATGCCCATATGCCAGCGATCCCCCCAGCACATTAAACTTGTCCATATCGATGTCACCAATCTTGGTTCTCTGCCCCAGCTTTTCTTTAGCAAATTGAGTCGAACCAAAGGCTTGGATATTGGAAATCGTTTGCGCAGCAAAAGCTTCATGCATATCAATCAAGTCTAAATCACTCAGTTTCAACTTAGCCTTTTTCAGAGCTTTAGGCGTTGCGTAAGAAGGTCCCATCAGCATGTCATGAGCAGCTTCTATCGCTGAGAAAGCATAGCTTCGGATATAGCCCAGAGGCTCATAGCCTAGTGCTTTTGCTTGTGACTCTTTCATCAATACCACGGCAGCAGCACCATCGCTTAATGGCGTTGAATTAGCCGCCGTTAAGGTACCGTACTTTCTGTCAAACGCAGGGCGTAACTTGGCATAACCCTCAAGCGTTGAGTTAAAGCGAACCACATTATCTCGTGACAGCGGCTCTTTCGTATAAGGCTCGACATAAGCCGTCATGACTTCATCGTCTAACTTGCCCTCTTCCCATGCTTGAGCCGCTAACGTATGAGAACGATGAGCTAATTCATCCTGTTCTTGGCGAGTAATTCCACGATCACGAGCCATTTGCTCAGCGTTTTGCCCCATGGTTAACCCTGTGGAGTATTCTTTAATCGCAGGAGGCACAGGCATCAAGTCTTTAGGGCGAAGCGTTTTAAGAATCGACAGCTTTTGGCCAAAGGTTCTTGCTTTTTGCAAATCAACTAACGCCAAAGACAATTTCTTACTCACGCCAATCGGCACTACTGATGAGGAGTCTGCTCCGCCAGCAATACCAACAGACACGTCACCCGCCATGATTGACTCGGCTAAACTAGCGACACTCTGAAAACTGGTAGCGCAAGCGCGTGATACCGAGTAAGCATCGGTGTGAACATCCATAGGCGTGCCCAGAACAATTTCACGAGCAATGTTTGGAGCTTCAGGCAAGATAACCACTTGGCCAAATACCACACGTTCAATGACCTTAGGATCCAGCTCGGTCTTTTGGATAAGTTCATTCACCACCATTTTCCCAAGCTCGATAGCATTAATGCCTCTAAAATGAGTCGCCTGCTTGGCGAAAGGTGTTCTTAACCCTGAAACAATCGCAACGCGATCTTGCTTCGTGCTACGCGTCGTCTTTTTGGTGGTACTTTTTTTGGTAGTACTGGAAGCGCTAGTCTCGCTCATGTTGACTCCTGATAAAATATTCTATTCTTGATTCTACCTAACTAACGCCATATTTCAAACGTATGTTTGAATTTATTCGAAATCTTACATTTCTATTCAAACTAACGCCAAATACCTCCAGTCGTAACAATTAGTTGCAACTTTTTATGGTTTTTTGATACAAAACAGCCAGTAAATACATTACATTGAACACACTTTTTCGTGCGCAAAGGCAATCATGAGTACAAAAGAACAATTTATTCAGCTTAATGAATTTCTAAAATCACGAATTATTGGCCAGGAAAGCTTGGTGCATAAAATGATCATTGCACTGCTTGCCGATGGTCACTTACTGGTTGAAGGCGCTCCGGGACTTGCTAAAACCCGAGCGATTAAAGAGCTGTCGACGGCGATGGAAGGTAGTTTTCACCGCGTCCAGTTTACGCCAGACCTTTTACCAGCTGATTTAACCGGTACAGAAATCTATCGTCCGCAAGACGGCAGCTTTCACTTCCAAAAAGGCCCGTTATTCCATAACTTAATTCTGGCCGACGAAATTAACCGTGCTCCAGCGAAAGTTCAGTCTGCGCTCCTAGAAGCCATGGCCGAACGTCAAATCACGGTTGGCCGCGAGAGTTTTGAATTACCGCCCTTCTTCTTGGTGATGGCAACTCAAAACCCAATTGAGCAGGAAGGAACCTATCCACTACCCGAAGCACAGCTAGATCGCTTCTTAATGCACGTTGAGGTGGGTTATCCAAGCCATGATGCCGAAGCTCAGATTCTAGCGGTTAATCGCCAGGAAGCCCTATCAGGCGAGCCGCCAAAAGCCTTGAGCATTAGCCAGGAGCATTTATTTGCTGCACGCAAAGAAGTTTTAACGGTACACATGGCGCCTGAAGTCGAGCAATACTTGATCCAACTCATTATTGCGACTCGAGAGCCAGCTCAGCATGCTCCTGAATTAGCCAATTATATTGAATACGGCGCCAGCCCACGTGCCACCATCGCTTTAGATCGTTGTGCACGAGCACAAGCATGGCTGGATGGCCGTGATTACGTCACGCCAGGTGATATTCAAGCGATTCTTGGGGAAATCTTACGCCACCGAATCATTCTCAGCTATCAGGCTGAAGCAGAAGGCGTCAGCACCAATGACGTGATTAGCAAGTTGATTCATTTAGTACCAACGCCTTAAATAACATTATTAGTGTTGCATGACTGAACACAGCGTAACGGCCAAACAAGCCCGCGAGCACAGTATCGAGCTGAGCTTAGAGCAGCTTATTGCCTGTCAGTATTGGGCAAAAGAGTCGATTCCTTTGCCTCATAAAAAGACTCGTGCCCACCTCGTTGGCGGACACTTATCCCCCTTCAAAGGGCGTGGCATGGAGTTTGCCGAAGTTCGACAGTACCAGCCAGGCGATGATATTCGCACCATCGACTGGCGCGTAACGGCTCGTACCGGCAAAGTCCATACCAAAATTTTTCAAGAAGAACGCGAGCGCCCTGTCTACATAGTGACAGACTTACAAGACACCATGTTTTTTGGCTCGCGTAACCGCTTTAAATCAACCTTAGCCTGCTTACATTCGGCACGTGCTTTTTGGGCGGCCTTCAACACCGGTAATCGTGTTGCTGGACTTTTCAGCACCGCAAACGAACATATCGAGTTAAAGCCTTCAAACCGCCGTCAGAACGGTTTAAGGCTATTGCAACGCTTGATGGAGCTGCACAACCAGCGACTGGAATCGGTTTATTCCGAAGCAGAAGCCTACAACATCAATCAAAACTCGCTTCAGGAAATGTTAATGCGGCTGCGCCACTTGGTTAAAGGCGGTAGCTTGATTTATATTTTCAGTGACTTTATGAACCTGAACGATGATTGTCGGCAGCACCTAACCTACTTAGCCCAGCACAATGACATTTACGGCGTCATGATTGCCGATCCGTTAGAAGCATCAATACCATTACCGGGGCAGTACACCCTGACTGATGGTCTGCGCCATATTCGGATTGATGCCAGCAATCAACGTGATATGCAACAGCATCAGCAAGCATTCGAACAGCGGGTCGCACAAATACGTCAGAATTTTACGCTGTCGCAATCGGCTTTCGCTCTTTGCAGTACCGCAGATTCCATCACGGATCTATCGCTTGATCCCAATATTCAAAACAGCCTGTCGCTTGTGAATGCGGAGGTGAAGTAGATGTTGACCGCAAATTCCGCCCAAAGCCAACTCTTACAACAGCTGCGTGATATTCATCAGCCAGAGGCCGTTAATTGGTGGCCATTAGCCACAGGTTGGTGGATTATTATGGGTCTTGTTGTCTTAATTGGTCTTTTGTTACTGATAAGATTTTTGCTCAAAAGACGCCATTACCGATTTGTTCGATTCGCATCCATAGAGTTGCATCAACTCAGAAAAAGCGACGACCCGCGCTGGCTGGCTAAAAGCCAAAATATCATGCGACGTCTCAGCTTATGTTATGTCGATGAAGCGCTGGTAGGCTCGATGAACCAACAACAGTGGATGCAGTTTTTACAAGCCACCAATGGTCAGCAGTTGAGTGATGAAACCTTAGCTGTTTTTGTGGACTTACCTTATAAGCCTGCAACAGCCAGCGACGACGTGGATAAAGATAGTGTCATGCGTGACATTATCAACTGGGCAGAGCAGCTACCTGAAGAGGTAAAAAGTTATACTCAGCAACGCCAAGAGGAACCTCATCATGTTTGAGTTCCAGTGGCCATGGTTGCTGTTATTATTACCGCTCCCTCTGCTCGTCTGGTGGCTTGAAGAACGCAAACAGCGGCAACAAGCCCTAAGAGCACCGTTATTTCTTTATTGGAAAATGCAGCGCCAGCAAGGAAAGAAGGTAAAGAGCCATTTTCCTTGGTATAACTTTTTACTTTGGCTATTACTGGTCATTGCGGTAGCAAGACCGACATGGGTTGGCGACTCCGTTGCCCTGCCCAGCAGTGGTCGCGATCTCATGGTGAGTATTGATATTTCTGGCTCCATGGAAATGGAGGATATGATGATCGACAACCAACAGATCAATCGCTTAGTGGCGGTAAAAGCGTTAATGAAAGAGTTCATTGAACGCCGTGATGGTGATCGCCTTGGTCTTATTCTGTTTGGTGAGCAAGCTTACTTACAAACGCCTTTAACGTTTGATTTAAAAACCGTACAACTCATGCTGGATGAGACGGAAATTGGTTTAGCCGGTTCATCAAGAACGGCTATCGGCGATAGCATTGGTCTAGCCGTAAAGCGCCTAAAAGACCGTGATGCTGAAAACCGTGTACTGATTCTACTAACAGACGGCCAAAACAATACGGGGGTGTTAAACCCGATTCAAGCAGCAGAGTTAGCAGAACATGCAGGTGTGACCATTTACACCATTGGTGTCGGTGCGGAAAAAATGGTGGTTAGGAATAGCTTTTTTGGCAATCGCACCATTAACCCATCTAAAGAGTTAGACGAAGCGACGTTAAAAGCGGTGGCCGAGAAAACAGGTGGGCTGTATTTCAGAGCAAAGAACACTCAAGAGTTGCAGCAAATTTATGCCAAGCTTGATGAGCTGGAGCCGGTGGAGGATCTCGATCAAAGTTATCGCCCAAGCAAAGCGCTTTTCTTCATCCCACTGCTGTTAGCAATAGCTCTCAGCTTACTCAAGGTGCTTATACGTACTCTGGTAAGCCCGAAGAAGCGCAACGAGCCCCTTCGCAACGAGACTCAACAGGAGATTCATAATGCCTGATTTGAGTTTATTCCACTTTATCCGCCCCTGGGCCCTGCTGCTAATTATTCCAGCAGCCATACTGTATTGGTTTTATCGCAAGCAAAACCATGCTCAAGAAGGTTGGGCAGCGATCATCGATCCCCACTTATTGAGCTGGATAATGCCTCGCTCCGACAACGCCAAGGGATTGAAGCACATGCCAATGATGCTCTTGGTCTTTTGGATTATCGCTAGCATTGCGCTAGCGGGTCCCACTTGGAAGAAAACACCACAGCCTGTTTTTTCCAGCAAAGCGACTCAGGTGATTCTGCTGGATCTATCGCTATCAATGGATGCCGACGATATTAAGCCCAGTCGTTTGGAGCGAGCTAAATTTAAAATCAAGGATTATTTAAAGCTTCATCATGAAGGGTTGACCGGTTTAGTCGTTTACGCTGGAGATGGGTTTATTCTTAGTCCATTGACCACTGATAAAGATACGATTGAAAATCTTTTAGGCGCTGTTTCAACGAAAATCATGCCTCTACTCGGTAGCCGCCCTGAAACAGGTTTCGAGCACGCCATCGATTTGTTAGATAATACTGGACTGGCTCAAGGAAAAATTCTTTGGTTCACCGACGGTGCTGACAAAGACAGCTTGGACGAGGTAGCTGATCTTATGGATGATACCCCTTACCAGCTCAATATTATGGCATTGGGTACAGAAGACGGAGCACCTATCAAACTTTCTGATGAGGAAGGATTCCTTAAAGATCGTAATGGTAATATTGTTATTCCACAGCTCGACTATGCCCTAATGACCCGCTTTGCTGAAAAGGTCGGTGCTGTGTTGACCCCAGTAACAGTCAATAATGACGATGTGCAGTTAATGGCGCAAGCATCCAGTATTCATACTGCGGACTCTGCCAAAGACAATACGTTTGCTGACGACTGGTTTGATCTGGGCTACTGGCTAATCATTCTTTTATTGCCTATCGTTTTACTCAGCTTTAAACACCGAAGTTTACTGGGATGCTTATGTATTATCATGTTTGCAGGTTTAGCGACACCAAGCGTCCAAGCCAGCGAAGCTGAGCCTGGTAGCGAGATTGGCACTGTTCAGAAATTATTCTTGAATAACGATCAACTCGGGAAACAACTTCTTGATCAGGGCAATTCAACGGAAGCTTATAATCAATTTCAAGACCCTCGCTGGAAAGCAACCGCAGCATACCGTATGGGTAGCTACAAAGCCGCTCAAAACTTACTCGATAAAATTCCAGGCGATGCACTGAGTGCAGACGACTACTATAATCAAGGCAACGCCTTGGCTTTAGATGGGCAGTATGAATCTGCAATCGAGGCTTATGACAAAGCGCTCGACATGCGCCCTTCTCATGAAGATGCCCAATACAATAAGAATATTGTTGAACAAATGAAGCAAGAACAGGATCAAAAGAAACAACAAGATCAGAATCAAGAAGGCGAGTCAGATCAACAGCAAGATCAGGAACAAGAATCACAACAAGACAATCAGCAGGACTCCCAACAAGAGTCATCAGAGCAACAAAGTGACTCGCAAGAGCAACAACAAGAAGAGCAGAAGCAACAAGCTGAGCCTACTCCAGAACAGCTCGAAGAGCAGTTCAAAGAAGAAGAAAAAGATCAGGAAATGGAACAGTGGCTCAAACGACTTTCTGATGATCCTGGTGGGTTACTCAGACGAAAAATGTATCGTGAGTACCAACGTCGCGGGCACAAGCAACATGTTGAAGAAAATTGGTAAAATTCGATGAAGTATAAACAGTCTATCATTCAACTTATCTCAATGCTGCTACTGACATTAGCAGCATCAACGGCATCCGCAAAAATAACATTGGCTCTAGATCGCACTGACATCCATGCTAATGAAACCTTTCATTTAAGAGTCCAGGTTGAGGAGTCCAGCACTTTGAGCGCTGGCGCTTCCAAAAACTTCATTCCTGAAGCGATAACTATCCGCAGTCGCCAAGAATTTAATAGCAGTGTCATTATTAATGGTCAGTATAACGCTCAAATGGGCTGGGACTTTGAGTTACTGGCAAAAGAGCCCGGTATTTACACCATCCCTGCATTAAGTATTGGTAACGAACACTCAGAACCTTTTACTATTCGCATTATGCCGCAACAAGATGATATTGGAGATGCTGCTAACGCAAAAATTAAACTACGTGCAAAACTCAGTGACGAAGAAGTTTATGTGCAGCAACAGTTGATGTTTACACTGCGGATCTACCGCTCTGTGGTAGCTCGTAACCAGAAAATTACTCCAATACGAGTCAGCAATGCTTTGGTCGAACAGCTAGGTGACAACAAAACCTTTGATGTTGTTCAAAACGGCAATAACTTTCGCGTAGTTGAGCAACGTTATGCTATTTTTCCACAACAAAGTGGCGAAATGGTTATCGAACCCATCACTTATAGTGCTACTGTGTTGGAAGACTCTTCCGGGCGCTCGCCATGGCAACGCTCACAGCTTAAGCCCATAAGCCTAAGTACTCAGAAATACACTATCAAGGTAAAACCTAAACCTCAAAATGCCGACGAACCTTGGTTACCAGCGTCAAATTTAGAACTAGAGGCTGAGTGGCAGCCCAAGAATCAAACGTTTAGAGTCGGTGATCCTGCGAATCTAGACTTCATCATAAAAGGAACTGGGTTACTTAAAACACAATTACCAACGGTCAGTTTCCCCGATCAAGAAGGCATCACTATTTACCGTGATACTCCACAATACCATCAGCGAATCAATCGCTTCGGTGTCAACAGCTACCACTTCGAAAAAATTGCTATTATCCCCAATCAGGCAGGTGAGCTCACGATTCCTGAGGTAAGAGTACCTTGGTGGAACGTTAAGACGGATCAACAAGAGTACGCCGTATTACCGGCACAAACCATCAAAGTCGAACAAAGTAGTCAGCAAATTGCCGATAATAAAGCTCAAACTGTTATTCCTGAAGCGCAACAAAAAGCGATGCAACAAAAAGATACTGCTACACCGACCGTTTCTAGTAACGACACTGGAACATCGAGTCGATCAGCCACTTATTGGCAATACACATCCTATGGCTTGTTCCTTTTATGGCTCCTAACTTTGTTGCTACTGATAAAGCGACGCAACAAAACCCCAGCAAAAAACGTTGGCTCTGATGAGCCTAACCAGCAATTCAATCATAATTCTAAGCTGAAAGACGCAATAAGTGCGGCTAAAAGCAATAATGCTAAAGCCACGGCACAGCATCTCACTTCTTGGCTAAAGAACCAGGCAAACCCAGCTTCGGTAAACAATATTACTCAGCTCATTCAATACTGCCACAGTGAGCACCAACCTGAACTTGCTGAAGAGCTCGCTAACTTACAACAAGCCTGTTATTCCAAGTCGGCTAATCAATCACACTCTCAGCACAGCTGGCAGGGACAGAGACTTGCCCAGTACCTGTCTACATTTAAGTGGACGTCGCAAAACCAGAGTGCAAACTCTCTCCCCGGACTTTACGATAAACGTCTTTGATAACCTTCCCCTGTCAGCTTCGCCTAATTGGCATGCTACGCAGGGGTTGGTACAATGCCACACCTATATACGCACATAACGATGAGTAGAACAGATTATGGATTTCTCACAATCAAAAGCTTTGATTAGTGGCGGAGCTTCTGGCCTTGGTTTAACCACAGCAAAGCATATTATTGCTGCTGGCGGGAAAGTCGCATTACTAGACATCAACCAAGAACAAGGCGATGCAGTCGCTAAAGAACTCGGTGACAATGCTATATTTATCGCCACCGACATCAGTAAAGAGCAACAAGTCGAAGATGCAGCTGATAAAGCCGCTGAATTTATGGGGGGGATCAACCTTGCCGTAGGGTGTGCTGGAGTATTAGGTGCAGGCTTAATCCACAGCAAAAAAGGTCCTATGCCTGCTGATTACTTCCAGAAAGTGGTCGATATTAACCTTGTTGGTAGCTTTTTATTGACTCGCGCAGCCTCTAGACACATGCAAGACAATGAGGAAGTTAACGGTGAGCGCGGTGTCATTGTTCATACCGCATCTATTGCTGCCTACGAAGGTCAAATTGGTCAAACCGCTTACTCAGCCACTAAGTCGGCGATTGTTGGAATGGTATTGCCGCTAGCCCGTGAATTCGCACGTATTAAGGTTCGTGTTATGGCTGTGGCTCCAGGTGTGTTTGAAACACCTATGATGGAAAAGATTACACCTGAAGTGTGTGAGCAAATTGCTGCAGGTATCCCGAACCCATCACGTTTTGGTACGCCTGAAGAATATGCAAAATTAGTACAACATATTGTTGAAAATGCTTACCTAAACGGTACTACTATCCGTTTAGATGCAGCCGCTAGACTTCAATAAAGCCTAAAAATTCTCTTATGTAAAGCACCAGTTTACAGCTTGGTGCTTTTTTTCACCATACTTAAGAAGGAACGATCTTTCACTCGCTCTGCTGCGACTAATTCAGTTTTATCTTTCTGCTGCTCTTGCCAATAAGCTTCGAACACTTCGGTATATTGCTTCGATTGCTTCATCTCATCCGGGACTACTAAAACACACATGTTTGACTCCTAGTTCGTTATAAAAACATTACTGTCTCTATCTTTTGTTCAGTCTAGTAGAACAAAGGAATCTGAAGTTTCAATGAATGAATTATGGCGAATTATGGCAATTGAGGCATTTTGTGCTGCAAATACAAAAAAAGCCCGATTTCTCGGGCTTTTAGTAGAGAGTAAGAGGTACTCTATTTTATGAGACGATGACTTCGCTGCACGAGAATCTGCAGTTCTCTGAGTGCTACCGAGAATTTTGCAAATTCATGTGTATTGCTTTGCTTAAAGTCACTAACCATCTCACTCCAACGCGACAATAAATCATCATGATCAGCCAAGAAGTGCTTAATACGGGTCTCAGGAGACTTGTATTTAGCCGTTAATGGCAGAACCGCCTCAATCAAGTTACGTTGCTGATAATCCAGCTCCTCTCGGAACGCTGCACGGGCAAAGGCTTGCCAATGGTTAGATACAGGCTGCGCAATAATTTGATTTAAGAACCAGTGCAGATCGATTTGCGCACCAAGCTTGTAGTAAACTTCGGCCACCGTCAAAATCGGCAGCTTATATTGAGTCGATAACTCAACAATATCCATTGATGAGAACATGGTGCTGAGGTAACCCACTTGTCTTGCAAGCTTTTCTGGAACTCCCTGCTCAACCAGCGACTTAATTTCTTTTTCAATACCCTGAGCTTCTTTCGCTTCCAGAGTCTTATGGACATTTTTCTGAAGTTCAGACACGCCTTTCTTAAAGAAACTAATGACTTCTTCAATCGTCTGATCTTTACTCCGGTTACGAACAAACCAACGGGTTGCGCGACGTACAATGCGACGTGCTTGGAACATCATCTTGGTCTGGACTTCAGCTGGAACCTTGTTATCCAGCGCTTCGATGCTCTCACACAGCCCTGTTAGGTTAAACGTTTCTTTTGCCATGACGTAACACTGAGCAACTTCACCAATATTGGCACCAACTTCATCAATCACTCGGAAGGCAAAATTCGTCCCCATTAAGTTAACCATTTCATTGGCTAAACACATGGCGATAATTTCATCCTTGAGTGGATGCTTCTTCATATTATCGACGTAGTTTTTGCGTAGTGGTTTTGGGAAATACTCAAGCAAATAACTTTCGAAGTAACTATTCTCTGTGACTTCTGGAATACAGAGCGAATCTTTCAGCTCGATTTTTCCATAAGCCAGTAGTACCGCTAATTCTGCCCGAGTTAGCCCGCGGCCATTCGCTTCACGTTCAAGCAACTCTTCATCGCTTGGCAAGAATTCAAGACTTCGATCTAAACCAACCGTTTTCTCAAGCCCGTGGATAAAGCGCATATGCTCTTTTACCATCGACGGTGCACGAGATTCGGTAATACTGATAGACTGGGTTTGACGGTAGTTGTCTTGTATCACAATATCCGATACTTCATCGGTCATACGCGCCAGTAAATTATTACGACGTTTTACGGTTAGACCGCCATCAGACACAACACCATTCAATAAAATCTTGATATTAACTTCATTATCAGAGCAGTTAACACCACCAGCATTATCGATAAAGTCAGCGTTAGCACGGCCTCCGTGCTGCATGTACTCTATACGCCCCAACTGTGTACAACCTAGATTACCACCCTCGCCTATCACTTTAACCTGCATGTCTTTACCGTCGACACGCAAATTATCGTTAGCTCGATCACCGACTTGTTGGTGGGTCTCTTTAGAAGACTTCACATAGGTTCCGATACCACCGTTCCAGAACAGATCAGCCTTCATTTTGAGTGCGGCATTGATAAACTCATTTGGCGCTAAAGACTTAGCCTTAACACCCAACATTTCTTGAATTTCAGGTGTTAGCTCAATCTTTTTGGCGCTACGTTCAAATATCCCACCGCCCTTAGAGATAAGTTTACTGTTGTAATCATTCCAACCAGAGCGTGGCAGATTAAATAAGCGTTCACGCTCTTTATAGCTTTCTGCGGCATCTGGATTTGGATCCACAAAGATATGCATATGGTTAAAGGCAACTTGTAAACGAATATGCTTCGATAACAACATACCATTACCAAACACATCACCAGACATATCACCGCAAGCAACAACAGTGAAATCCTCATTCTGGCAATCGACTCCCATCTCGCGGAAGTGCTGCTTAACGGACTCCCAAGCCCCTTTAGCAGTAATACCCATAGCTTTATGGTCATAACCATTACTGCCGCCTGAAGCGAATGCGTCGCCTAACCAGTGTCCATACTCTTCTGAAATACCGTTAGCAATATCAGAGAATGTCGCTGTTCCTTTATCGGCCGCCACTACCAAATAAGCATCAGGCTCATCATGAACAACCACATCGCGAGGGTGCACTAACTTGTCATTAACATAGTTATCGGTAATATCCAGCAACGCTCGAATGAAGGTTTTATAGCACTCGACACCTTCTGCAAAGAACGCTTCTCGGCCACCTGAGCTTGGTAGTTGTTTACAAACAAAACCACCTTTGGCACCGACAGGAACAATCACAGAGTTTTTAACCTGCTGAGCTTTTACCAAGCCCAAAATTTCGGTTCTAAAATCTTCACGGCGATCTGACCAGCGTAGTCCACCACGAGCGACCTTGCCACCGCGTAAGTGCACACCTTCAACACGAGGCGAGTAAACAAAAATTTCGTACATCAGTACAGGTTTTGGCATTTCTGTAATAATGCTTGGGTTCAGCTTAAATGAAATGTACGGCTTATCTTTACCATTCTCATCAGCTTGGAAGAAGTTTGTTCGTAAAGTCGCCTCAATTAACTCAATGTACTTGTTAATGATCTTATCTTGGTCGAGACTCTCAACGTCTTGAACGTCTTTCAACAGCTGACTTTTCTTCAGTGCATACTTTCTCTGGCTAAACTCCTCGTGCGGATTAAACTTAAGCTCAAACAACTCAACCAAGCCAGTTGCAATTTCAGGGTACTGAGATAAGGTCTGTTCGATGTAAACCTGACTAAAGGTAAAGTTTATCTGCCACATATACTTAGCGTAAGCGCGAAGTATGGCAACTTGTCGCCAATCCAAGCCTGCCGCCATAATGAGACGATTAAACCCATCATTCTCAGCTTGTTTATACCAAGCCTTACCAAAAGCTTTGTGGAATTTGTCACGAATCGTTTCGACATCAATGTCTGATTCTGTGTATTGCACATCAAAATCAAGAATTCGATAATCACCCAAAAATTCTGATGATACCTCGTAGGGCGTTTCATCAATAACCGTTAGCCCCATATTTTCGAGCATCGGCATCACTGCCGACAATGGCAATGGCGTATCTTTATGATATAGCTTAAAGCGTAACGACTCCCCATCTCCTGAGCGATACAAGAACATGCCCAACGGCCAATCATCACTAAGGTTTTCAATGTTTTTGATATCAATCATTGCAGAGTCGACGCTCTGCTGATTCTGGAAGCTAGGCGGGAACGCCTGGCGGTATTTTTTCAACAGTACCGCGGCCTCTTCCCCGTCAAAAGCTTTATTTATTTCGTCGGATAAGACCTCTTCCCAGCTTAAAGCAGACTTTGCCAGCTCAGTTTCAAGCTGTTCGATGTCATACTCAATAGTTTCTGTATTTTCCACAGGCACGCGGAAATGAGTTCGGACTAAGTTTGACTCTGAGAAATAGGTGGTAAATTCTATCTCACCTTTACTATCAAAGGTTTCTGATAGAATATTCGTCATTTTCAGACGAATACGCGTGTTGTAAGTATCTCGAGGAACGAACGTCAGTACTGAGAAGTAACGGCCAAAAGGGTCGCGACGGACAAAAGCACGCACCTGGCGACGCTCTTGAATGTGCAGAATCCCCATGACAACATCAAGTAACTTCAAGGTCGGAATTTGGAAAAGCTCATCTCGTGGATAAGTTTCCAAAATGTTTTTCAGCGCTTTGTAATCATGACCGCCAGGCTTCAGCTTAGACTCTGTTAAGACATTATTGATTTTCTTACGCAAGACCGGGATTAACTGCGGATCCATGTTATAGGCAGCAGAGGTAAACAAACCGAAGAAGCGATGTTCGCCAATAACTTCACCCTTTTCGCTGAAGCGTTTCACACCAATATAATCAACATGGCTCGAACGGTGTACGGTCGATAATGTACTTGTTTTGGTTAGCACGAGAATATGGTCCGTCGACAAGGCTAGTTTTTGCGCGCCTTTCGGAGAACGGGATAGTTGGTATTCTGAATACTTGCGCTCATCAGCAAGTATTCCTAGACCAGAGCCTTTCACAGACCTCAAGTAAAGGTCATCGCCTTCATCTTTTAAGTCATAGGTTCTCGCGCCCATGAAAACAAAGTGGTTTTCTTTAACCCACCGTAAGAAATCTACAGCTTCTTGAATACGATCTTGACGCATTGGCGGTGGCGACGATTCTAACTCGGAAACAATGCTGTTCATTTTTTCACGCATCGGCTTCCAGTCAGCTACAGCAGAGCGAACGTCACGCAAAATTCGAACTAAATCTTCTTCTAGCAATTTCATGAACTCAGGGTCAATCATTCGATCAACTTCTAAGTACATAGGCGTTTCTATGTTTTCGCCTTCTTTAGTTCCTTTATCGTACGACACGTCTAACTGCGACACTTTGCCAGTTTTAGTACGCTTAATGTACATCGGCACGTGGATGTGAAGTAACACATCAACACCATGACGGTTTAACTCCATACGAATAGAGTCTACTAAAAACGGAATATCTTTATGGTTGATTTGAATGATGGTGTTGCGTGACTCCCAACCATCTTTCTTAAGATCAGGGTTAAATACCCTAACCTTAGACGAGCCATCGAAATCTTGTATAAAGCCCCATAAACTACTGATAGAGTCAAAATACTCTTCAGCAGTACGCTCACTGAATTCATATTCTGAAACACTAGAGTAAATAAGTTGGGAGAATTGCTTTACAAGCTCAGCTTGTTTTTTTGAGAATTTTTGATCGCAGATTTGCTGGACGTTTTCCAACAATTTGGAAGTATTGCTTACACTGGCCATTGTCCTGTCCAAGAATAATTATGGGTTAAATCACGTTACTGCAACGTTACCTAATTCTAGGACATTTAGATACGAAATGGCACCTTAATTTACGATTAAGGTGCCATTTTTTACAACTGCTACAACCAGTTGAGGTTATTTAGCGACGATAGAATAATGCAGCTAATGCGGGTAATAAGAAAATTGCACCCAACATGTTCACTAAGAACATAAAGGTAAGCATGATTCCCATGTCAGCTTGATACTGTAGAGCCGAGAAGATCCAGGTGCTGACGCCAATCGCCAAGGTTAACCCCGTAAACAGGACGGCATTACCGGTTAACTTTAATGTTTCAAAATAAGCCTCTGATACCGAGCGCCCTTCTCGTATAAAGCCAACCATTCGCGAGAAGATATAGATACCGTAATCAACACCAATTCCGACACCCAGCGCAATCACAGGCAGTGTAGCCACCGTTAGACCGATTTCCAACCATGTCATCAAGGTTTGTGCCAACAATGACACCACAACCAGCGGTAATACCACACAAATTGTCCCTCTAACCGAACGGAAGCTGATTAGACATAACAGAGTTACCGCCAAGTAAACCCAAATCATCATTGGCACTTGTGCCGCTTCGACCGCCTCGTTGGTCGCAGCCATAACACCTACAGCGCCTGTCGCCAACCTAAACTTAACCGGCTTAAAGCCACTTGCAGGTAGCTGCTCCTTAATAATAGCTTGAATTTCGGAGACCTGCTCAGTGCTTACTTCAGAGCTTTCCGCTAGTTGCTCACCAACATAAGTTTCCAGAGATGGTCGTTCAGAATCTTCACTGTAAGAAAGTTCAGCGTAGCTATTCATTAATGAGTCTAGCTTGTTACTGATAGTTTCTTGTTGCTCATCATCAAGCTGAGAAAATGACTCAGGTACAGCGCTGAGTATCTTACTTTTCTCTTTTTCCAAATAGTTGGCTTGAAAAGACTTCACTGAACCAACAACACGCTCAATAGTTTCAGCTTTATGATCCTTTAAGAACACCATAACCGGCATAACGCTACAACCCGAGTTCAAGAGCCCCGTACTGGTTTCAACACGGGCAATTGTATATGGAAGCACAGCCTCATCTTTCGGTAGCATTTTCCACTTCAGATTCCCTTCGCTTAACAGACCATTCACCACTTTCGAAATTTGAGGCAAGCTTAATGTTGACTGCACTCCTTCGACATTGGCTAGCTGCCACTGGAAATCATCAATAGTTTCCATAATGTTGTAATAAGTACAACCATCGGCCTTAGTTTCCGCCAGTATCGAAATAACGTCGGTACCAATCGAATATTTATCAGTCACAAACTTAGTATCGATATTATAAGGCGAGTCCTGCTTGAGTGCTGGAGCACCGGCATGTAAATCACCAACCTTCATGTTTTGTGAGCCCCAATAACCTAGCAAGCCTAACAGAACACTAATAACGACAACTATTGTTGCCATAGGACGCTTAGCGAACACCGCCAACTTATGCCAAATAGCTTCGTGAGCCTTCTCACGCTTTTGCACACTTGTTACAAATTTATCGCTAAAGTGAGTATAAGAAAGTAATAACGGCAGTAAAATTAGGTTCGTTAAGATTAATACGGCAACACCAATACTGGCCGTAATAGCCAGTTCACGAATGATATCAATCTCGATCAACTGTAGCGTTAAGAAGCCGATAGTATCACTCAGCAAAGCCACGCCGCCGGGCACGATCAATCCGGCACAAGCAACGATCGACGCATCAAATACTTTTAATCCCTTGCCCACATTGTGTTGTACGCCATTAATCATCTGTACGCCATGACTGACGCCAATCGCGAAGATTAAGAACGGAATCAAGATAGACATTGGGTCTATGCCATAACCTAAAGCAGTTAGAATACCCAGCTGCCAAACTACTGCAACACTAGAGGTGAGAAGCGGTAACAATGTTAATTTTACAGAGCGTGAGTACCAGAAAACTAACAGTGCCGTGATCAAGAAAGCTATTAAAAAGAAGAAGATGACATTACCAGCACCATCGCTGACATCCCCAATCATTTTAGCAAAACCAATGATATGGACTTCGATATCTGGATACTCCGCCTCAATATCGGTTCGGAGTTTCTCCAGCTGGTGTGCAACTTTCACATAATCAGTTTGCACCATCTGTGAAGCGGCATTCCCGTCGGCGTCAAGCTGAAGCTCAGCATTAGGATCATTATATTCAGAGAATAGCTGTGCAGAAATCATCGCCGAGGTAAAGTCATTAGAAACTAAACGGCCTCGTATTCCAGCTTTTAGTATATTCTCTCTCACCTTTGTGAAAGCTTGCTCTTTATCGACTTGCTCAAATTCAGGTGGGATAACTGGGCCACCTTCTAAGCCTTGCTCGCTCGCTTCAATATAACGAACCGAAGGGGAAAAAAGTGACTGCACCTGTGACTGGTTGACGCCTTCAATGCCTTCAACACGGTCATCCGCTTGCCTCAGTGCTTCAAAGAAGCTCTCGGTAAAGATTTCGCCTTCTTTCGCTTCAAGCGCTACAAAAACACGGTTAGCGCCACCAAACTCTTCTTGATACTGCAGGTAGGTTTGCATGTACTCATGCTTGAGAGGGATATTTTTTTCAAAGCTTGCATCAATTCTTAATTGAGACACAAAATAAGCCATGACCACCGTAACGATGGCAAATAAAGCCACCCAGAGGCCACGTTTAGAGAAAAATAAAGACTTAACTAAAGGTTCTAGTTTATTGTTCGCCATCTTATTGACCTTTCTCTACTGGTTTGTCTAAGTCCGTGCTAGCGAAAGTTTCTACTCCACCTTCACCAACAATAATATAACGCTCAACACCAACACTAACCAAAGCAGCACGCCCTTTTAAATCCGTACGCTTTTTTAAGGTAATGTTACTACCATCTTTAGTCACTAATACACCGCCAGTCCCGACTAAAACTAGCTGACCGTCATCAAGAACGATCATGTCATGTAGGCCCGCTTCATTATTCAGACGGATACGCTGCCAAGAATCACCTTGGTTGGTAGAGTGGAATAGGTTACCCCTTAAGCCATAAACATAGATATCGCTGTTTTTAACAGTAATCCCAAAAAACGAGCCTTCATAAGGAGAATTAACTTTTTCCCAAGTTTTTCCTGCATCCTTCGTTACGGCGATCATGCCTTTGCTAGACTCATCGCCATCTTCTGTGGCCTCTGCAATAAACTTTTCACCCGCGATATACCAGGTGTTATCGTTTAGTCTTTCTAGGTCATAGAAGTGACTAAAACCATCATAAGCATCACTTAGACTGGTAACCTCACGATTATCCCATGTCAGACCGCCATCATTTGACTCTAGGTAAAGTCCGTATGACCCCACAGCGGTGATATTCTCTTTCGAAGCATACAAAACACTGAATAAAGCAGGTTGAAAATTAGAAATCTCTTGATGGCTCTTGCTCCAAGTTGCCCCCCCATCCTCAGTCAGCAAGATGGTTTGGTCAAAGCCAACAGCGACACCATGGTTTTCATCTAAGAAATCAATAGCGGTAAGATTAACGCTGACGGGTACGGCTACTTGTTGCCAAGAGTTTCCCTGGTTATCAGAGACCAAAATATGGCCTCGTTGGCCGACTGCAACATAACGATCATCAGAAACCTTAACGATATCCAATAATAACGAATCTTTAGCTTTTGGAGCTATGATTGCTGGTTCTGCCTGACCCACAAAGGATGCTACAAGAGCCAAGCCACTAAATAGAACTTGTAGGACTGTTTTCATTGTTTTGGTTTTTTCTTGGAGTTAAAAGCAAAGCGGCCGGTGAACCCGACCGCTGATGTTATATTATCGACGACCAATTCTACGCAGTGCCGATGGAGTGAAGTGCGAACCTCTAAAATCAACATTGAAGTCGTACATATCTTCTTGGTTGTCCAAACCGATAACAAGGTAACGGCCCGAAGGAAGATCATAATAAGTTTCTAACGTTGACCACAGTGTAGGCACTTCGTAGTAATTAATTGGGTAAGCTTGCGCAACACGCCATAAATCACCACGCTCATCGTACATTTCCTCTGCGACGATTTGGTAGCTATCTTCATCAATATAGAAAACACGCTTTTTATATTGATGACGAGTATCAGGCTTCAAGTCAGCTTCGAGAACCCATACACGGTGCTTCTCATAGCGCACTAAGTCTGAATTGATAACACCTGGCTTCACGATTTCATCGTACTCAAGCTGATCAGAGTGAAGTTTATAATTGTTATAAGGGATATAAACTTCTTTCTTGCCCTTGATTGTCCAGTTGTAACGATCTGGCGCACCATTGAACATATCAAAGTCATCAGTTGTTCTTAAACCGTCCGAAGCTGTACCTGGAGCATCATATGCAACGTTTGGTGCACGACGAACACGGCGCTGGCCAGGGTTGTATGTCCAAGCCTTACGCGGTTCCTTTACCTGGTCCATAGTTTCATGAACTAAAAGTGCTGTACCTGCTAGACGCGCTGGCGCTTCTACGATTTGACGGAATAAAAATAGAACATTGCCTTCAGCCAACTTTTCTGGCGTCATATCAGGCTCGTTGTAGATGTGGTGAAGCTCATCTTTCAGTTTCACTAACACGAAGTCGCCATCAGGTAATGGTGATGCCTGACCCACTTCACGTTCAACGGATACACCACGATAACGAGTAATTGCGTTCCAAATAAGTTGTAAGCCATTCTCAGGGAACGGGAAAGGCACGCCAATTGAAGCACCTTTAATACCATTACCACCTTGAACTAGCTCTGCTCTTGGAGCATTTGCTTTAATCGCATCATAAACGTGTTGCGGGAATGATGCCGAACGGCGACTTGGGTAGACGTTCATTTTGAAGTTTTCAGGGTAAGTCTTAAATAATGCAACCTGACCGACCGTCAAGAAATCTTCGTAATCTTTGTAGTTAGAAGCAGTAATAGTGAATTCCACTTCATCGTCAGCGAATGGATCAGGATGATGATCACCGACCTCATACCCTTCCGGAGCTTGCTGGATGCCACCATCCCATGCAGGAATAGAGCCATCTTCATTACCAGCTCTTTCGGAGCCCATTGGGGTATAAACATCTCCACCTAGCTGAGCCGCCTTTTCTTCTGACACTTTTGCAGATGCCACACCCGAAAAGAGTACCGAAGCGACTGCACTCGCCAATAACCATTTATTCATAATATTAGCCATAAACTGTTAATACCCTTATTAGAATGAATAACTTAGTGCCAAAGAGACGTAATCTCGGTCCGAGATTAGGTTTTTATCTTCAGCTCCAAAGAATGCATTGTATGCGAAATCGACCTTCCAACGACGTTGGTAATCAAAACTTGTGCCTAGTGCTACAGACTGACGATCTTCTAAGAAGTTCGAAATAGGTGCAGGTGTATTACCTTTTACATCATGTTGGAATACGATTCTTGGTTGCATATTCCAGCCACTAAATACATCGTTGTAGTCCCAACGCATTGCTATACGATAACCCCACGAGAAATCGTCAGCGAATCCATCCGTTGTACCTTCACACTCGGTTGTGACACGCTGGCCATTATTCGGGTTAGTAAAGCCACAAGGTGTACTGCCTGGAGGCGCTAACTCAAACACACCGCCTACAGTACCATTACCATTAGCATCAACACCACGTGCTGGGTTACCTGAACGGAAAGTACCCTCGGCTTCATATCGAAGTTCACTCTTTTCAGGCATGTCTAATATTTTATTCATACCAACTTCAATTAAGAAGACGGTTTGGTCAGATCCCCACACAGATCCCAATAGATTAGTGATGGTCATCTGAGCCTGAATGGTATCATGCAAACGATAGCCTGAAATCTCATCACCTAGGCCAACACCATTAGCAACCTGGCTAGTTCCACTAGGAACCTGACCAATTGGCTCAAGCGTAGCAAATAATAGCTCTACATCATCGACCTGCAAAGGTTCATCTTTACGGTAAGACATTTCACCAGCAATCGATAGGCCACTATCAGTTGCTGTATTGAAGCTCACACCACCCATCTGGATATCTTCAGGGTATTCTAAGAAACCATAAACCGTTCCCGTATTATCGGCAGCATTTGCTGAAATAATAGGTCGACGGTTATGATAATTCATGTAGTAGAAACCCCACTCAGTTCCACCTTCGGTGAAATAGCCAAGCTTCATACCATATTGCCCATTATCGTCAGCTTCACGAGTGTCACGACGTATCGCAACGGTTCCAGGCTGACCTTCTGGGAACTGAGCAAAACCTAAGTGTACTTCAGAGCCTTTAAGCCCTAGGAAGTCACGAGTTGCAAAATAGGTGCCCGGCTCATCTGTGCGAACTGGCTCCCATTCAAATTGATAAAAAGCTTGTGCTGACCAACTTTCAGAAAGGTCAATAGACGCCCATAACATGCTAGAAGGAATAAACGCTTCTTTTAATTCTGCACCGGGGTTTCTAAGTGTTCTTAAATCAACGGCGTTAGCTTCAGATAAACTATGCTGAATGAAAGTACTTTCGCCCCAGCTCACGACCTGCTCACCCAAGCGAACTTGTAAAATGCTGTAGTCACCGACTTCAAAGTTAGCCCATGCATAAACATCGAGCATACGAGCATCATAACCTTGTTCTTTACGGGCAGTCGTATCACCAGCGGCGTAAGCGCCTTCAGGATATGTATCTAAGTCTCGGAATCGTAACTCTTTATCCATAAGGACACGATCGTAGTACCACAAACCACGAGCGAAGAAACCATAGTCGCCATCTTTATGGCGCATATCGAATTCGTGAGTACCCTTGATTACCTGAGAGAAGAAATCACCTTTGTCAAAGTTCAAGTTGCCGTCATCAGAGTTATTAGACCAAGCGCCGTCTGGGACCACACCTGAGCCGTATAAGTTCGTAATAGGCATCCCGGTCTCAAGTTGATAAAGATTTGCTTTACCAACTAAGTTTCGGTCACGTTCTTCAACACGCATGCTCGCACCCACAGAAATAGTGGAGTCAAAGCTATAATCGAAGTTTTCACTTTCCCAACCCACTGCATTAGATGCAGATGCGGCCACCGCCAAAGAAACACCAGCAGCAATCTTAGATAAGGTCATTAGAGGTTTATTTCTATTCATATAATTCCTTCCCCCATCGACAGGAATCAGCTGTTTATTACATTATTCGTAAGTGGCTTTCCATAAGACGTCATACCACTTGTTAATTTGCATACTATCAATAATCTCCACTTTTTAGCAAGAAATATAACAGAGCGAAGAGTTTAGACGGCTAAACTTAAAAAAATCACACTAAAAAAGATGACTGTATTAGGATAATAGATGGAGAGTAAGGGTATCTTCACCACATACTCTCCGAGATTAGGAAGGGTGTCTTACTAGATATAAGTCTGTAACATTTTCCAGCAAATGCTACCAACAATCGTTCGATATTATTTAATCAACATTTGATAAAAAACTTTTAAAGCCTTTTTGAATTGTCTGGACAGTTTCTAAACTGTCCAGAACCCCTACTTCTGGTTGTACTCGGTTTAACTTAGCAGCTACTGTATAGCCTATTGCCGCAATTGCGATGTACAAACAAATTTGGTTCACACGCTTACTTGTTTTCCTGTTATAAGTCATCTCTTACTCCTATAGATTCCGTGTCGATTAAAACGCTTCGTCACGGAAACGACGAATATAAATAGCAGCGGCAATCATCGCTGCGCCAAGAATTAAACCAACCCAAAAGCCGCTATCTTGAAACTGTTGACCAAAAGACATGAATTCAAACTCGTCAAAAATAGGGATATCATCTTCCACATCAGCTCGCTTCTGCGAAAACTCTCTTGCTAGAGAGTTAAATGGGGCCACTAGCGCTTGCACCACACCAAACATCTTTTCGCCTAGGAAGCTAATAACATGTGCGGTTTTGAAAATCATCCCCTCCGCTATAACAACCAATACTGGTGGTACGGTCGCGACTAATAAAGGCACTTTTTTGGTCCAGCTTGAGACCAATAGTAAGTATCCGACAAATGGTATTGCCCAAAACATTGCCATATAAATAGCAGCAAATTGATAGGCGGCAATTTTAAAAAAGCCTGAGTTTGCCCATAAAGCGCTCCACGCATCGACTCCTGACAACCATGCAAATATGGTCCCAATAATCAGCATTAAAAAATTAGTGGTTATAATCACCAACCAGTAAAGCAGTGGCGCTACCACTGTCACCGATACTAACTTTGACAGCACTGTTTGAGAGTCCGACACAGGCATCGACTTCCAAAACAAAATACTTTTATCTTTTCTGTCGTCATACAAAGCACCCAAGCAGTAAAAGAATCCTACAATCGCCAAAACAAAGTAGTAGGTGTAAACGCCTGAATATAATGCACTTTGAGTGGCAAAGGCTTTGATATCCGAGTCTACCGAAACGTCATAGAGCTTAAACAGACTACCTAAATCGTGGGAACCATATTCAACCGTTTCGATATTACCGGTAGACACAATGATTAGCCCCAGTACCGCTGTAAAGAGCGTTATCCCTGTAATAACGAGTGGCACCCATACGAAACTGGTTTTACTTTCCCAGTATTCACGTTTTAATAAAGTTACGAATGTATTCATGCCACCTCTCCTTTCGCTTGACCTTCTGCTTTACTCTGTCCTCTCATCTTAGCTACAAATAAATCGGCAACACTCGGTTTACGAACTTTCCCAAATGCTTCTACTTGGCTGCGCTCCACACCATTGAATAAGCACACTTTTTGACCGAAGACTTCACGTACATTCATTGGATTCAAGGCCATCGCAGCTTCTTCAAATTCCTTTTCGACCATGACTTCAAAGTACGACTGCCCCACTTCTTCCATGCTGTCGTCAAGAACAATTTCTCCATCCTGAATAAACACTAGGTCGCTCAGTATGTGTTCTATTTCTTCAACCTGGTGCGTGGTGATAATAATGGTTCGCTCAGAGTCAAAGTAATCATTCAATAAGCTTTCATAGAAAGATTTACGGTATAGGATATCTAAACCTAAAGTCGGCTCATCAAGAATCAATAAGTCAGCGTCAATTGCCATAATTAAAGCTAAGTGTAGCTGGGCAACCATACCTTTCGATAACGCTTTAACTTTACTATCACGTTTGATCTTTGTTTCTTTTAGATACTTTTCACACAGTTCACGGTTAAATTTCGGGTGGACTCCCTCCACAAAGTCAATCGCCTGGCTAACCTTAATCCAACGCGGCAATACTGCCACATCGGCCACAAAACAAACGCGCTGCATTAACTCATCGCGTTGCTTGTGCGGGTCAAGGCCCAGTACTTTTAAGTCCCCTGAGTAATTGGTCAATCCTAAAACCGCTTTTAGTAAGGTAGTCTTACCCGCGCCATTTGGACCAATCAGCCCTAAGATTCTGCCTTTTTCTAGTTCAAAGTTGACGTCATTTAACGCTTTAAAGTCACCATAAGACTTATTCACGTTTTTTGCCGAAATGACATTAGCCATTATCCGATTCCTCCTTATCGAGTGCATCCAGCAGCTCTTCTCTTGTAATATTCAACCGTTTTAGTTTTCTTAATAACGCAGGCAATTCAGTGTTTAAAAACAACTCACGCTCCTGCTGTAATAATTTATTTTTTGCACCATCTACGACAAACATACCTAAGCCTCGCTTCTTTTCTGCCAACTGATCATCCACTAACAACTGATAAGCTTTAGACACGGTAATCGGATTCAGCTGATATTCTGCCGAAACGTTTCTCACCGATGGCAAAGCTTCACCTTCTGCCAGATTTCCCTCTAGAATCATGTTCTGCACACGATCCCTCAGTTGGAGGTAGATTGGTTGTGAGTCATCCCACTGTATTTGCATACCATCAATACCTTATACGTCTACAGGCTCAATATCGTGTTCAGCAAAAAGCTGGTACCTATCGGCCTTCTAAAGAGTCAATATGACAGTCAAATAACAGTATTGCTTTATCGTGTCATACCGATATGGTGTTATAGTTACATATAACACCTAATCAGTAAAGCACTTTTGTGAATATTTTTTATACTGAAGTAAAATTAAGGGATGAATATCCCTCGCTAGAAGCGTAAACTGTCGCCTAAGTTTAAGAGTTTCTAATATAAGTGATGGCTCCAAAAACCAATAAAAACATTCAGCTTGCCTCAAATATCTTATTGATAGTTCTCACAATTTTGTGCGTAGTCGGATTATTAAAGGCCAGCTATGCTTTGGCGGCAGGACTTGCTTGGGGATGGTTTTTCTCAGGATCGCACCAACTTCCGCTGGGTTCGTGGGCGAGCCTATTACTTAAAGTCGCCATTGTATTGCTAGGCTTTACTCTTCCCTTCGGAGAGCTCGTCATCAACGCTGGAGACAGCTTTTGGCTTACTGTAACCGTCATTGCTAGTGCCATTATCCTAGGATTACTTCTTGGTAAGCTATTCAAACTCGATAAACACCAAACCTGGTTGATTAGTTCCGGTACTGCGATCTGTGGTGGTAGCGCCATTGCAGCGGTAGGCTCATCTATTAAGGCCAATCACCAGCAAATGGTCGTTTCACTGGCCATTGTGTTTTTACTCAATGCGGTCGCTCTTTTCGTTTATCCCGCTGTAGGGCATTGGTTAGAGTTGAGTCAACAACAGTTTGGGATCTGGGCAGCGCTTGGCATCCATGACACCAGTAGCGTCGTGGGTGCAGCCGCAGAGTACGGCAAAGAAGCGCTAGAAATAGCGACTACCGCTAAACTCGCACGAGCCTTATGGATTATCCCAGTCGCACTCGTCGCTTCTTTTGCGGTAAGCTCGGGAAAATTTAAACTGACCATTCCGCTGTTTATTGTGTTCTTCCTATTAGCCAGCAGTATTGGCAGTTTTATTAACCTTGAAGCTTTTGCCGAGTATATTCAGCCAGCCGCTAAAAACCTCTTTGCCCTCAGCCTTCTTTGGATGGGAACCAGTTTAAATAAACAAGCGATCAAGACTATTCCTGTAAAAGCCTTGTTGCTTGGCGTAATCTTATGGATTGTCTTATCTATCGCAACGCTGGCGTTAGTCTTTTACTGGTAGCAGAACAGAGGCATTATGTTTGCTTTTCAAACCACTCCGCTTAACCGTCATGGCGAGATTCGCCATACTGACGACTTCATCAATCCGTTACTCGAATTACCAAACACCTATTTTCTACTGGTGCACCAACAGTCTATTGTTTGCGTCAGAAGCAACACTAATAGCGCAAATAGTACTGTAGATCACAACTGGCAACCTTTTTGGTTTCAGCCCCAAGAGTTACAACGGTTATTCAACTCATTCTCTAAAAAACACCTGATTTACCTAGGCGAGATTGATAGTAAGCACTACTTTACCTTTCGCCTAAAGTCCTCTGAAAGCCTACAACGTATAGCTCAACTTACCCCTGATACCGAACTTGAGCTATGTAACCTTCGAGGCTTATTTAAGCAGTTATCATCAGAACAAGCACACTTGTGTAGCGTGGCTGTTGCCATGGAACATTGGCATAACACCCACCAATATTGCGGCTTTTGCGGCCATGAAACCTACTCCCACCAATCAGGCTTTGTTCGCAACTGCTCTAATCAAAACTGCCAAAAGCAGCATTTTCCGAGAACGGATAGCGCGGTGATTTGCGCTATCACTTATCAAGATAAGATATTACTGGGGCGACAAACGTCTTGGCCAGACAAGCGCTACTCGGTCATAGCCGGCTTTGTCGAGCCGGGTGAAACCTTAGAGCAAGCAGTGGCTAGAGAAGGTTACGAAGAAACTGGCTTAACGCTAAAGCATATTGAGTATTACCGCTCACAGCCCTGGCCATTCCCACAGTCGCTTATGGTCGGCTTTACCGCTGAAGCGGTCCATCCAGAAATCAAGCTACTGGATCAGGAGTTAGAAGAAGCCCATTGGTTCTCACGACAAGAGCTTAAGGCTGCGGTAAAGGCGGATGCACTGGTATTACCTTTCAAGTTTTCCATTTCAAGAGAGCTTATAAATCAATGGCTTATGAAAATTTAATAGAATATCTCTATTTTTGAGATATGAAACACCTTGAATTGGGTCACATTTTGGGGTAAGACTATAGAATAGTTCAAATAATAAGCAACACACTGTCATAGCTGAAATACGGAAATTCCTCTTCCATGCTGGAAGTAGGTGACAATTACATGAGTCAAGGAGGCTATAGGCCATGTCAAAAGTAACAGTTCTAGCAGGCGACTTCCCCAGAGGGACCGGGTACTTCACATTTCGCAATTTCACGTTGCCGGGCGACAAAGACCACTACTTATGTGAAACAGTCTGCGTTAGTCAGATTGAATTTATCAATACCGCTAACCCCAAAATGGCGTTATTGTTAAATAATGATCCCGAAGTAGCTGAAGAAATACAACTCGAACTCGAAGAAAAGATAAAAGTAGCTGACGAGCACGACGTTATTTTTATGGTAAGGCTATCCGATCAAAGGCGCTTTATAGCCGAAACCGATGACACTACCTTTCATAAGATTAAAAAATCGATGAAAGAAAGTGTACAACGAGATAGCAACTCAGTCGCGAGTAGCGCTTAAACATTAAACAATGCAGTTTTAACTTATAGTTCAAGCAGTTACGCTTTAAACATAAGTCAAATTTGCACAAAATAATAACCCTGTCTCAACTCTCTTACTCCAAGAGTCGATTTATTTGACTGTTCATTTTTTGTCCTATACAAATACTTAAAAGCAACTTTTAAATACATCTTTTTAAAAACGCTCTTTTTAGATCAAGATGAATTTAATCGTCACTCATTCAGTGTAAGGATTATGAGGTCAGAATATGTCAAAACTCACCATAATAGCTGGGGACTTTCCTACTGGAGTCGGTCGATTTACTATCAGAAACTTTACTTTACCAGGTGATGAAAACCATTATCTGTGTGAAACAGTACCGGCCCAGCAAGTGACTTTCATTGATGAGGCTACTGAAGAATTCCTGTTGCTTCTTGATATTGATGAAGATACTAAGCAATTTATTTCCGCCCCAGGTGATGATGTCATTTTCTTTATGGTGAAACTCAAAGACAAAAGACGATTTATCGCTTCGTCCGATCATCGTACTTATCAGAAAGTTATAAAAGCAGTAGAAAAGGAGGCAAATATTTCACCAGTGCTTACCTCGACGGCAGCCTAAGGGCTTAGGCCCTATCTGCAGGGAATGCAGCCACTTTGGTCAGATCACTTAGCTCTAATAAAATCATAATAAGACGATCGAGACCTAAGGCTACGCCAGCACACTCGGGGAGGCCAACTTCTAGGGCTGTCAGAAAATGTTCATCTAGGGACATTTGAGGCAGCCCATTTTCTTTGCGCCATGCGTTATCCATCTCAAATCGTTGACGCTGTTCGGAAGAACACGTTAATTCACTAAAACCATTTGCCAACTCGACGCCCCGCCAATACACCTCAAATCGACAAGCTGTGTGAGGGTTTTCCGGATCGAGCTTCGCCAGCGCAGCCTGAGAAGCAGGATACCCATAGATAAAACAAACCTCATCAGCTTGTCCAAGCTGCGGCTCAATCTGGTCTTCAAATAACAGCGCTAAATAATCGTCCCTTTCTAAATCTTCAGGTAAGTCACCCAACAAGGTTGCACTTAGATTTGCTAGCTGGGAAGAAGTCGCTTCAAAGGGATTAATATCAAGGTATTGCTTAAAAACGTCTTGATAACTAAGACGGCTAAGCTTTAATGGCTTATGAGATAAAGTATTGAGCAACTGAAAAACCTGTTCCATCAGCTGGTCATAATCAAAGCCTACAACGTACCACTCCAGCATCGTAAACTCAGGGTTATGTCGAGCACCGATTTCATCCTGACGAAATGCCTTACAGATTTGATAAATAGAACCAGAACCCGCCGCCAGCAAGCGCTTCATCGCATACTCAGGTGACGTTTGAAGATAACCATCCTCACCCATGAACTCCTTTACCTGAAAAGATTTCATATAGCGATCCGTCACACTATGCCGACTTAGCAATGGTGTTTCTACTTCAAGGATATCCCGCTCATAAAAGAACTCGCGAACCCGCGCCATTATCTTAGCGCGCGCTTTCAAAGTTTCGATTGAAGCAGTTGGTTTCCATTTAGGCATGTTGATTATCTCTATTTCTCTAGCTAGGCAGGATTTAATGTGGCGTACCGAATAATTCTAGAGCCTTATCAATTACCCGCCTCTATTAACTACTTACTTCTTACTCTCTGGAACTCATCTCGAGTTAATGGCGTTTGTACCTTAATAGTTTTAATAGGATAACCCAGCTTATATTCTATTTTCTCAATATATGCACTTTTACCATCTATAGCAGCAACATATTTCTATGAGAACTTAAGGACTCCATATTCATAGGACTCATAAACATCGAATTTATTATCGTTATTGATATCCACAAAGGAGTAATCAACCCACCCGTTTTGATAAAAGACTTTAGTCTCTGGATAACCATCAAAGTTATTATCGTATGTAGTCTGAATAGGTAGGTTGTCTTCGTAGTTAAACTTATTACTCACATCAGTTTTCAGGTCATAATTTCTGTCAATAAACTCATAAAAATAGTCTTCATAATAGTCATAGGTTACATCTGGATGCCCATCACCATTATAATCGATACTATCATCCTGAGAATCAACTTCTAAGCTCTGATTGCCCGTGAACCCAGTCAGTAATAACAGGGCTATACTAGAAGTTATGAAAATACGCACTCTTGAAATATTCCTTGTGTAAGTTTGAATGATCGTAAATAGCGCCTAGTGAATTTCGAACCATTGAACGAAGGAAGTTTCCTACTAAACAAGACTCGCTGCTTTTTGTAACGTGTAACCAGTCACAAAAACACCTAAAGGAGATAAAATTTGCTTGGACGCGGCGGATAATCATTATTTTGCGGAATTTACGAATAGTAAATGAGCAAAAAATAATGATTATCCAACAAAGTACCAAGTGAATTTTAGCCCATTAGGCGCGTGAAACGTACTCACCGTTTCGCGTATCAACCTTCAACTTATCGCCAATATTCACAAACAAAGGCACTTTAACTACAGCGCCCGTGTGCATAGTAGCAGGCTTCGAGCCACCGCCAGAAGTGTCACCGCGTAGACCTGGATCGGTATCTGTGACTTCGAGAATGACAAAGTTAGGTGGCGTTACGCCAATTGGGCTGCCGTTCCATAAAGTCACTTGGCACTTGTCTTGCTCGATCAGGTAGTTTTTCGCTTCACCAACTGCGTTGGCGTCTGCTTGAACTTGCTCAAAACTATTCGGGTCCATGAAGTACCAGAACTCACCATCGTTGTAGATGTAGTCCATATCGGTATCAATCACGTCCGCAGTTTCTATACTTTCGCCAGATTTAAAAGTTTTCTCAACAGTACGTCCAGTTAACAAGTATAATACTTTTGTTTTACTGAATGCTTGGCCTTTGCCTGGTCGAACGAATTGATTATCAACTACCGTGCATGGTTCGCCATCGAGTATCAATTTGGTACCATTGCGTAGGTCGTTTGTAGTAATTGTTCCCATGAGTTCCTCTAACACTTGATATATTTATGATTCAAAACCTGCAGATTTTAACGCGAAATGACTCTTATTGGCAGGACAATGAGTGGAAAAAGTTGCTTTCTGGGGCATTTTCCACGCCAATTGAGCTTTTACAGTACTTGGATCTTGATCTTGAGAGTTTACCCTACTCGATTCTCAATGATCATGCCTTCGCTCAAAGAGTGCCCTTGCCGTTTGTGGAACGTATGGAAAAAGGTAATCCTCATGATCCACTACTGCTTCAGGTTTTGCCTTTGGCAGAAGAAAATAACATCATACCGGGGTATGTCACCGATCCTTTGCAAGAGCATGATAGTGCACTACCAGGGCTGCTTCATAAATACAAAAGCCGAGTACTGGTCATGCTATCAACAGCCTGCGCCATTAACTGTCGCTACTGCTTTCGTCGTGAATTCCCTTATTCGGATAACCAACTTGGTAAATCTCGGTGGGGAGATATCATTGATTACCTTCAACAACACCCCGAAATCAATGAAGTCATCTTAAGCGGCGGTGATCCTTTAGCGGTTACGGATAAATATTTAAGCGATTTTGTCGGCATGATAGCGGGGGTTGCTCACATTAAGCGACTTAGAATCCACAGTCGCTTACCCGTCGTTATCCCTCAAAGAGTGACCTCAGAGCTAGTTACCACCTTAAAAAATTGTCGTTTACAGACTGTTTTTGTCACCCATATCAATCATCCTAATGAGATAGATGAACTCTTTGCTCAGGCCATGGAACGGTTGAGTCAGGCCGGCATTTCGCTACTCAACCAAAGCGTGTTATTAAAAGATATCAATGATGACGCTTCTGTCCTTGCACTGTTAAGCGAGAAGCTGTTTGAGTGCAAAATACTGCCCTACTACCTTCATTTACTTGATAAAGTTACGGGCGCTCATCACTTCGACACCAGTGAAAAGCATGCCAAAGCCATCATGAAACAGCTACAAATTGAACTGGCTGGCTTTTTAATTCCGAAGCTGGTGCGCGAGGAAGGCGGAAAACTGCATAAATCTTGGATTGATTTAGGCAATAATAATCAATAACTTAAGCTAAGAAATTACTAGCACCCGCCCCCCCTTTTCGCTAATATAGGAGTTAACAAACTGGCCAGTATTGTAAGGGGAAAATGGTGGCGCTAACGAAAGGAACTTTGGGACTGACCGTTCGGGTCCAAAACAGTGCGATGGTTGCGGATATTCCTGCGACTGTCAAAGCAGCGAAACAGTGGGTTGAAGATCTTCCTGTGGCTGACATGGGTGAAACGGCATCCAAGCTTTTTCATTATCTGTACGACTTAAATCAGTCTCCTTTGTCACCTAAAGTACGCTTACAAATCTTGGAAGCAATCAAGCCTTCTTGCCTTAATACGTTAAATTCCTTAGCAACAGTTTATATCCATAGTCCACTCAAGTATTCGCAAAAACTGCAGTCTGCTTCAGAGCTAGTGCATGCCATAGCATCTGAAACAGTATTCGGTTTCAATACCGTTATCGAAGATCTTAATGCCGATAAAAGCTCATTAGAGAAATATCAGAAAACGATATTACCCGCCGCTTGCGCAAATAGTCTTCAGTTTCAAAGCTTTATTCAACTCCAACGGTACCAGTTATATAAAACTGTAGGGGCAAAACTGTGGGTGCAACAAAACATTATTTATAAACTGGCCCAACAGTATGACTTACTAGAGCACAAGTTACGCAAAGACTCTGCTCCTCTAGTCACAATAAAGAAACAATTATTGATCAACTTAGTTTTACCGGTATCCAACCCATACCAGTTGAAACATGGTGAAGTTAACGAAGTTTATAACAGCCTAGACGAAATCGTAGAGCTGGCAGAGTTACAACCCAATAATACAAAAAACTGCTTATTCGCTTATTTACCGGATAGTGATATCCCGCCACAGCCAGTGAATTCTATCGAAGTAGAAGGCCAAGCTGTCATCGGGTTAAACTTAACGGCCTTAGCGGAAACAGTTGAACAAAGCCTGAAGAGTGAGTCTGGAGGTTTCTTTAGTCGTTTCACGAAGAAAAGCCCTCAGGTAGAGCTAGACCAAGAGCTTTCTGAGCACCTTATTACGCATTGGAGCAAGCAACTCAATCGTAATTTTATCCGCATGAATTCGCAGGCCAAAACAGAAGTTTCTATTGGTTTGGCTTCTTCGCACCACTTCTTAGTCGAAAAGCTCGGTGACGAAGTAAGGCAACGCTTTTTTGGGCAAAAGAAAAGCATAAAAACCAACATTGAACCTGACTCTCTCCAGCTTGAGCAAGAAGAAGACAGCCAACATAGCTTTGTCTGGAAAAATCGCTCAAACTCTTCAACCTTGAGCGGTGATCAGAAAAAAGACGCTTTTGCTTCGATATACAAGCCGCCGAGTAAAGAAGAAAAACAGCATACTATGGAGGATAAACCCTTCAAAGATATCAAAACCAAGTCACGGTACCAATGGACTCATGGCATTGTAAGAGACTCTAGTCCCGCTGGGTTCTGCCTTGGTTTCGAAAAAGCGCCTTCAAGCTACGCTGAAGCAAATGAGCTAATTACTATAAAGAATATTAAAAATAATCAAGAACAGTATAACTTAGGAATGATCCGCTGGAACCGGTGGCACAAAAACTCAGTATTCCTTATCGGGGTTGAAATTATTGCTCCAGAGGCTACCCCAGTTCGAGCTACTCTAGATTGGGACTACGCTAAACCAGCCTATCACCACAACGGATTACTGTTACCAGAAATGCCAAATGTTGGAATTGATGCAACGGTTATTCTTCCCCCTCTTGGCTATCGCTCGGGTCAAACCGTGGCAATTTTAACGCCAGACGATGAATTTAAGCTTGAGCTCAACAAAAAAATAATCGAAACAGATAACTTTATTCAGTTTCAATTTAGCCGAAAGTAGACATTAGCAGGGCCACAAACTTGCGATTGTAACAATTGTTAATTATTGTAGAATCTGTGGCCTAGTTACAGTAAGCCCCAAAGAAACCGGATAGAATATTTCTTTGGAGATCAATAAATAAAAAACAGATTGCAATGATGAAAGAAAAGGTAAAGCAGCCCCCGATCAATACACTCATCTTCTCCTCTTCACTGAACGACAGTGAGCAGGTGGCCAGCCATCTGAAGAATATGGGACTGCCCATTCGGCACCAAGTGGTTGCTGATAGCGAGCAGCTAAAAGATGCCCTAGACTCCAAACATTGGCAACAAGCCCTATTTATTGATGAGCTTGAGAACTTACCCATTAAGCAAGCTTTGAAACAGCTCAAAACCCAACCTATAGCTGTACCAGCGGTTCTATTATCGACAAACTACAATGAAGAGAAGCGATTTGAGTATATTGCCCAGGGGTTAAAAGACTATATACCGGCCAAATCTCTCGACCTGCTTTCAACTCTGGTGAAGCGTGACCAGCAACTAGTCAATTCGCTCCAGTCTCTAGAGCAGGCGAATAAAATTGTTTACGAAACCAATAAGCGTAACGAGTTATTGCTCGACAGCTCAAAAGATGCCATTGCCTATATCCACGAAGGCATGCACATTTATACTAACCCGACTTATATCAAGCGTTTTGGTTATGAAGAAGACGAAATCATTGTCATGTCCATTATGGATATCATTGCTGAAGATGATAAAGGCTCCATTAAGTCTTTGCTTAAACGTCAAGCACAAGAAGGGACAGAAGTCAGCGAGGTCTTAAAAGGCAAAACCGCAGACGGCGAAGAATTTGAAGCTGACTTTATCATTAGTTCTGCTATTTACGATGATGAAGAGTGTGTGCAACTATTAGTGCGAGATATTGGTGATCAACAAGAGTTGATGAAAAAATTAAAAGAAGTCAGTCAGATCGACCAAGTCACTGGCGTTCTCAACCGCCCTGCCTTTATGGACCACCTAAAACAATCTGTAGAGGCCGCAAGAGCAGCAAATCACAGTGCACTTCTTTACCTGATTGAGATCGATAACTTCACTGATTACCGTAGTAAGTTCGGTATTTCTGACTGTGATGTTCTGTTAAAAGATCTAGCTGACTGGTTACGAGATCATTGCGATAGCAGTGATGTTTTAGGCCGTATTAGTGATACTAGCTTCGCCTTGATGTTAAGTGATACCCCAAAAGCGCCAACAGAACTTCCTAAAAAGCTAATTAAAGATATCGAAGGTCAGCTCTTTGAGGTTTCTGGACAAACCCTAAAAATCACGTTCAGTATCGGTGGCGTGCCATGCACTGACAACGAGGTTGAGGCAAGTAAGCTGCTATTGCATGCCACTACTGCTGCACACAACCTACAAGATAAAGGTGGTAATAACTACCAGATCTTTAACCCATCCATTGACAGCTTGCTCAATGATGAAGAGCGAAAAATTTACGAGGAATTTTCTATTGCCCGTGAAGAAGGCAATATGACCTTGTTCTATCAACCAATGATGAGCCTGAAAGGCAGTCCTAACAAGCAATACATGTGCTACTTCCGTTATCAACTCAGAGACGGTGGTTGGGGACTTGGCGAAGATATCTTCCATATTTTCGAAAAGGTCGGCATTGACGCTGATATTGATAAGATTACTCTGAAGCATGCACTTAAGGTCTTAGCGAAGGATAAAGCTGAAAGCAATAACAACAAACTATTTGTCGCTCTCAGCCCTAATACGCTGTTGAGAGAGGACCTAGAAGAGTGGTTAGAAAAACTCATTACTGCCGCAGGTATTAATAGTGATAACCTGATTTTGACTCTTAAAGGGCATACAGCTCAGACTTATTTGAAGAAAGTTATCGAGTTAAAGGCTAACCTGAAAAAGATTGGCGTTCCTTTCTGCTTATCAGGAATTGCAACGGATAATAGCGAAATCGTTCGCTCAATTCGCCCGCAGCTGGTTTCTTTTGCGCCCAACTTTATCGAAATGCTGAAAGAACACGGTTCGGAAAAGGTTCAGCCAATCGTCAATGCTACGTCAGAAGTTGAAGCAAAAACCATCATTACTAACTTAGAAGATGCATCAACTTTGGCACAAATTTGGCCTTTAGGTATTGATTTTGTCATGGGCAACTATGTTTCAAAACCTATTACAAAACTCAATTACGACTTTGCTGACAGTGATTTCTAATCACATCAAAAAAATAAAAAGCCCAAGTTAATCTTGGGCTTTTTTGATTGAAGTAGCATATGAAGTTAACAACTTGCTTCAAGTGCCTTGAGAATATCCACCAATCCGTCCATCTCTCCCTGTTGAATCACGCAGTCCGCTTTTCTTCGAAGCAAAGGTTTCGCTTTATAAGCGACCCCTAGCCCCGCTACGCTCAACATAAGACTGTCGTTAGCTCCATCGCCAACGGCCATAACCTCTTCTGTTTTTAACCCAAGTTCGTTTTTCCAATGCTGTAGTTGCATCGCTTTTATGTCAGCATTCACGATTGGTTTTGCTGCCACACCTGTTAACTGTCCTTGCTCGAACTCCAACTGGTTGGCCACAACTTTAGTAATTGGAGCTTTATCAGACAGCGCCTCTGCAAATGGTGTAAACCCACCTGAGGCGATGGCCACTACAGCCCCTTGTTCAACAAGGTATTTGATGAATCGCTCAACACCTGGGTTAAATCTTAGTCGTGACTTTACTGACTTTACAGCTTGCTCAGACATGCCTTTTAATAAAGACAGTCTCTGCTCAAAGCTCTGATTAAAGTCCAATTCACCGCGCATTGCAGCCTCAGTGATCTTAGAAACCTGATCGTTAACCCCTGCCTCACATGCTAACTCATCAATCACTTCCATCGGAATTAACGTCGAGTCCATATCAAAAACAGCCAACTTGATCGGCTTAACGCTCGTTAAATAACAATAATCAAAACTGAGTGACTGAGATGCTTTTTCAATAGCCGTCATAAGGCTTTCTTTAGAGTGATTATCACCTGCTGTGATGCTTATTCGATATACGAACTGATAAGACTCTAACTTAATAGGTAGCGCCACAATAGATAGAGCATCAATAGCGCTACAAGATTTCTTAACCTCACTCTCTAATAGCTTTGCCTCAAGCGGATTCAGAGTAAAAAGGAGCCATTCTGCTTTTAGTTTATTAGTCATCGTATACCCAAATCTCTAATTAAGGCACATTTTCCAGTGCTACTAAGTCAATAAATCTATGATATATTACCAGCAAAGCTAAACTCTATGAATGTCTGTGAGTAAACAAAACAATAAACAGCGTAGCTATCTACAAACGATTCGTTTGCCTATATTGATTTCAACTGCAATGACGATCATTACTTTGTCTTTTATGGTCTTCACCTGGAATCAAGAGGCTGACAACCACCAAAGACAAGAGTTTAGCAAAAGCTACAACCAAGGAATGGCCGATCTCAGTGCTGCTTTTTTAGGTCATCTCATAGAAGATGAAAATACCGACGCTATAGAGTCTATTGGTCAAAGGTTGGCCTCAAACGACAATATCCAGCAGATATCTATTTATCGACGAAATGGCGAACTTGTTTTTTCTGCCGGCAATACTGAGCAGGCCTATAGCGATCCGGTCATCGCAAACATCGCCTACGAAGACACTTATAACGGCTACTTAGTCATCTACTTTGTTAGCTCCGAGCAGTTTATCAATAATGACCAGCCTTTGTGGCTCAACAGTTATGTGTTGTGGATATTTGGTGGTATTTTATGGCTGATTATCTTCCTGCTTTTAAATATTAAGCGAGATAAAGCAAAAACACCTAAGACTGAAAGCAATGAATCCATTGGCAGCGGTTCTAAATCACAGCAGAATGGTCAGCTACTCAAGGAACTCATTAAACGCAACCGACAACAACTCAAAAGCACCACCATCAAGCACTCTATAGTGATTAAAGCTGACTGGTCAAAACTATCTGTTGAATCTAATACTCAGCTATTACGAACCCTCAGCCGCTGGCTGCCACAAAATGCAATGTTAGCCACTCGATTCAACCATGGGTTACTGGTGCTAGGTCTAGATGACGAAAAGGGGCCTCTTAGCCGTAATGCTCTACACGCATTAGAGCGCTGTTTCCAACACATTCAACTAGAGCCCAAAATATTACTTCACCGCTTAAACTTTGATCGCGATATCTATCAAATGTTTTTTGGTGTCATTGAACCCGGTGTCTGGTACGAAAAGGCATTGCAAGAAAAAAACCAAGACTATAATTGGCCGGCGAAGAAAGTCATAGATATTGAATTAGACACTCATGAAGTTATCGAGCTTTGTCGTTTAGAAGAGCCTGACGCTGAACAACGTGGATTGATCGAGCGCCAGGTACGATTTTTAAGTGATGATTAAGCTAGCCCTGCTCAACTTCCATTGAATCTACACGCTGGAATCCTCTTGGGAGCTTGCTTCCCCGGCGACCTCTTTCACCACGATAGTGCTCTAGGTCTTTCGGCTTTAACGTCAAGTGACGCTTACCGGAATAAATCACTAAGCTATCATCAGACGCCACCACCGCTACAGAGACCATAAACTCTTCGCGACTTTTAGCTCGAGCTGTTGGAATGCTGATAATCTTGTTGCCTTTACCTTTTGCAAGTTCTGGCAAATCATCCAGTGGGAACACCAGCATACGGCCTTCGTTTGAGATTGCGACACAATAGAGTTCACCTTCGCTGGGTATACGCTTTGGTTTCAACACTTTCGCCCCAGATGGCAGACTGAGGAAGGCCTTACCATTTTTTGTTTTAGAAACAAGGTCGCTGAACTTAGCGATAAAACCATAACCTGCATCGGATGAAAATAATAATTTGTCATTATCCTCGCCCATGATGGTCGCTAAAAACTCAGCTCCAGCGATAGGGTTTACACGTCCCGTAACCGGCTCTCCTAAACCTCGTGCCGAAGGAAGTGTGTTAGCAAGTAATGAAAAACTGCGTCCCGTAGAGTCGAGGAAAACGGCATATTGATTACTCTTGCCCTGCGAAGCATCGAGGAAAGAATCACCTGAACGATAATTCATTCCAGCAGCATCAATATCATGCCCTTTCGCGCAACGAACCCACCCTTTTTCCGATAACACAACCGTAACAGGCTCAGTCGGAATCAGGTCAGTTTCCGACAATGCTTTCGCGTCTTCACGCTCAACGATTGGCGAACGACGTTCATCTCCATGCTCATCCACGACTTCTTGAAGCTCTTTCTTAACAACGGTTTTCATGCGTTGCTTAGAACCAAGCGTCAACTGCAACCAATCAGCTTCATCTTCAAGCTCAGCTTGCTCGCCTTTGATCTTCATCTCTTCAAGTTTCGCTAAATGGCGTAACTTTAACTCTAAAATAGCTTCAGCTTGCGTGTCCGATAACTTGAAGCGCTCCATCAATTTAGGCTTTGGTTTATCTTCGGTGCGAATAATGTGTATCACTTCATCAATATTAAGATAAGCGATCAATAGACCATCCAAGATATGCAGCCTGTCCATCACTTTATCTAAGCGATATTGCAACCTGCGACGAACCGTTTCTAAACGATACTCAAGCCACTCCTTTACAAACATTTGCAGGTTTTTAACCTGTGGTCGACCATCAAGACCGATCATGTTCATATTGACGCGGTACGTTTTTTCTAAATCGGTTGTGGCGAATAAATGCTTCATTAACTCGTCGGTATCAACTCGATTTGAACGAGGCACAACAACCAAGCGCGTTGGGTTTTCATGATCCGACTCATCACGTAGATCGCTTACCATCGGCAGTTTTTTAACCTGCATCTGGCCAGCGATTTGCTCTAGAACTTTCGAACCCGATGCTTGGTGTGGTAATGCCGTTATGACGATCTCGCCATCTTCTTTTTCAAAATGAGCACGCATACGAATCGAACCGCGCCCTTTTTGATACATTTCAACGATATCCGCTTTTGGCGTAATAATCTCTGCATCGGTTGGATAATCAGGGCCTTGTACGTGCTCCATCAAGTCTTCGACGGTAGCTTTTGGGTTATCCAGCATATGGATACATGCATTGGCTACTTCAGTGAGGTTATGCGGTGGGACATCCGTCGCCATACCGACAGCAATACCTGTGGTACCGTTTAAAAGTAAATTTGGTACTCGTGCAGGCAGCACTTTCGGTTCTGTCATGGTGCCGTCAAAATTAGGAATCCAGTCAACCGTACCCTGCGAAACCTCTTTTAACAAAACATCGGAGTAAGCCGCTAAACGTGACTCGGTATAACGCATTGCAGCGAAAGACTTAGGGTCATCAGGGGCTCCCCAGTTACCCTGACCATCAACTAAGGGGTAGCGATAAGAAAATGGCTGCGCCATCAACACCATAGCTTCATAGCAGGCAGAATCACCATGCGGATGGAACTTACCTAACACATCACCCACGGTCCGCGCAGACTTCTTATATTTTGCAGTCGCCTTTAAGCCAAGCTCACTCATGGCATAAACGATACGTCGCTGCACCGGCTTTAAGCCATCACCAATATGTGGCAAAGCACGATCCATAATGACGTACATCGAATAGTTTAAGTACGCCTGCTCAGTAAATTCGGCTAGAGAACGTTTCTCAATACCTTCGTAATCTATTTCTTCCACGTTAACTCACTATTCGTTTAAATTTCGATTTCGGCTTTATTGCCTTTTTCTTGTAACCACGTTTTGCGGTCAGCGGAGCGCTTTTTGGACAATAGCATATCCATCACTTGCTCTGAATTATCACCACCATCAATCGTCAGTTGAACCAAGCGACGTGTTTCACGAGCCATCGTTGTTTCACGTAACTGCTTAGGGTTCATCTCACCCAAACCTTTAAAGCGCGTGACCTGAATCTTGCCGCGTTTCTTTTCGGCCTTGATCCGGTCAATGATGCCCTGCTTTTCGTCTTCATCCAGCGCATAAAACACTTCCTTACCAATATCCACACGATAAAGCGGAGGCATGGCTACATACACATGTCCGGCTTTTACCAGCGGCTTAAAGTGGCGAACAAACAGAGCGCACAGCAAGGTAGCGATGTGTAATCCATCAGAATCGGCATCCGCTAAGATACAGATTTTGCCGTAACGCAATTTTGATAAGTCATCGGTATTAGGGTCTAAGCCGATAGCGACAGAAATATCATGCACTTCCTGTGACGCTAAGATTTGGTCAGGCTCTACTTCCCAGGTATTTAAGATCTTGCCTCGCAGTGGCATGATCGCTTGGTACTCTTTGTCCCTAGCTTGCTTAGCGGAGCCTCCCGCCGAGTCACCTTCCACCAAAAATAACTCACTGCTCATACTGTCTTGACCAACACAGTCCGCCAGTTTCCCCGGTAATGCAGGCCCTTGAGTCACTTTCTTTCGCACAACTTTTTTGCTCGCGCGCATACGCTTGTGTGCATTGCTAATAGCTTTTTCAGCTAAGGCATCACCAATGACTGAGTTCTGATTAAGCCATAAACTAAAGGCATCCTTAACGGTGCCAGATACAAAAGTTGCACACTGACGTGAAGAAAGTCGCTCTTTGGTCTGGCCTGAAAATTGTGGGTCATCAAGCTTTACTGATAAAACATAACTGATTCGGTCCCAGACATCGTCTGCGGTTAATTTTACCCCTCGAGGCAACAAGTTTCGGAACTCGCAAAACTCACGCATCGCTTCCAGTAAGCCATTACGCATACCATTAACGTGTGTGCCGCCTTGTGCTGTTGGGATTAAGTTAACGTAACTTTCCGCCAAACATTCGCCACCCTCTGGCATCCAAAAGAAGGCCCAATCAACCGCTTCAGTATCACCCGCAAGCGAACCGGTGAAAGGATCTTCAGGTAAACGCTCAAAACCACCAGCTTGTTCAATTAGATAGTCAGTCAATCCGTCTTCGTAGTGCCACTCATCTTTTTCGCCATTGGTTTTATTGTCGAAAATTACTTTCAAGCCGGGACACAAAATGGCCTTGGCTTTAAGAAGATGCTTGAGCTTAGAAGTGGAAAATTTAGGGCTATCGAAATATTGAGGGTCTGCCCAGAATTTTACGCTGGTGCCCGTATTACGTTTACCTACGTCTCCAGTCACCTCAAGATCGGATGATTTTAAGCCATTCTCAAAGGCCATTTCATACTGTTTACCATTGCGCTTTACAGTCACTTCTACTCGGGTAGACAAAGCGTTAACGACAGAAATACCGACACCATGTAAGCCACCGGAAAATTGGTAATTTTTATTGGAGAACTTACCACCAGCATGCAACTTGCTCATAATGAGCTCTACGCCTGGAATACCCTCTTCAGGGTGAATATCCACCGGCATACCACGACCATCATCTTGAATTTCAAGCGAGTTGTCCTTATGCAAAATAACTTGAATCGTTTTTGCATGGCCTGCTAGCGCTTCATCCACACTATTATCAATAACTTCTTGCCCTAAATGGTTCGGACGCGAAGTATCGGTATACATACCAGGACGTTTTTTAACAGGGTCTAAGCCACTGAGGACTTCAATATCATCAGCGGTATACTCTTTATTTGCCATATATTTTTTATGTTCTATGTGATTTGTGCTGGTTGAGTCTATAAGACGCTATATATTGTTATATCGCCTTATCCTATAAAGGCAGATCTCTTTGTGCAAGCAAAATATTTTTGCGGAGGATATTAGAAGAAGAGTAGCGAATCTGAGCGGTATTGTGGCCAATTAGTACCCAGAAATAGCCATATTGACCGATGGTAAATAGTTATCCACGCGAAAACTGTTCACTATAATTTGTCCATCGCCAGTACAGTCGTACAAATTATACCCTGGTTTTTCTTGGCTGGCAGAAAAATCAGCAGAATGCTTTTTGAATTGGACACAGGTTGAAGGCACTGAGCAGTAATTAATATGCTTATGATGGCGATCCGTGGATTGGTGGACATGTCCAAACGCACACATTTTGACCTGTGAATGCTGTGACAACAGATTGACGAGTTGTTGGCCATTCTCAATACCGATCTGATCAAGCCAGTGGCTTCCCACAGGGATCGGATGGTGGTGAGTGAATACCATGGTCGGCAAGTCCCGATTATCCACTAGGCAAGACTCCAACCACGACAGTTCTTCTTCAGATAAATGACCATAGACTTTGCCCGGAACATGGCTGTTCAGCATCAATAGTTGCCAGTGCTCTGTAACCATTTGCTCCGCAGTAGTAAAAGGTGACTTGGATAGGTATTGCTTTAGTTTAGGCCTTTCATCATGATTGCCCGCCAAGCTCAGTACAGGTTTATTGAACGGTGCGAGATAATCGACGAATTTCTGATAGGATTCAGGCGTGTAATCTTGAGAGATATCACCAGTCACCACAAACAAGTCTGGAGTAATGTTACGACGCCTAATATCATCCAATACTGCCTGTAAACTTTCATTGGTGTTCACACCAAGCAACGTCGACGAATCATCCGCAAACAAATGTGGATCGGACAAATGCAGTATTTTCATATTAGAGCGCCCCACAAAAAGACGCGTTTGCTGTTGATTCAAACCATACCCTCTTATTACTTACTTGTTATTATCGCTTGATTTCTAATCAAAAAAAACCAATTGGGTCTTGTTTAAACTGTGAGATTGCCCAAATTCTAAACAAAAATTTAACCATTCCGATAAAAAGCGGTTGAGTTGAATTTTTTCATCAGGTTGCTTCATTTGCTCATTGGGATAGGGAAAGACAGGCGGAAGCATACCTTTGTTCAAACCTGACAGGACTTCTGCTACCTTCGCATCATGATACATACGCACCAAATAACGTCGCTTAAGGCCAACTTGAGCTGACTCCTGCTCTAGTTCATAAGTAGCTGTATGTCGGCTCTGTTGCTTCAAAGTAATTGACAAATTCGGCTGATTATCGATGGCTATAGAGAAAGCCTGACCGAGCTCAACCTCAGCCAAGTTCACGATCCTATTCAGCTTGGCATAATTGCTCGCGCAAAGAGCCATAAACTCTTTTAGATCGGGAATGTATTTACGCCTAACTCGTGCCATGCTCTATTCACTACTCTCTGTCAATCAACCACTATACCGCTAAAGATCTTTCATTCATTAAAAACCATTGTACCGCAATTAGAGCCATGGCGTTATTAATCCGCCCTTGCTGCAACAGCTCTAATAGCTCGGCTCGCTCGATAACCAGTACCTTAATGTCTTCATGCTCAGTATCTAAGCCAGCAAACTGAGCCACATCATCACTATCCACTAACCCTAAAAACAAATCCACGTACTCAGTGGTACCTCCGGGGCTCACCCAGTATCCGGGCAACGGTTTTAGTGACTGAATCTCGCAACCAGCCTCTTCTTGAGCCTCTCGGTAAGCAACTTGAGTTGGATCTTCTCCCTCCTCAACCATCCCCGCAACGATTTCAATTAACCACGGAGATTCATCGCCAGGCATAGCGCCAGGACGACACTGCTCAACCATGACAAATCTATCCTTGGATGGGTCATAGAGCAAAACACCAACCGCATTACCTCGCTCAAAAATTTCCCGCTCAACCACAGGACTCCAGTCCCCCTGGTAGCGACGATGCTGATAACGGTATCTTTTCATGGAAAAGAAGCCTTGGTACAGCTCCTCTTCATCAATAAACTTCACGTCATCCTTTGTAAACTGGGTCATTCAACACTGCCCTCTCTATGCTAACGCGCCAATCTTTACCTTAGCTTAACCAAATTGAGCATATCACTCTTTCATAATCTGTTACACTTAGCGTGTTGTTTGAAATATCAGAAATGACTATTCTTTGTACTTATTATTGGGTTATAGAATCACAATAAAGAGTCGCCAGACTTTAACTAAGTGAGGTAGTGATGACAAGCGCGGCAACTGACTTTGAGATCGCTAGGCATAATATGGTTGAACAACAAATTAGGCCTTGGAATGTGCTTGATCAACGGGTGCTGGATAAAATTCACGGTTTAGCTCGCGATCGGTTTGTCCCCAAACGTTTCAGGCCCATCGCTTATGCCGATACCCAAATTAGTATCGGCCATAGCCAAATCATGATGACGCCTAAAGAAGAAGCTCGCATGTTACAGGCCTTAGCCATAAAGCCGACCGATACGGCGCTTGAAATCGGCACAGGAACCGGTTACTGCACGGCTTTGTTAGCCAGCCTTGCTGAAAAGGTATACAGCGTTGATATTATTGAAGAATTTGTTGAAAAGGCGAGCAAAATAACCGAAGAACTCGGATTGACCAATATTGAGTTTGAAGAAGGCGATGCCGTTAATGGTTGGCCTCACCACAAACCTTATGACGTCATTGCTATCACAGGCAGTTACTACCAACTCCCTGAACAATATCTGGCTCACCTAAAGGTTGGTGGCCGTTTGTTTTGTGTGACTGGCACAGAGCCAGCAATGAAAGCACAACTCGTTACTCGCTTAGGCGAAGATGAATGGCACTATGAAAGCCTTTATGAAACCGTTATACCGAGCTTAATCAATAGTAAGCCTAAACCTCAATTTGATTTTTAATACTGCAGTTACGGATAACACTGTAGAAACAAGAAAATACTGAAGAGACGATTTTGATGAAAATGACGACAACTTACAAAGTTCTTGCAATGGCGCTTCTTGGTGGCATAACTAACGCCAGTATCGCTAACACCGACTTACTCACGGTTTACCAAGACGCGTTAGCTAATGATACCCAATATAAGATTAGTGAAGCGAACCTCAGAGCTACCGAGCAAGACTACCGTATTTCTCGCTCGAGTTTATTACCGCAGATTGGCGGAAGTATCAGCCGTTCACGTTCTGACTTTGATAACGAAGGTCAGGGTCTTGATGGGAGCCCATCGGATCCTTTCAACAGTGAAGTGAATACAACGACTTATGCCATTCAACTCGATCAGGTCCTGTTTGACTGGGGACAGTGGATTGCCCTTGACCAATCAGAAATGCGGGTCAGAGCGGCTGAATTAACTCATGCATCAAACTTGCAGAGCTTAATGTTAAGAACCACACAAGCTTATTTTAACGTCTTAGCTGCCGAAGAATCGCTAGAAATCACCCAGAATGAAAAATCAGCCTTACAAAAGCAATTGGACTTAACCCGTGAGCAGTACGAATCAGGCTTAGCCAACGCAACGGATTTCTTAAATGCTCAAGCCAATTATGATCAAGCTGTTGCTAATGAGATCAGCCAAGAAACAGCTCTTATTAATGCTCAAGAGGCGCTTAGAGAAGTCACTGGACAGTATTATAGTGAACTAGAAGATGTGGGTAACTCTATCTCTATGCAGGCACCTCAGCCTGCGAATATGGATGATTGGATGCGAGTGGCCACAGAGTCAAACCTTGGCTTAAAAGCACAGCAGATGAACGTTCGCGTGGCGAGGGATGAAGTAAAGCGCAACCGCAGTGGTCACTACCCAAGAGCAAACTTCAACGTTAATTATTCAGACCGAGATAGCGACACCGACCGTGTTTTCCCGCTAGGTGTATCAGGGCCGTCTCCAGCGCCTCCGGGCTCAACCTTCACCTCATCTCAACTCTCAGATGGTTATCAGGCAAGCGTGACAATATCTGTACCTCTGTTTTCAGGGCTTCGCACTTCAGCTCAAACTGAAAAAGCTAAACAGAGTTATTTACGCACTACTCATGAACTAGAGCAAAACACTCGAGCCATACAAAAAAATGTCCGCTCAGCTTTTACAACCCTGGAAGCATCTATACAGTCATTTAAGGCCAACACTCGAGTTCTAGAGTCAAGCCAGAGCTCTTTAGAAGCGACCCAAGATGGTTATCAAGCGGGAACGCGCAATATTATCGATGTGTTACAAGCAACCCGGGCCGTTTATGCAGCCGAGCGCTCTTTAAGTCAGGCCAAGTTCAACTACTTGATTAACGGTTTAAAACTGAAACAAGCTGTAGGAACCTTAACAGAGCAAGACATAGAGCAAGTGAATGAATGGTTAGTTAACAACTGACAGAACTCAAGAGCCTTTTCTCCTCGCTAAATATTCTGCGTTAGAGGAAAGGCTCTAACTCCTTCACGGTGCGTTTTAATGCACCTCGACTCCTTTCAACAACCTTTTTAGCGTTACTACCTACCGCCTTCCTCCGATCTTCATTCTCCAGCAAACTAACCACCAACTCACTGATCTCGCTTTCAGTTGAAGCTTGCAAGGCCCCACCTTGGCTTTCTAACTCGTGGAATATTTCTTGGAAGTTATGTACGTAAGGGCCTGATATAACGGGCTTTCCTAACATCGCAGGCTCAATCACATTGTGCCCTCCAATTGGCACTAGGCTTCCCGCAACAAATGCTACATCAGATAACTGATAAGCTAACATAAGCTCACCCATACTATCTCCCAAAAGCACATTTGCGGATTCACTCCAGGTATCAGAATCTGAACGACGTGCAAGACTAAAGCCGCCCTCTTGTATCAAGTGAGCCACTTCATCAAAGCGCTCAGGGTGCCTCGGCACTATAATGAGCTTTGCTTGAGGAAGCTTCTCCACCACCTGTTCGTGAGCCGAGAGTAAGATTCGGTCCTCGCCTCTATGCGTACTTGCTGCTAGCCATATTGGAGCTTGTTGCTCACTCCATGGTGGGTAATAACCATTTGCTTCATTAACATCGAATGCTTGATCAAACTTTATGTTTCCAGTTACCTTACACTGCTCGGCGTTGACTCCTAAAGAAACGAAACGTTGAGCATCAGCCTCGCAAACAGCTAAAACTAATGAGAAAGCACTCATCATTTCATTGATCAGAGATTCAATTTTTAAATAATTATCTGATGATTTCTGGGACATACGAGCATTGGCCAATATGACAGGAACACCGGTTTTCTTCATATGATTAAGCCAGTTTGGCCATAGCTCCGTCTCCATGATCACTAAAGCCCTCGGTTTAATTCTCTTCGCAAAGCGTTTGATAGTGCCAGGCAAGTCGCACGGTGAAAAGTGATGAGTGACACTATCACCCAAACCTTCCAGAATTTGTCTTGCTCCAGTTGGTGTTGTGGTTGTCACAACGATATTTAGCTCAGGGTTTTGCTCCAATAACTTTTTAATAATAGCTTTTGCAGCAATAGACTCCCCCATCGAAACTGCATGAAACCAAACTGACTCTCTTTTTTGAGGTGTTACGAAGCCAAAGCGCTCACGCATCGGCTCACGATATTGAGGTGGTTTGAAACTCTTGTAAACCCAGCGAATACATAACAAAGGTGCACAAAGATAATAAATACTTGTATAGAGGTAACGTAACAACTAAGTTTCCTTTTTATTTATTGGGGGCTTATTTTTTCCTGTTTTTTCAGTTTCTTGCTTTGCTTTTAAAGCTCTCTGTTTCCTAACTTCTTTGGGATCGATTAATAATGGTCGATATATTTCTACCCTATCTCCGTCATGTACCTTATCATCCAACTTAGATAACTTACTAAAAACACCCACCTTACTATCAGCCAAATTAATCGATGGGTGCAGCTCTAGAATCCCTGAATCTTTTATAATTTGCTCAATGGTAGCATCAGCCTTAACCCTGACGCTCAGTAACGTTTGTTTATCTGGCAACGCATAGCAAACCTCCACATTGATTGTTTGCTTGCGGTCTTGCGCGATAACCGGATCAGACTGGGGCATCAATCACTCCTAACTAGCCATACACCTGCTTTGCTCGATTTGAGAAAGCTTCAACAAAAGACTCAGCCAGATGGTTAAAAATACTGCTAAAAGCCATGCTGGTTAACATATTTGAAAACTCAAAGCTGACTTCTAGCTCAATTTTGCAGGCCTGCTCGTCCAACGAAGTAAAACTCCAAAGCCCAGTTAATTGTTTAAAGGGCCCGTCCACCAACTCCATATCAATCCTACTATAAGGTGTATTGGTGTTTTTTGTTGTAAATTGCTTCTCAAAACCGCCTTTAGAAACAGCCAAGGTTGCAATAACTTGATTGTCACTTCGCTCAACTTCTGTCGCCCCGGCACAGTTAGGTAAAAACTCTGGATATTTATTGATATCGTCCACCAGTTCAAACATCTGCTTAGCCGAGTAAGGTAATAAAGCTTGTCGCTTAATGGTTTTCATAGTTACAACACGTTTTAAAGCAGTAATGACTTGGCGCAATTGTAACATTGCCGTTTTAAAAAATCCTAGCCTATTGAGACATAGGCCATTGAAGCCTATAATCCCAGCATCGGTAAACTTTATGTTTCATCATCACCAAGAGATTATCTGTGGGCAAAAAAAGTAAAAGTAAAAGCTCTAGTAGCGCAATAGCACTCAACAAAAAAGCGCGCCATGACTACTTCATCGAGGAGACGTTTGAAGCTGGCCTAGCCCTACAAGGCTGGGAAGTCAAAAGCCTGAGAGAAGGTAAAGTCAATTTGGCTGAAAGCTATGTCTTACTCAAAAATGGAGAGGCTTTTCTTTTTGGATGCCATATATCGCCGCTCGTTAGCGCATCGACTCATGTAGTAGCAGATCCGCTTAGGACCCGTAAGCTATTATTACATAATCATGAGTTAGCTAAACTGTTTCGTGGTGTGGAGCAACAAGGGCATACAGTCGTAGCTCTCAAGCTATACTGGAAAAAGTCCTTAATAAAACTAGAAGTTGCCTTAGCAAAAGGTAAGAAACAGCACGATAAGCGAGCGACAGAAAAAGAGCGTGAGTGGAATAAAACCAAAGAACGCATCATGAAACATAGTGTGTGACGCAGTTCTTAAAATAACTTCCTCAGACACTGATATTGTCTTATTCCTGCTACTATAATTTGTCCGTAAATTACTAGGAAATTGAACGATTTGAACGCATCACACCCACGACTAAGCACAATCACAGCGTCGATCAAGCTTTCTGCTGTGGCCGCTGCTATACTTTTAGCTGGCTGTTCTTTTAAAGAAGACAGAAAAGATATTGTCGTGCCCATTGTCGATGCAACCCCTTCACAACCGTCCGACTTCCAATTTTCTGACAAAAATAATCAGCCGAAGGCTCCTTCTACCTACAGCTACACCGTCCGTTCAGGTGACACACTAGGGACTATTGCGCAACAATATCTTGGTTCATCGCAACGGTACACTGAATTGTTAGAACTTAACAAGCTCAAACCTAGCGATTCGATCTATGTTGGACAAAAGCTTCTACTTCCCACTAACGGTTTAACCGTGCCTAAGAATACAGAACTAGAGTCTACTAAAGTCACTAACAAACCAACTCCTAATAACAGCACGGATCCAGAGCTTGAAAAGCTACTAGAAGCTCAAGAATATGAACAAGCTCTTAACTGGATCACCAAGCAGCCTGATCTTGCTGAGAATCAAGTATTACAAGGCCAATTAGTCGACATTGCGCTTATCCAATCAAAGAATCTCAAAAGACAGCAAAAAAATAGCGACGCTGAACAGCTGTTATCTTCATTGATTAGTGAAGCTCCATTAAGCAAGGCGAATCAGAAAACTTTAATATCTGAACTGTCGACTCTGAAAGCAGAGCAAGAACTTATTACCGCTAAACGATTCTCCGACCAATCAAAATTTGATGAATCTTACGACATTCTATTAGTTTCTTGGAATCAGGTTGGCAAACCCCTTGAAAATAATATTTTATTTACGTCTACTAGGAACAAGGTTTCTGAACATTACCATCAGAAGGCACTTAGACACTATAGGAACCAAGAGTTAGACAGTGCACTACAGTACTGGGATAAGATTTTAGAGATTAACCCAAATGACGACTTAGCTCTTGTTTATAAAGATAGAGTTAAAGCGCTTCAGAATAAACTAGAAAACCTTTAAATTACTTAATAATTAGTTAGAGGCATCCTTGTCACTTTCACTCGACTTTTCAGGATAGTCGAGCAAGATGGTCTTATCAATTTCCGTCAAATCGTCTAATGATGGGTCGACTTCACCCGTGCTCATATGCTGAGTCTTGGTTAAACCGGCCAGCTTATGCGTTAGGTCATTAACCTCTTGTTGCAGGCGACCAACCTCATCATGCGTATCAATTTTAATAATATCCGATTGTCCGTGAGCACGAATATCTTTAATGACTTGCCGAGTTTTATTAATTCTTTGAGTGAACTTATTGGCTAGCCAATAAACTCCAGAGAACACTGCGAGCATGATAACAAACATCCAAATTATCATAGCTAATAAAGATGATCGGGTCGCACTAATAAGGTTATTTCGGCCTATCGCAATGCTCGCAAAACCAATTTGTTTATCTTGAAACGATATTGGCGTATCAAAAAGAAAAGCTTCTTGCGTAAAATCTTTTAAATTTTCATAAATACGCGCATTCCCTTTATTATTTTTCAACTCACTATTTTTTGAAGGGTTATATTTCTTGCCAATTTCATTCTGGACACTACTACTTTGCACTAGCCCATCCTTGTCACGAATCGACAAATACAAAATCTCCGAGTTCTCTACAATATCTACTGTAATCGCCTGTAGAGCAACCCCCTCACCAAGTAACAAAGGCTCAGCGGTCTCACTAGAAATAATCTGAGCCATTGAGCTTCCATAATCATATACCAATTGATTCATTAAAGTATTTTGTTTGTTATATACCCAGATCATCCCTAAAGCCATCACCACCAACACTAATGATGACAAAGAAATAGCCCAGCGCGCTCTCATGGATACAAAGCTAATGCTGTCAATCCCTTTTCGCTCTTGTTCAATCTCTTCTGACAAAGCATTAAGTTCTGTGATGAGCTCTTCTGTCTGTCTATAGCGTAAATCAGGGTTCTTTTGTAACAAACGAAAAATAATGCTCTGCCAAATAAACCCCTGTTCAGAGTAGGCATTAAGTGGTTTAGGATTTTGCTGAAGTACTGCCTGCATCATGGCACCGTAATTGGCGGCTTGAAAAGGAAGCTCTCCTTTAGTGATTTTATAGAGAATAACGCCTAGCGAATAAAGATCGGTTTTAAAGTTTGTCTCATTTCCTGAAATTTGCTCAGGTGACATGTAAGCTGGCGTCCCCATGACCTTCGTCTGATCTTCCTCATTTTCAGCTTCTAAGAACTGGTGCTCAATCCGCGCAATACCAAAATCTGTAATTTTAAAGCGCTTACCGCCATCAAGAACGAGAATATTTTCGGGTTTTATGTCTCGATGAACTACACCTTTGTTGTGAGCATAATCCAAAGCATCCGTCAGTTGCTGAGCAAGATCAAGTGCCTCACTGATCGAAAAAGTTCCATGCTCCGAGAGGAAGTCATCTAAGTGTACGCCTTCCAATAGCTCCATAGCGATATAAGGTCTATTTTGCCAAATCCCAACATCGTAAATGGTAACAATGCCAGGGTGGCTCAAGCCACCGGCAGCACGGGCTTCCCTTAAAAACAAGTTTCGATATTCATCATCTTCAACCAAGTCATGTTTTAATAACTTAATGGCAAGTGAGCGACCAATATCAGGGTCTTTAGCTAAATAGACTACTGACATAGCGCCACGGCCAATCTCTTCGATTAGCTCGTAGCGTCCTATGGTTAATTTATCAGACATTAATCGTAATTATAGGAACAACCAGATGAGTACACCGATGAGTAACAACGCAGCTATGCCCAGAGACCCCACCAACATCCAGTTTATTTCAGCTTTCTCATCGTCCTCTTCTTCTTGTGAATCAACAAGCGTAAACAAGAACTCCGTATGACCAACTTGGATTTTGTCACCAAACGTTAACTCACGCTCTGAAATTTTCTCGCCGTTAACAATAGTTCCGTTAGAAGACAATAAGTTAAGAATTTTCCACTCACCGTTGTAATAAGTAATTTGGGCATGCGTTGACGACGCTGCGGGATCATAAATCGTCACACTGTTGCCTTTCCCACGCCCAATGACATTTTTCCCGTAGTCCAAAATAAACGCTGTACCCGCATGAGGCTTCGTTGTAGCTAACAAAGCAGGGATTTTAGTTCCATCATCTTCTAGTTTTTGAATTTCAGCAGCTATCATCCTATCGACTTCTTTAGAGTCAAAAACAAGTGTTCCCTGTGGCCCAGCCTTATCTTCTCTATACCCCTTTGTCGGCTCGGGTTTGTTTTTTGACGAATCTTGTGACGACATACTTACCTCACGTTAACCTATTTTTAATAATTCTTTGATTTGCTCAATAAAACTCTTTTTCTTCTTCTTTCTCGCTTTTTTTATCGGCGATGAAACAAGAATTACAGAAACATTATCGCTACCCCCATTTTTACATGCAAGGGATACCATATACTCTACTTTTGCTTGGTTATCACGTTGCATGCGTAAAGCACCTATTAGCTCTGTCCGAGACAGTTCATCATATAAACCATCACTAGCCAGTAAAAGGTGCTCCCCATAATCCCATTCTCGAGTCAAAAAGCCAATATCTAATTGATGGTCATTCTCGATTCCCAAACATTGGGTTATAACGTGGCGTTTGGGATGATGCTTTACCTGCGATTGCTCGAGTAAGCCCGCATTGAGTAATTTTTGCACCAAGGTATGATCTTCTGTCAGCTGAGATAGTTCTCCAGTCACTTCATTCCAGAGGTAAGCACGGCTGTCTCCAACCCATGCAATATCATAACTATCACCTTTAGAATGAACAGCGACAACTGTTGCTCCTCGTTCTTCTTCCTCATGCCGATTATAGGCTTTAATCACGGAGTGAGCAGAGTGAACAGCGTTGAATAAATTAGAACCATTAGCAATCGACTTACGGATCTCTTTCACGGTATATAAGCTGGCTTGCTCACCTTGCTTAAGCCCACCGACACCATCTGACAGCAGCCACAACCCAAGCTCTGAAGAGCCGTAAACTTTATCGTCATTATTCTCGCGAGACACACCCTTATGAGACAGCATCGCCGACTCAAGGCGCTTATTATTTTGCTCTGACATTAACCCTCCTACTTTATCCCTCAAAGTGTAACCTTTTGTTAAACATAGGAATGTTAACCAAGCCACAAATTACTTTCCGTAGTATTCCACTTGAATTCTATATACACAAGCTCCATATCAGTTATAATAGAAAGTTCCACGGGGACGAAACGGCTTCGACGTGGATTACAAAACTTTAGTTGCATGTCGAGATGTTCAGCGAATCTCGTAAAATCAAAGCTGAAAACTTATAGTTGCAAACGAAGACAACTACGCTTTAGCCGCTTAAGGCTAACTGTCTACTCTGAGCGTTCTTGGTAGGAGATAGACAGTCATATACAGGAACTCGCAGGTAACTGTGTCCGGCAGCCAACTGTTAAACTTTCCTCGGAATCGCTTTTGAAAGCCTGACCATTGGCTCATCATTAGTTAAATTAAAGATGGTTCTAAGCATGTAGATTCTGAAGCGGCGGATTCGCGGACGCGGGTTCGACCCCCGCCGTCTCCACCAATGTCATAAAAAAGGTCACTTTAAGTGGCCTTTTTTATTGCCTATATGACGTTGAAAAAAGAAGCTACCTTGCTTCAAGCGTCTTGTCCCAATAAAAAAAGCCCCACCACTAATCAGTGATGAGGCTTTTTTATTCATTGAACTCTTGCAGGGTAGTTGTAGGCGCCCTAACTGCTTTTTAGCTGCTGAGCTCGCGCTTTAATACCAGGGTAATCCTGCTCACTGAGGTGCGCTTGCAATTCGCTAAGGCGCTCTCCTAGCTCATATAGGCTGTTGGCGCTGACATTGATATGCCCCATTTTACGCCCTGGTTTTACCGTCTTGCCATACCAGTGGCTTCGAACGCCTGGCGTGGCCAATACTTGCTGAGGAATAGCGTCTTGACCAAGCACATTTATCATCGCACTCGGTTGCATTAAGTCGGTACTGCCCAACGGCAAGCCAGCAACCGCACGCACATGATTTTCGAACTGACAACAGAAAGCACCTTGTTGTGTCCAGTGACCAGAGTTGTGCACTCTTGGCGCAATTTCATTAACCAACAACTCGCCTTCAACTTCAAAAAACTCGATTGCCAATACACCCACATAATCCAGTGCTTTGGCTACCTTGTTATATGCATCAACCGCTTGGGCCTGAATATTTTTATTAACAATACCCGCCACTGACAGTGTCAAGACACCATTAGTGTGCTCATTTTCAGTCACAGGGTAAACTTTAACATTACCCTGGGCATCACGTGCGCCGATGACTGAGACCTCGCGATCGAACGGAATCATCTTTTCACAAATAATACTATGCGTCGCATCTTTATCTAAAAAGGCTTTCATTTCTTGCCAGATGTCGTCAGCTTGATCAGTGCTTTTTAAACGCCACTGCCCCTTGCCGTCGTAGCCTGCCTGACATGTTTTAATAACCAAAGGTAGCCCTAGGTCACTGATAGCTTGTTCTAAGTGGCGATGTTCGGTTACAAGTACGTACGGAGCGCTTGGCACACCCGCGCCATCCAGCAAGGCTTTCTCTTTAGCGCGATCTCCGCCACATTCGATAGCTTTTCTGCCTGGAAAAAACTTACCGCTTTGCTCACATAGCGCCAACACATCTGCTGGAACATGCTCAAACTCAGCCGTGATACGGTCGCTGGCTTCAATTGCTTGTGTCAAGTTTTGCTCATAACGCTCACCGGTCACAGGATGCAATACTTGCTCACTGTTAACATCGTAGGCTCGAATATGAATATCTAAAGGGGTGGCTACCAGCGCCATCATCCGCGCTAGCTGCCCTGCACCGAGTACTAACATTTGCATAATAAGATTCGTTTATTCAGCTGGGTTAGGGTTGGCCAAAATGGTGTTTGTTTGCTCGCTGCGGAACTGGTCAATTTTTTCGAGCAACTGTGGCTGCTGACAGCCTAAAATTTGTGCCGCTAGTAACCCTGCGTTTGCAGCTCCAGCGTCTCCAATGGCTAGGGTGCCCACCGCGACGCCTTTTGGCATTTGACAAATTGACAGCAACGAATCGACACCATTTAAGGCTTTAGATTTTACCGGAACGCCGAGTACTGGCAATGAAGTGAAAGCTGCCGCCATACCAGGAAGATGTGCTGCACCGCCGGCTCCGGCAATGATAACCTTAATACCGCGCTCAGCTGCAGAGGATGCATAGTCAGCTAGTAGTTGAGGAGTGCGGTGAGCTGAAACGACCTTGGTTTCATACTCAACGCCGAATTTATCAAGCATGTCTGCCGCATGTTGCATGGTGGGCCAATCTGACTTTGAGCCCATTATAATACCTACTTTCATTGCCACTCCTCATGAGAACGATACAAATTTAAATAGCGCAGTGCGATGGCAGTGCATCGAGGGGTTGCCGCGCCAGCGATTTTGATACCGCTGTAGAAATTGTTGCGCATTATACAAAAATCCCCGATAAAAAGCATGGCTAAGTTATTCCTAGCCGAGTTTCTCATCGAAAAGGCTTTATCTGCTAATTTCTACGTTAAGCAGGCGTTTAGCTGGGTAACACCAGCGGCAACTCATGTGCTAGAGATTCAGTATTAATAACCATAACGGGCTAATCCGCGATATCGACAATTGCTTCTTACATTGTCCCTTTGTCATTACTAAGCGCTAACGTGGAGGGTCAACCCGATCTGGCTGACTGGTATTGAGGCGATACCAACCCGCGATTGAATATCGATCATGAGCCGCAGGCAAGACTTCATGTGGAAACTGTTCACTTAAGAAAGCCACCACAGTGCCGAGGCTAGGGTTAACTTTGAAACCTTCAGCGTCTTCCTCATCCTTATAGAGAACTAACTCGCCACCATCTTCCGGCTGCCAGTCGACATTCAAATAGACCACGATCGATAGCACACGGTTAGATTGACCTTTAAAGGCATCGAGGTGGCGCTTATAAAAGTCACCAGGCCCATAGTGTGCAAAGTGACTCTCAAAGGAAAAGAGCCCTAGAAAAAGTTGAGAGTTTAGGTATTCACGCAGCTCTGACGACCACGCTAGCCACTTCTCACCAGCATCTGAACTGCCATCAATCCAGCATATCTCATCGGTTCTTACCGAATTATCGACCATATGGTCCTGTTGGCGGCCTATCCCAGCAGCATCGAACTCTTTACGGCTCATGACATGAAGTTGGTCTAGCAACTCCAGAGAGAGCTGTTGTGGCAGTGCATTGTAATTGACACTGTATCCCTTCTTACTCAAATCGTTAGCGATATTATCAAACAACAAAGAGTTCTCAGGTGACATCGTGTTAGTCGTAGCCATTGACTCAGTTATAACTCTGCTCAACCGCAGTACCCTCAACAGTAAACATTAAAAACGGAACACTTTATATGCTTATTTTTTGCTCAACGCAACACTTATTCTTAGAAATGATAAGTGGCTGATAACCTGACTGTTCTAGGCTCTAAGACATGGTAGTGAACGTCTTCTGTAGCGACGCCCGAAGACTCTGATGATAGTCGTGACGCATAATAGTAATCAATATCATGATCATTGCTATCAAAAGCATTAAGAATATCAGCTTTAAAGCTCCAATTATCCTGCCTGAAGCCGAGTCGGAAGTTAGCTAAGGTACTGGAGTCAGAAGTAATCTTCCCTGTTTCTTCGAGTGGTCTTTCACCAAAATATCGAATACGAGTATTCATAAACCAACCATTGGCAAAATTCGCACTAATGCCTGCCTGTAACACATGCTCTATCGCACCAGGCACATGGTCGCCTTCGCCCACAGCAACATTGCTATATTGAGCATCCGTGTATGCATACTCCATATCCAATGACCAAGTGTCATCAATTCGATAGTACGCGGTCAACTCTAATCCATAGCGTTCAGTCGCACCATTGGCTTCAGTATTGCCCGCATCTCCCACAAACAGTAACTCGCTATCTAAATCGAGTGTCCAAAGTGATAGTGACGTATTCAGTCGATCGGTAATGAAGCCCCTGATACCTAACTCGTAACCCAAAGACCGTACTAATGGATCAACACTGTCGATAGGCTGTCCAGTAGCTGGATCAACCTTACCCGTTACTCCACGTGCATCATTGGAATGGAATCCCTGTCCTGCCGATAAATAAGTCTCCCACTCTGAATTGATGGAATAAATCAAACTGGCTTTAGCTGACAGTAAATCATCCGTATCTTGTCCATCATTATGGGTTAGATTAACTCCATTAACATTAGACTCGGGTAAACTACTGACATCAAAATCGTAGTAATCATAACGCACGCCGACCACACTCTTGAGAGTTGAAGTCCAATTCATCGTTGCCTCATAGAAGGCGCCCAAGCTTAGCTGCCCAATAGTATCGCTACGAACGACTCCGAGACGTTGCCGATCTTGTGTTTTATAAAGTCCAACCTCATCAATATCATCATATCGAGCTTCGGCTCCGAATTGATGCGTTAAAAAAGAGTTGTTAAACGGTAGAGTATAGTTGAAAGAGCCACCATAAATTACCCGCTCGTCAACCTGCTCAAATTGATCACCATTATTTTCATCATCAAGAAAATAAGTAAAGTTTGACCATAAATTCAAGCCATACTGAATGGCATAGACATTTGCATTGAAGTTATCGGTATACCATTGGAAATTAAGGCTATAACGATCTGAATTACCACCGACAGTCGTGTCTAACGACCCAAGCTCATCAATGATCTCCCGCTCAACGGCTCTTTGAGGGATTTGATCTGCGCTATTCCAGCTATTGTCGTAAAGCATGAGCGTTGTATCGAATGTCAGATCTTGAAATGTTTGACTGCGCTTTAGCCATACATTTTTTCTCTTGAGATCTTCCTCAATATCCGTCCAAGGACCATCATAATAGTTAACATTTACTGCGTACAACCATGATACGTCCTCCTGTTGAAAAGAGTTAACCGTGGTTAATTCTTGGTAACTATCCTCTCCTAGTGTTAACTCAACAAACCCTTGCTCCACTCTATTTTGCGTACTTATTAATGCTGTTCCAGCGCCACTGAAATCCCCGACATCAGCATAATAAGCCCCTTTCTTATAGGTGATGGTTTTTACTGCTTCCTCAATAATAAAGTTTAAATCGGTATAACCTTGACCATGCCCATGGCTTCGCATGTTTATAGGCATACCATCAATAGACGTTGCAAAGTCCGTTCCGTGATCTAAATTGAAACCTCGAAGAAAATATTGGTTAGCTTTACCTGAGCCACTGTGCTGCGTGACGACAAGACCTGGAACCGTTTCTAGTATCTCGCCAGTTCTGAGCATTGGTCGTTGCGACAGTTCTACTTGCCCAATGACACCCTCCGAAGCAGATTGTGAGCTGCCAATAAGGTTGATTCTTTGCCCCTCTATAATCATCACTTCATAGTTTGGTGTGGAAGATAAAGCATCGGTAGCTTCATCATTCGCCATCGCTATCGAGGCAGTAACCAAAAAAGGTAGTGTACACAATTTCACTTTCATAAGTATTTCATTCGTGTTCCATCAACGTAAGCTCACGCTAAAACGAATGAAGTGAATACCTTGTGAAAGTGACAACATTAATTTGTGCCGGTAGCTCACACAGCACTCATCGGATGTCTGCGTTTACATTACTTTCACATCCGAGGGCTTAGGGTAGGTTGCAGGTACAAGCTAACAAGATTTGTACTCTAGAAAATAGACGGGGGTATTAATGTTGCATACGACTTCACACACAAGTCCATCGTAGTACAACAAGAACACCCCACAGAAAACGAGGTATGAACAATGAAGAAGCACATTATAACAAGCGCGGTTTGCTTATGCTTAACCACCGCTTATATAGCACAGGATGCGGTCGCTTCAAGTCACCGCGAAGCACCAAACATTACACGCTACCCGACACTTGATTCTACCGATTTTTATGTTTTTAATAGCTACGAATCAGGTCGTGCGGACTATGTTACGTTAATCGCAAACTATGTTCCACTTCAGGACGCTTACGGCGGCCCGAATTACTTTGCTTTAGACCCAGCAGCCAATTATAACATTCATGTTGATAGTGATGGTGATGCGGTCGAAGACTTAACGTTCCAGTTTAAATTTGATAATAACTTAGCCGCTGACGGTGCTGGTATCCAGCTCGCTATCGGTCCGGATGGCGACAAAAAACAGATTGCTATTCCACTTAAAAATGCTGGTGGCATTTCAGCAGGCGATAGCTCTGTACTTAACTTTATCGAACAGTACAGCATTAACCTCGTTGAAGGTCCGGTTAATTCAGGTACTAAAACTTCGGTTACTGCAGCAGGCGGTGAAACTACATTCACCAAGCCTTGGGATTATATTGGTGATAAAACCTTTTCATCTGCCGCTGACTACCAAGCTTACGCTGATCAGTACGTATACGACATTAGCGTACCGAACTGTTCACAAACAGGTAAAGCTTTCGTCGGTCAACGTTCTGACGCTTTCGCAGTCAATCTAGGCGAAAGTTTTGACTTAGTAAACTATGTCCCAGTTGAAGGTGATAGCTCTCCAGGTGCTGGCGATGGTAATGGTTTCCCTGGCGGTATCACTCAAGATACAGCTAACGATGATCTTCGTGACAAGAACGTCACTACCATTGCACTAGAACTACCCAAAAGCTGCTTAGTCGGTAATGGTAACGGTGTTATCGGTGCTTGGACCACGGCTTATGTCCCACAAGCCCGTATTCAGAATCCAAACGCTACGTTTGAGAAGCCTGAAGTTAACGGCGGTGCTATGGTACAGATTTCACGTTTGAGTAACCCTCTTGTGAACGAAGTGGTTATTGGACTTCCTGATAAAGACAAGTTCTCTACTACCGCTCCAAGTGGTGACGGTCAGTTTGCTGATTATGTCACTCACCCAAGTTTCCCCGAGTTACTAAACATCTTGTTTAAAGATGCGGTTAACAACACTCTTGGGACTAACTTTGAGACAATTGCGCCAACAAACTTCCCAAGGGAAGATCTATTGGCAACCTTCCTAACAGGTTTCCCAGGTGTTAACCAACAAGCAACTGTTACGCCATCTGAGATGCTACGTCTTAATACTGCCATTCCAGCGGTTCCAGCATCACAACAATCACCTTATGGTGTCGTTGGTGATGACCTAGCAGGCTTCCCTAACGGACGTCGTCCGGGTGATGACGTGGTGGATATTGCTCTACGTGTTGTAATGGGTCGGTTGTGTTATGAGTTTCCAGTCAATGGTACTCCAACCAATCTAGGCTACTGCTCACCATCAGATGCTAATGTCGGTAATGCGCCATTTACAGACGGTGCGCCTTTATCAGCAGATGATGTGGACGAGAGCTTCCCATACTTAAAAACTCCACTAGCTGGTTCACCTAACTAATCATAGGAGTCATTCATGAATACTTTGAAAACATTCAAGTATCTGGCAATCGTCTCCTCCGCTCTAGCCTTAGCGGCTTGTAGCGACGACGATGACGGGGCTCCTGACATGAATCAGGCGCCTGTAGCCAGCAAGCTTTCAATCATGACCGAAACAGATACACCGGTCATGGATGAACTGCAAGCGGAAGATCCTGATGGTGATGCTTTAAGCTTCGTTATCATTAATGATCCGCAATCTGGTACTGTAGAACTTAGCAATGATGGCAGCTTTACTTATACGCCTGACAGCGAGTTCACCGGAGCAGATGTATTCACTTTTATTGCGACCGACGGTCAGTCTAACAGTGCAACTACTGAAGTAGATATTACTGTAAACGTCAAGCAGGAAGTGTTTAGCTCTTACAGTCGAGAAGCCTATCAAAAACAACCAGGTGATGAACCATCTGGTGTCAATGGGCGAGAGTTTATATTCGACGTTACCACAACTGATACTTATCAGGACTTGGTTCAAGATGGCGAACAATAAACTTAAACTACTCACATCAGCAGCGATTACGCTGCTGATGTGTTCTTTTCCTTCTAAGAATGTTGCGAAAGAATGGATCCCTAATAAATCATCAGACGTTATTCTTGAATATGACGTCAAGGATTTTAATAAACCAACCAATCGTAATGATATTTCAATAGCTTCTGAGCAAGATGTGTCCTCTCTTCTTGATACGGTCAGTGAACACATAGAGCGCTCTAAGTACCCCGGCAACAGTAACAAACTTATTACTGCAAAAAAATTAATAGCTCCTGTTAAAACAGAGGAACTGACTAGCTCGCAAGCCAACCAGTATTACCTAATAAAAGCAAATATCGCACAAAGCGACCATCAATTCGAACGGACAATATTGTTGTTAGAGCAGATTGATGAAAGCAGCATTTATTACCCTCAGAGTTTATTGGTAGCAGCTCGAGTGTATATCATTCAAAATAAACTCGACCTGGCTGACAGTCAGTGTCGACAATTGCTATCGCATAATATTGCTGCTAGTGAACTATGCTTAATAGAAGTAAAAGTACATCAAGAAAAAATTGATACTGTCACATCATCAATAAAGCGTTTAGCGAAGCGCTATGACTCTACCGATACTCCTTTAACCCGTTTCTATCATCAGATTAAAGGGACGATGCACCGCATCAATAAAAATTACAGCGATGCCGAATCTAGCTTTAGTTTTGAATTAAATGAAGCACCTGTCAGCCAATGGTATCAATGGGCGGACATGGCTTTCGAAAATAAATCTGAACATAGCGTATATCAAAAGCTCAACCAACTGGCACAAAAACACCAGTCAAACTTAGAGGATGGGCTCTTGGTCCGCTTGGCTAGAGCAGAAAAGTTAGCCTCAAAAGGCGATCACTTTCAAAGCTTAATCCATAAAAAGATTGAGCTAAGAATATTAAGAAACGATCAGTTACATGCCGCAGACATAGCTTATTACTACACTTATGTTTCTCCAAATTCTGAATTAGCCCAACAGTGGGCTCATCGGAATTGGAATCACGTCAAAGAACCTGCTGATAAGGCGTTACTGGAACAAGCACAAAAACTCTAACAATGAGGGATATATGCGCAACCTACTACTTTTAGGATTACTGTTACTTGCAACGTTTTTTGCAACGTCATTACAAGCTCATGAATTCAGCACAGCAAACCTGACTCTTAAGCAGTATTCACAAGATGTACACGTGGGTTACATTGCTGTTTCTGTTAGCGACTTACATCACACGTTAAACCTAGATAGTAAAAATGATGGGGAACTCACGTGGCAAGAACTTAATCAAAGCCATTCAAAAGTGACCGACTACTTAAGTGACCATTTAGTATTTTCATCAGGTGATCAAGCCTGCGAGCCTGAGTGGGGTTTCGATATTGCTTTGATGGATAGCTATGGGGAAACCCTATTGAAGCAGCCATTAACGCTGCAATGTCCTACGCCTATCAATGTTAATTATTCTGCGCTATTTGACACAACCTCTGATCATAAACTACTACTTAACTGGCAGGTCGAGACAGGGCAAGCACAAACTATTATTGATGGTCCAAACCAGCCTTGGCAGTTAACAAGCGGAACACAGTCAGCTTGGGATACGTTTTTGTTTTATTTGTACCAAGGCATGATTCATATCTGGATAGGTCTTGATCATATTTTATTCGTGCTGACTCTCCTCCTGCATTTTGTGAACAAGCCTATCAAACCGCTGAGTAACGATGCTAAGCCAATAAGCCCAGTAAAATTAAAGTCCATGATTTGGCTCATAACAGGCTTCACAATAGCACACTCTATTACCCTAACCTTGACTTCATTAGGTTGGATATCCATTCCTTCAAAGTGGGCAGAAGTTGGGATCGCCATTTCTGTAGCTTATTCTGCACTTAACGTGATGACTCACTGGGTCAAGCAACTCATGCTCATGACTGTAGCATTTGGTTTATTGCACGGACTGGGGTTTGCAGGCGCACTAACTGAACTGGGTTTAAGTAAAAGCCATCAGTTAACCAGCATCATAGGGTTTAATTTAGGAGTTGAAATTGGTCAAGTTGCGATCATACTCGCGGCCATACCATTTCTATGGTTACTCAACAAAAAGGAAAAAGTCAGAAAGATTTCTGTGCCATTAATTTCTGTCGCTATATTGGCGCTAGGACTTATGTGGGTGTGGCAGAGAGTTTAACTTAACGGTTAATTAGCCAACATTGCTAATAGGTATCACTTTACCATCACTATCGTTATCGAGGGATAAGCCAAGGATTTCCGCAGCTTTCCCTTCATCACCTTTAACAATCACATCGGCAAGTGTGTACTCACTGAGTTTCTTAATAAATTCGCTAAGCGCCGAGCCTAGAATAGACTTTAATTCACAGACAGGTGTAATTGCGCAGTTTCCATTGTGAGAAAAACATTCCACAAGATTAAAGTCAGGCTCTAACTCTAAAACCAATTTTCCGACATTAATATTCTCTGGTTTTTTACTTAATCGCATCCCGCCTTTTTTACCACGCAATGTTTCAATATAGCCGCACTTATTGAGATTATGGACAACTTTCATTAAGTGATTTTTAGAAATGCCGTAACTATCTGCAATATCTTTGATCGTTGAACGTTTTTCAGTATTCAACGAAAGGTAAATTAATACACGAAGTGAGTAATCCGTATATCGAGTAATATGCATGATAAATCCCTAAAATTCTCTATAAGCCAATCAAAAACAATTAACTCTAGTAAGTTAAGACTCTTTCTTAAAATTTAGTATAACCCAAGCTCATGCTTTTTGTAGTGCACTTGCCATAAATTTTACATAAACGTGAAAAGGTATAAGTCAGTTCCGACTTTAGAGATGCAGATAAGACTTGAAATCATTAAGAAGAGAAAAGTTACGCCCTAAAATTTAGGACGTAACAAGAAGGTTTAAGCAGCCCAACCCAGTTCGTGGGCTTTTGCCGCGGCTCTTTTGGGAATGTCTTGTTTAACAAAGTGATGGTGAAGTAGCTGAACTCCTAAGACATGATTCAAGATCGCATCCATCTGAACTTTATGATCTCTGGAGACACTTGGATCGTCATGACTGCGAAGCATGGCTTGTAATGCATCATAGTCAATCAACCCGGCTTCTTTAATCTTTTCTTTATTCGCAAACTCCTCCATCAACTCCATCAATGCGCTCCATTTCTTCTCATCGGTATGCGCTGGAGGCGCCATGAATGCAAACTTTTGCCGCTTATATAGGGTTTCAGGGAGCAGTCCTTTCATCGCCTCTTTCAGCACGTACTTTTCCACTGGGCCTTTAATCCGCATCTGTGGAGGAATATTGACAGCATAGGCCGCCAGATGATGATCCAAAAACGGTGGCCGTGCTTCCATGGAGTTGGCCATATCCACTCGGTCACCTCCCCATGTTAAAATTTGCCCCTCTAACATGGTCTTAATCCAAACATACTGCGCTTTATCAAGCGGGTGACGACCTTCTAGTTGGGTTTCATCAAACTGTTCAGCCATTGCGGTGCCTGGGTCGTAGTCTTTAATAGTTTCGTGATGCTCTTGAGTCATCAAATCTCGAGCAAAATTGTCGCACCCCATCCAACTTTGGATACAAGTGGGTGTAAAGCCGACTTTTTGATCAATAGCTTCAGACTTAAACTCCTCTCTTGGCAACATGGCGCCTTTGAACAACTCATTTGACTCAGCTAGAGTTGACTGTAAATCGTTTCTTAAATTATCAGGTAGGTCTGATAACCCATAAAGGAACATATCTTTTCTAAACGCGGGATACCCAGCAAACAATTCATCACTGCCCTCACCCGTCAGCACCACTTTGTAACCCTGCTCACGCACCTTTTGACTCATCAATAACTTCGCTACGCCTAAGGTGTTGTAGATAGTCCGTTCCGTATGCCAAATGGTTCGCTCAAAATGATCATAAAGATGCTCTGCCGATAACGGCAAAATGATTTGTTCAGCACCTGTCATCTCCGCCATCTCAGTAGCGATAGGCGTTTCATCGTAATCGGCATCATCGAAGCCAATCGTGAAGGCTTTAACAGGATCTTGACTCACTGATGCGGATAAGCCCAAGATTGAACAAGAATCGATTCCGCCTGATAAGTAAGCACCCACCGGCACATCGGCATTCAAGCGCAAATGTACGGCTTCCAACAATTGTTCGCGTACTCCCTCAATATACTCTTCTTCTTCTTTAACCTTGAGGTGCTCTTCCGCCTGTGGGAAGTCTATATCCCAGTATTTATGCTGTTCAATATGTAACTTGCCGTCTTTACGTTGAATCTTTATCCAGTGGCCTGGAGGAACCTGATTAACCCCTTTAAACGCTGTTGAACCTGGAACCATCACTTGAATTAATTGATGATAGAGTCCTTCAGAGTCAATCTCTCTTTTGACATCAGGATGTGCGAATAACACTTTTAATTCCGAGCCGAAGACCACGCCATGCTCAGTTTCGGTCCAGTACAGTGGTTTAATACCAAAACGATCGCGTACCAAATACATGGTTTCTTCTTCACGATCATAAATAGAGAAAGCAAATTCACCGCGCAAATTCTCTACCGTCTTCTCGATACCGTAATGAGGATACATTTGCAACACTAACTCAGAGTCACTCTTACTCTGAAAGCGCGCACCTTGTGCTGTCATCGACGCACGAATACGCTGAAAATCGTAAAACTCACCATTATGTACCATCATGTATCGTCCATCATCGCTGACATGAGGCTGACGACCACGCTCTTCATCTAAATCAATAATTGTCAGGCGAGCGTGACTTAAGCCCACACCAGCGCCTTGAGGGTTATGATAACCGAAGTTATCTGGGCCACGATGGTATTGAATCGCTGCCATATTAACTAACGTTTGCGAATCTATTGCTCGGTTCTTATCACTGTGTATAACACCCGCGATTCCGCACATACACTAAATCTCCTCGGATTTAAGTTAAAATAATAAGGTAATTCTGTTGCCAATTTAAACGACGTCGAGCACTCGCTCCGTTCGTTCAACCATACAAGTCAACAACGCCATTCTTAAAAAAACAGCGCCACGAGCTTGTGAAAAGTACCAGTTATGAGGGGTTTCATCCAAGTCAGTTGATAGCTCATCACCTCGAGCTAACGGATGAAGAATGATCGCATCTTCTTTTAACGGTGAGTTTTTATCGAGTTTAAACTTAGTTCCATGCTCCTCATAAGAATCACCAACCCAAGCAATGGCATTAATATAGACCACATCTAACGTCGGCAAAATATCATCAAGAGTTCGACTAATGGTCAAGTTCAATCCTTTAGCTTCTAACTTCTCTCGCTGACCTGGGGTAAATATTTCAGTCTCATCACTGTCATGAACCAGAACAACTTCGGAAAAAATATCAGGAAATAGTGCGAAAAGTTTTAATAAGCTTCGCACAGTCCGCATAAAACTAGGAACCCCGATAACAGCAATTTTTATTTTGGTGCCATTATTCTCTAACAACTCAGGCTTCCATTTAAAAATTGTATAGAGATCAGCCATCGCTTGTGTTGGATGCTCACGCGTACCGTTACCGGCATTAATGATCGGAATACGCAGTGTCGACGTCATCTCCGTCACTGAATCTTCGTTTGATTCCCGAAGAACAACACAGTCGCCATAGTTGTTAAACATTTCACCAACGTCAGCTAAAGACTCCCCTTTCGCAATACCGGTTGTTGCACGGTCGGTGATCGACATAATGTCACCGCCTAGACGGTGCCATGCACTTTCAAAGGACAGGCGCGTTCTGGTACTTGGTTCATAAAATGCACTGATCAGAATTTTACCTTTAAGGGGGTCGCTAAAGCGCAAAGGATTGCTTTCATACTTACTAGCAAGTCGGAATAATTGCAGAATAGTATCCGCTTCAAACTGTTCAACAGAAACAATGTGTTGGTTTGCTAATACTTGTAATTTGTCACCATCTTCTTGAATCCGCTTCAATAAAGCCTTTGGATGCGCATCACCAAAAACATCCGGTTTTACGCGTGAAAACTTCATGCTGTCATCAACCATTGGGTTCACCATAATTCATCCTTTATCCAATCCTTGATCAATAAAATAATTAAAATCACTGGCGACAAACAGGTCACTGCCATTGCCGTCAGTACTAATGTTTCTAATGCTTCTAGAGAAATTATCATTGTGGTTTCTCCATATTTTTCAGGCGCTGCCAATCAAAGTTATCATTTTTAACTAACAGGCCAATCATACAAATCAGGAAAGACACAATACAACTAAACAGGGCTGCCACATAAAAGCCGATCGTGTGATAACCAATCAAGCCACTGATAGTACCTAAGACTAACGCAGCCGTGACGAAGTCACCGGATAGACGGCGCTGATATAATCCTAAAACAATCGGCCAAATCGTGCTGGCTACAAAGGCACCTGTGAAATTGAGTAACGCGCCTAACGTAGTTATTTTCGGCAAACAAATCAGCCACGTCACAAAACCCAAACCTAAAATAACCAGCTTGCTGATTCGATGTAATTTCTCTTTGCTTGCACTTTTATCAATTAAGCCGTTATAAATATCACGCGTGACTAAATCACTGGTTGCCGCCAGCAGTGAGTCTAAACTCGATGCCAGTGCGGAAAACACTACAATAAAGACAAAAATTGCGCCTATGTCTCCCAGTAAATTAGCAGCCACCATTGGGCCAACCATATCACTCGAATCAGGATATAAACCGAGTACTGGTGCTGATAATGCAATAAAGCCGGTAACGATAGGAATGGGTAACCATAATAAACCAGACATCAAGTACGCTTTTTTACCGATCCCTAGTCTAAAGGCCAGCGCACGAGACCACCAGACATTCGAATGAAATATTTCGCCTAAGCCAAAAAATATATTATTAAAGAGGAACATCATCGCCGCAGGGAACAGCAGGTTCAACAACTCAGGATGGTGTTCTTTATTAAATTCATAAACCCGATCAAAGCCGACGGTTTGATAACACACAAAACCGATAATCAAAACGCCAACAATGATAATAATGGTTTGAACATAGTCCGTTGCAATTACCGCCTTAAGACCACCAAGTAAGGTATAACCCACGCAGATAACGAGAATGACCGTCATACCGACGTTGTAGCTTAAGCCACTCAAGGTATCGAGTAAGACGCCACCAGCCATGCCAAGACTGACTAACCAACCCATGGCATAACAAAATGAAACGACTAAAAAGGCAATCCACGCCGTTTTACCGTAACGTACGCGAATAAAGTCACCACAGGTATATCCTTGTGGCATCAGCTCTTTAATGCGCTTTGCCATCGGCGCAAATAAAATAAGTCCTAGCGCTGCTAGTGAGTAACCAACCATTCCCCAAATACCTAACTCATAGGTTAGCTGCGGAGCAACCAAGGTTGTATTACTGGTAATCCATGTCGCCATCGCAGTTGCGCCAGCAAAAGCTAAGCCAACATTACGACCAGCAAGCATAAAATCATCAAGAGATTTATTTTTCCGACCTAACCACCAGCCAAAGAAAATCCATACGATTCCAAAAAGAACCAATAACATTAATGCCGTTGTAATCGAGATCGGGTTATAGTCCATAATTATGCTTCTTCTTTATGACGGAAGACTTTAGTCACCATATAGCCAATAAGAATTAAAAAAAGTGCAGCTCCAGAAGTGAAAATCACCCAAACTTTAAACATTGAGTGATGCTCTACCGTTACCATAACCGCGTTACTTACAGGATTATTACTCGCATCATATAATTGCGCATAATAATCACCATCAGAAAAGCCCGTAAGGCTCACCGCGCGTTGCGTTGGATGAATATTTATGGTGTGGCTGATATGTGAAAAAAATTGGTCAGAAGAAATTTTTAACTGAGTTGCGGAATGCTTCTCGAAATCGACTAAAGTAGCTTTTATCGTAGAGTGTTCAATCGCAGAAGATTCATCTTCCCTGTCACCATCAGACTCTTTTTCTTCTGAAGTGGTCGACTCATCTTTAACTGGCCAAATTAAATTAAAGTGGCCCGATGTCATTACCTCATCCTTGCCTTCTTTAAGTTGCAAATCTAATGCGCATTGCCGCTCACCACACTCGCTACCTATTGCCCCGCTACTAACCATTAGCAGGAACAAGAAGACCGATACCATGTATTGGGTCATAACCTAAGGTTGATGTCTCTGCGAAAGACAACCCACCTTAGCAAAGCTTTGAAATCAAATCAAACCGGTAGATCTAAGGTTATAATTAAGGTATATATTTTAGACATGACTCACATTAATTAAGGCGATCATTATCACTCAAATCAATATTGAACGAATAGAAAATGATTTATACGAGTTATCAAAGTTTGGTTTCAATGAAAAAGACAAAGGCATTTACCGCCAAGGGTTAACCGACATTGATATGCAGGCCCGGCAATGGATGATGGAGAAGTTTAAAAGCTGCGGTCTCACAACACACATGGACGGTGCAGGAAATGTTTGTGGACGATTTGGCGATCCAGACAAACCCGCTATTTTAATAGGTTCCCACCTCGATTCAGTACCCGCTGGCGGTATGTTTGATGGCACCCTTGGTGTTATCGCTGGTTTAGAATGTATCCGCGTTATTCAAGAAAACAATATTGACGTTAATTGCCCCATAGAAATTATTGGCACCAGTGAAGAAGAAGGACGCTTTGGTGGCATGCTTGGGGCGCAAGCTTTAAGTGGTCACTTAACCCTAGACTGGTTAGAGAAAGCACGCGATCCTAAAGGGGAATACTTAAAAGATGCTCTCGAAAAGTGTGGATTAAATATTCATGAAACTCTGCGTGCTCGTCGCGATCCCTCAAGTATGAAAGCATTCCTGGAGTTGCACATTGAACAAGGACCTGTACTCGAAAATTCCCACAAATGTATCGGTGTTGTTGACGGTATTTCTGGTGTCTTTAAGTGGTTAGTTAAGCTTAAAGGAAAAGCGGATCATGCAGGAACGGCGCCTATGGATATGCGTAGTGATGCTTTCATGGGTTTGGCAGATTTTGCTCACGAAATCAGTCGAATTATTGATGAAGAAGGCACCGACAAAAGCCGTCTAACGATTGGGCGTGTTGACTTAAAACCCGGTTATGCTCATACCATTCCTGGCGAAGCTCACTTCACCATTGTTGGTCGAGATATGCAGGAAGATATCATGCATCAATTGGCTAATAGTTGCCGTAAAGTACTTTCCTCTATTGCTCGCAAACATAAGCTGTACTTTGAGTATGAACAAATGAGCTGGTTAGAGCCTAAATACTTTAGCCCTGAAGTGGTAGACCTCATTGAGGAAGAAGTTAAGGCGCTGGATTATTCTTACATGAAAATGCCCAGCGGTGCAGGTCACGACATCCAGTTCTTTACCGATCTAACACCAACAGGTTTAATATTTATTCCTAGTGTTGGCGGCGTCAGTCATGCTCCAGATGAGTGGTCGCACTGGGATGACGTGGAGAAAGGCACACAAGTTTTACTGAACACCTTGCTACGGCTAGCACGATAAAAACAAAGATGGTAAGCATAAAACAGGGGCCAATCGGCCCCTGTATTCTATAAGCAAGATTTAGATGAATGAATCGGTTGATATTAAGCAGCTTGTTCGCTTTTATCAGACTGATGCTCAATGGTTTTCGCCTCGGATTTACCGATAGAAATTTTCTTAGGCTTCATAGCCTCAGGAATCTCTTTGACCAAGTTAATGGTTAACAAACCATTGTTCATGTTAGCGTCTATAACTTCTACATAGTCTGCTAAATTAAACTTGCGTTCAAAAGCACGGTATGCGATGCCTTGATGTAAGAAGTTACGCTCTTGATCGCTATCGGCCTTGCGACCACGAACCGTTAATACGCCTTTCTCCGTTTGAATATCTAACTCATCTTGCTCAAAACCAGCGACGGCAATGGTAATGGCGTATTTATTTTCGTCAAGAATTTCAATGTCGTAAGGTGGGTAACCACCACTACTGTTTTGTTCGCCACGTAATGTACTATCGAGTAATGACGCTAAGCGGTCAAAACCCACACTACTACGGTATAATGGTGATAGATCGATTCTGTTCATAAGGTATATCCTCCAATAGAAGCAATATAAAGTTTAAAGTTAACGGCGTTAATCTCTCAGAGACTTAACGCTCATAACTTATATAGGAACGAATTATTTTTTTTCAAGAGAAAAAGTTACGATATTTTTTGACACAAAAAAAGCCACCTGAAGGTGGCTTTAATAGAGTTTTTAACTTTACTTGCCTATATGCTCTTCTAAGAAGTCAAAAATTTCTTCAAAAGATTCAATACGATAATCAATAACATGGAATCCATGACCATCAGGCTTATAATAAGTCTTAACTTCTTTCCCCGCTTTCTTTAACGCTTCTTCCATCACATAAGCATTATCAATTGGTACACGGACATCATCTTCTCCATGGATCAAGAATACAGGAACTTGGACTTTATCCGCATTAAACGCTGGGGAGCGTTCTTCCAAAACCTTTTTCTCCATTGAGCCGAAAGACTGGATAATGTAGCTGTTTTTATAGGCTTCACTAGCATTACGGAAGGAGTCCGCTTTATCCCACTGTAGTTCAATATCGTAAAGGCCTGCTTCAGGAATGACGCACTGGTATAAATCCGGATGCCTCACTGCCGCATGCATTGACGCATAACCACCGTAGCTAATGCCGTGCATACAAACGCGATCCTTATCGGCATATCCCTGTTTTATCGCCCATAAAGTTGCATCCGCTAAGTCATCCTGCATCTTGGTGCCCCACTCACCATAACCTGCTTCTTGAAAGTCTTCACCATAATTACCTGAGCCACGATAATTTAGTTGTAAGACTAAATAGCCTCGATTCGCCATCAACTGTGCACGCCAATCAAATCCCCAGCTGTCAGCAACCCCATAAGGTCCACCATGTGGAAATACCACCATTGGCAGGTCTTTAAGTTCTTTGCCATTAGGTATTGTCATTTGGCCATACACTTTCAAGCCATCTCGCGCTTTCATTGCGAAAGGTTCAACAACCGACATCTCTTTCGGTTTAATATGAGGCATTGAGCTTGTTATATACTCAGCTTTATTGGTTTCACGATTAAACAGGTAAAAGTCACCAGGGTTTTTATCGCTAGTGACTCTCACAACCGTAAAAGTCCCGTCATCACTGTAGTTACTAACAGTGATATCTGCACCTTTGAAGCTTGCGCGCAATGATTTATGAAACTTCACTTCTGTTGCGACGGCTGGATCAGACAAATAATAATAGCTTGGATAACCAGGCTCATAATAAGCCCCTATAACTTCACCTTCAGCCCCTCTTATTGCACCACTGATATCTACATCAGGATGTCTAAATAACTTTTCTATTTGCTGTGTCTCTATATCAAGCACAAAAAGCCCCGTTACACCGTTATGATCTAAGTCATGATTTGATGCAAAATAAAATTTATTATTATCAACATTAAAGCCTAGCGGGTACACATTCGGAACTTCATCTCTACTTTTAGGGAGTTGTAGAACAGTCCACTCATCAAATTTATTCTTGATGTGTAATCGACTGATATCGTCAGAGCTATCATCCTTATCTTGAAGGTCGTACTCTACAGCAACTCTAGGGACATCATTTAAATCCACACTAATAGACGAAATCCCAGCATTCTCCCCTACAGCTTCAGGAGAGTCAGGAGCATAATCAAGTTTAGCTTTATAGACATCGAGGTAATGCAGTTTCACATCATCATCTTGCCAGTGAGACTTGGTGGTTAATATCCTCTCATCGTCACCATCTAATGTAGATATGATTCTCAATCCAGATCGTTGGAAATCCCAAAGCTCCTTCCTTTTAGTACCGTCAATATTTCCCGCCATTAAACGGTAATTTTTATTAGCACCATCTAACCAGCCAGTAATATTTCCAGCTAATAGCACTACACGCTCATTATTAGCCCAGTAGAAGTAAACAACTTCTCTTTCTGGACCAACGTCAAAAGAAGTTAATAACTCCTTCTTCGTTAGGCTCATAATTCCAAGCTTAACTTCAGATCCTTCTTCATAAGTAAAGGCAATATGCTCGCCATCAGGGGAGATTCTTGTGGATTTGAATTGAGACTTTTTTGCAAAGTCTTCAATCGGGATTTCTTTCGCCTGAACAAATGCTACAGCAAGCAAACTTAAGAGCAGCACAATGGTTTTATTCATTATAAGTCCTTGTTATTTAATAGTTAATTTTCGGTGCAAGTCTATAGTATATAACTCGTCACTTTTAGTGTTTTTTTGTAACGATTTTCTTCAAAAGCAACCCTACCGCGAAATACCCAAAAGTTGCTGTAATATGTGTCGCTGAGCCCATTCCAACGTCACAAGCCATCTTCATAGCACGCTCAGTATCAGGCTTCTGTTGGGTCATGGTGCCATCTGGCAACGGATAAGACAACTGCTCGGTTGAGTAAACACAAGGTACCTGATACTTGCGCTTTAAATTACTCGAAAAGCCATAATCATAACGCAGTATAGAGCGAGTTTTGGCTAGCAGCGGGTCATTATGAGTACGGGTTATGTCGGCTACTGTAATCTGTTGAGGATCAATTTGGCCACCAGCACCACCAATACACACGACGGGGATTTTGTTTCTTTTGCAATGACGTATTAATGCAGCCTTACTTCGGGCGCTATCAATCGCATCAACCACATAATCAAACTCAGTACCAATCAACTCACGCGTGTTGTCTGGCTTGAGTAAGTCCTCAATCACCTCAACTTGGCATTCAGGATTGATATCGGCGATACGCTCCACCAAGACATCGCACTTGCCCTTCCCAATAGTGCTCTCTAAAGCGACTAATTGACGATTGATATTACTTTCACTGACCTCATCAGGGTCGATCAGGGTGATTTTACCAATTCCTGAGCGTGCCAAAGCTTCTGCCACCCACGAGCCAACACCACCGACACCGACCACACAAACGTGTGATTGCTGAAATTTCTCTAAGCCAGACTGGCCATACAGCCGGGCAATGCCGCCAAAACGATTATCCAAAATAGTGAGTCATTAATTAAAGAGGTCACAATTATAACAATTCAACCGACAGAAAGTTAGGAGGCTTGATGAGTTGGGTATTTTTTAAAGTGAAAAAGCTTTAAAATAGCGACAACTAATATATTGAGGAACACCTATGAAATTATCAAAAATCATTACAGTAGCTTCTCTTATTGCTGCTTCGAGCGCTGCTAGCGCTGATTTTGTTGGCATTTATGCGGGCGCTGAGCGTTGGAATTACGATATCGACGGCACAATGCGCTCAGGCAGTGACACTATCGACTTGAACCAAGACCTTGGCTTTAGTGATGATGACGATAACGTTTACTACTTGGCGTTTGAGCACCCAATCCCTTTTTTACCCAACGTCAAAGTTCAGCAAAACAATCTTAAAGGCAGTGCCATCGGCACCGCTTCACAAACCTTCACTTTTGACGGCGTAACTTTTGCCCAAGACAGTGAGCTCACTTCTGGTTATGACTTATCTCACGTCGACTACACCCTGTATTACGAATTACTCGATAACTGGGTCAACCTCGATCTAGGACTTACTGGTAAAGACTTCGACGGTTTTGCTGAAATCAATTACACCGCCACCACCGGTGTTGTCGGCAGCCGCGTAAATCTTGAAGGAACGGTACCAGCCGTTTATGGCAAAGCCCAGTTCGACCTTCCATTCACCGGCCTGAGAACAGGTGCTATTGTTAATATCGGTGAAAAGTCTGGCGACAAAATCTCTGATATTAAAGCTTACATCGCTTATGAGGGCGAAACAGGCTTTGGTGTTGAATTAGGATATCGTACCTTCGACATCGACTTTGATGACTTTGACTCGCTAGCCAGTGACATTACTATTGACGGCGTCTATGCAGGCTTTACGCTTCACCTATAAGCGTATATATAGAGAGACTAAAAAGGCGCTCAACGAGCGCCTTTTTTTATTCTTGTTGCTTAAGAGTCTTTTCTCGATACAGCAGTGCCAATATCAATAATAAAGCTGGAATTCCTAGCGAAGCGGCATAGGTAAAGAACATTGGATATCCCCAGTTATCGATATTAACGCCACTATAGCCGCCCAATATCTTGCCTGTTAATGTCATTAAAGACGTGTATAAGGCAAATTGCGTAGCCGTAAACTCTTGATTAATCAGTGTCGCAAAGTAAGCCATTAAAACACCCATCGAAAAACCACCAGCCATATTGTCCGCACTAATCACTGCAATTAAAAAACCAACATCTTTAGGCTGACTTGCCATGTAGGCAAATAAAAGGTTTGTTAGGATGACTAAGATAATTCCCCATAGCAAACACCACAGTATCTTCACCTTGTTAACCACATAACCGCCGATAAAGGCCCCTAAAATGGTCATGATCACGCCGTAGATCTTTGAGTAATCAGCGATTTCATCTTTAGTGAATCCCATATCGTCGTAGAACACATTGGTCATAACACCTAGCACAATATCGCTGACCCTAAACGATAAAATAAAGGCGATAATGACCAGTCCCCACCATTTGTAGCGCTGAAAGAAGTCTACAAAAGGCGATAAGATGGCTTTGACGAAATACTGAAATGCCGTCAGCGACTCTATTTTCTGTTTCAACCCAGCTTTGCGTTTAGCTAGTGGCCTTAAAACTTTTTCAGAAATATCTTTCTCTAATTCTGTTTCACCAAGCACTTGTTTTTTATGCGGCGGCTCTGGTGATAACAGACCACCTAAAATACCCACCCCCATACAAATAGCCATGATTTGGTAACTGACTTCCCAGTCAAAACTTGCCGCTAACTTTAAGGCTCCAGCTCCTGCAACGATCATGCCAATTCGGTAGCCCATGATGTAAGTCGCTGCCGCAGCACCTTGTTTTTTGTCATCATTAGACTCTACTCGAAACGCATCAATGACAATGTCTTGTGTTGCCGACAAGAACGCAGTGATTAATGCAAATATCACCAATCTCTGAGTATCAGTACCCGCGTCTGTTTGCGAAATCATATACAAACCAATCGCGATACCAATTTGCGCGAACAGTAACCAGCTTTTCCTCTTGCCAAGTAATTTACTCAGAATCGGTAATTTAAAATTGTCGACAATGGGTGACCAGAACACCTTAATGGAGTAGGCCAGTCCGATCCAAGAGGCAAAGCCAATTTCACTGCGTGAAATCCCCGCATCTTTTAATAACAGGGATAAAGTTCCCAACACTAAAAGCAAAGGTAGTCCAGCGGAAAAGCCTAAAAACAACATCCGGAAAACTTCGGGCTGGAAGTAGACGAAGTTCCTAACGCTGTCTGGGAGTTTTATTCTTGATAAAATCACTATAAGATAATTCTCAACTTATTAAACATTATTATTCAATGATTACGATTCTTGGTGCAGGCGCCATAGGCCAGTTACTAGCCCATAAACTAACCGAAGCTTCCATTGATTGCCAGCTTATTGTCAAAGCTGATGCTCAATACAGCTCAGAGTGGTGTCTAACCCACCAAGAACATCAAATCTATCATGAAATCCCTGCTGTAGCGGCTCAAGATTGTGATGAATTATGGCAAGTTTGGGTCTGTGTTAAATCTCATCAGCTCGAAGCTGCTTTAGATAGTATCTCACATGCGATTACCGACAGTACTAATGTCGTACTTTTCCAAAACGGTATGGGCCATGAGAAAATTGCTTTGAGGTATATCCAGCCTCAACAACTCTATTTTGCCAGTAACACCCACGGTGCCTATATCAAAGCCAAGCAAGCCGTTCACTACGCAGGACAAGGCAAGATAACCTTTGGTCACCTAGAAAGCGATTCAAAACCGGAGTTTCTTACCCAGCAGATCTGTGATGCGCTAAATGCCGAGTGGCACCCTAGTATTAACAACATCCTTTGGCAGAAGCTATCCATTAACGCAGTGGTCAATCCATTAACCTCGATTTATCAGTGCAAAAACGGAGAATTGCTTGATAGCGACAAGTGGCCTAAGGTTTTAGCTTTAATTAATGAAAACCAGCGTTTAGCAGATACTTTAGCTATTAACCTTGATGCGCCCCTAAAAGAAACAATCATCACCGTCATCGAAGCAACCGCGAACAATCAATCATCAATGTTGCAAGATGTCCTTAAGGGAAACTTGACCGAAATTAATTCTATTAACGGCTACTTGCTCGATCAAGCCTCAAAGTATGATATTCCCGTTCCTCATAACTGGAGACTTTGGAGTGAATTCCATATCGCCTACCCGCCTTTAAAGCAGTTAGCTCAGGCAAACATTAACAACCTTGATCCCGCAACGTTTCATGTCACACAACAGCAAGGGACCGAGCCTCCTTTTTCAGGCTCTTACAACCTACATCATGAGCAGGGCACTTATCATTGCGTCTGTTGCGAATCGCCATTATTTAAAGATGACTCCAAATTTGATTCAGGCTGTGGCTGGCCTAGCTTTGATCGAGCTCAAGATAATAAAGCCATTGCTTATCGAGCAGATGACAGCCATGGCATGAGCCGTACAGAAATTCTTTGTGCCCAATGCGGCTCTCATCTTGGCCACATCTTTGATGATGGCCCGACCGAAACCGGCCAACGCTTTTGTGTCAACTCAGTTAGCTTACAATTCGAACAGGAAAAATCATGACCTCAAAATTAACACTACTTATGATTGTGGCTATTGCTTTATCAGCCTGCAAAACAAACTCAGCCAACCCACACAGCGACCACTCAACAAGCCGCTTTGAGCAACACATGGATGCTGCAGGCCCCATTACCATCGATGAACTGCAAAACAGTTATCCGATATTTTCCGTGAAGCGCCATAACGACTTAGACAGTTCTGCAGTTGCACAGTTGAATGCCGTTACCACGCCAACACAAATCATCGCTTTCTTTGGTACCTGGTGCCATGATAGTCAACGCGAAATTCCAAACTTGATCAAACTCAAAAAGCAATTAAATAACCCTAATATACAATTGCAGCTAATCGCTTTAGATAGGAATAAATCGGACAGCCAAGGATTAGCAAAAAAAGCGGGGGTTGAGTACACACCAACGATTATTGTGTATCAAAACCAAGAAGAGATGGGACGCATTGTAGAAAGTACCTCAGAACCTATCGAGGTCGAACTACTCAATATTATTAATTACTTGTCACATTAATCGACCAGAAATTTTTGCAGAGAAGCGCCCTGTCGAACCCAAGGTGATATGCCTAATGGGCGCGTTTCTATTTCGCGTGCCGATTGCTCGGCTTCAAATTTCTGAGAAAAGCCAGTGACCACTACCGTGAAGTAAAAACGTCCTTTAACCTGCGTTTTAAAAACCTCACCTTTTCCGACCTTTTGAACAAGCTCATCCGCTGCAGCCATAGAACCGTAAGCTCCTAGCTGCACGACCCAAGGCGATATCGCCACTGGCCAAGAGCCATTATGTTCATCATTACTACGGTCAGCATTACTGCTAGAAGCACTCTCTGATTTGAATTCAGCGCCTTCTAATTGAGCTGGCACGGCTTTCTGGACGGGTGTTTCTTGGACAGGTATTTCTTGAGAAGAGTTTTCTTGAGAAGAGTTTTCTTGAGAAGAGTTTTCTTGAGAAGAGCTGTCCTGAGCAGAGACTTCCTGGTTTGAAAGACGCTCAGCCCCTTGCTCAAGCTCGCGAGTTGCTCCTTTCACGACAAAGGTGGAACTGACTGAGCTTGTATCTGTATCGCTAGATTCTAGTTTTTGTTCTGGCTCACTTTGAGCCCGTTTATTGTGTTGCTCCAATTGCTCAAAATCACGACTAGATTCTTGGCAAGTCCAATCGTCCTCACCAAGCGGCGTACAAAACCATCGCTCTTGATTCGCCTTCAACGTAAACGCATCTGTTTTGCTGGTGCAACCTGATAAGCCTATAACAAAAAAGCCAACGATTAGACCAAAGATAGTGATTGTTCGGAAAAAAACCATAAACCTGCCGTTTAATAAGCTCAACAAACAACTTGTTGATTTATTTAACAATATTACTTAAGCAGGTCTTCTTCAAGTGGTTTTTTTAGATGATAGCGCTCTAGGTGCCCTTGGTAATACTCAACAAGGTGCTCTGAGCAGTGTTGGCAGTCCATCGATTGTGCTAAGGATAATACTCGCTCCTGAGTTTCAATGGCGGCTTGAAAGTCATTATTAGCCGCATATGCAGCCGCCAACGTATCTAAATAGCCATGACTGTTAGGGTGCTTTGCAACTACCTTTTTGGACAATTCAATCGCCCCTTCAGGATCAAACAGCTCACTGTCCCGCGCCAATGCCTTTATCCAAGCTAAGTTGTTCATCGAACGAACGTTACCCTGTTCGACTGAAAGCTGATACCAGTAAGTGGCCTCGTTCGGACTCGGCTTCTGACCGACATAGCCAAATAAAAACACATTCCCCATCCAAAACTGGGCGACGTCATCTCCACTTTCAGCGAACTGCTGCATCTGCTGTATGGCTTTTTTGGCTGTGGCCGATTCAACATCCTTCGACAGCAATGTCCAGACGGTGCTATGAAAAATCGCTTTTTTGAAGCCAGATTCAGCAGACTGCTTAATCAGCTCGCGCCCTTCTTGCTGCTTACCCGATTCAAGATACATTTTCCCTAAGAAATACTGCGAGGCGCTGTCGCCCTCTTCGACAGCTTGCTGGCAATGTTTTAATGCGATTTTGTAGCTTTGAGTATTGAAATGTTTTTCACACAGATTAGCGTGTTTTTCCGAGCCACCACAAGACGCAAGAAGCAGCAGGCAAAAAAGGCCAGCGACTGCAACTTTGGAAGCTGATGTCATGAAATGGTTATAATTCATCGGGATTTACTAAAATTCACGCTATAGATACCTTTATTATGGTAAAACAATCGGTAAAATGCATCATAATTTCATAAATTATAGAGGAAAACATGTCTGAACAGAGCAAAAAACACGCTGAGCCTTTGAGCCAAGACGCCCTAGACACCTTATTCAACGAAGCTCGCACATACAATGACTTCGAAGATACAGAGGTTTCAGACGAATTACTTCATAAGCTTCACGACCTGGTGAAAATGGGCCCAACATCAGCTAACTGCTGCCCAATGCGTGTGGTTTTCGTTAAAAGCGACGAAGCTAAAGAAAAGTTAAAACCTTGTTTGATGGAAGGAAACGTCGACAAAACCATGAGCGCTCCTGTATGCGCCATTATTGGTATGAATATGGAGTTCTACGAAGAGCTTCCAAAGCTATTCCCTCACACTGATGCGAAAAGCTGGTTTGTGGGCAACGATAAATTTATCGAATCAACAGCCTTCCGTAACAGCTCTCTACAAGGTGGTTACTTCATAATGGCAGCGCGTGCACTTGGTTTAGACTGCGGCCCAATGTCTGGATTCAGTCCTAAAAAAATCAATGAAACGTTTTTCGGTGGCACTAAAACCAAGGTTAACTTTTTATGCAACCTCGGTTACGGCACGGAAAAAGATTTGTTCCCGCGCAGCCCACGTTTCGATTTTGATGACGTAAACTCAATCATTTAAGAGAAGGCATTATGGATAATAACAACGAGTTTATTCACGAGGACGAGCAACAACCCAGTGACTTCGAGCCTGCGCAAAGCCAAACCGTGTCACCATTGCGCGGCTTTTTCTGGCTAGAACGTAGTCTCAGTGACATTTACATTCCTCACTTTAAAAGCTGGTTTATTGCAGCGCTGGTATATTCATTTATAACTAACTTTATACCTGCCCTACTTCCTCCGACGGCACTTGTTTTAGCGATTATCAACCCAATTCTTATTGCTGGGTTATTGCTAGGCGCCCATCAGGTTTACAAACAGCAAGGTGATGTAAAGCCCTTGCAGATGTTTGAAGCCTTTAAACATCGAACAATTGGGCAGCTAGTACTTTACACCGTTGCCGCTATTACGCTGGTTATCGGAGCTATATTAATTCTGATGTCGATCATTGGGTTTGAAACCCTTAACGGTATTGATGTGGCGAGAATAGAGGCTGGTGATGAGGCTTATGGGCTGTCGGTATTAAAAACAATGTCACATGCTATCCCATGGGCGGCACTACTCGTAATCTTAGTCTCGTTAGCGACCTGGTTTGCAGTTAGTTTGATTCTATTTAGCAACCAAAAAGCTATACCAGCTATCGGTAATAGTTTTGTTGGTGGCTTAAAGAACTTCTTTGCCGTGCTCGTTTTTGTCATCGTTTTGATTGTCTGCATGATTGCTGTTGTGATGATTTCATCCCTAGTGCTGTCGATGTTTTCATCGCTTATTTCAAGCCCTTATATCCAAGCATTAATCAACGTTGTCATCAACGCGTTAGCCACACCAATTCTTATTGGCGTCACCTATATTGCTTATCGTGAAATTTTCTTAGGCGATATTACCAAGTCGGATAAAAGCTTATAAGTTTTATACCCGCTAAAAAAAGAGGAGCAACTGCTCCTCTTTTTTATTGCTAACCTCTATGTAAAACAACAAGACTAGTCTTTCAAGTTCTCTTCGAACAAATAATAAATACGTTTGTATTCATCTAACCAGCTCGACGGCTCTTTAAAGCCATGCGGCTCAATCGGATAAATCGCTGTTTCAAAATATTCCGTTTTTTCCAACTCAATCAAACGCTGCACTAGACGTACCGTGTCTTTGAAGAACACATTGTCATCGACCATACCATGCGCAATAAGTAATGGTTTGTTTAAACCTTCTGCAAACTCAATCGGTGAACTACGTTCATAAGCAACAGGATCAACCTCTGGCGTATTTAAAATGTTCGATGTATACGGATGGTTATAATGAACCCAGTCTGTCACGGGACGTAATGAAGCACCAGCGGCAAACTCATCCGGTGCTGTGAACAGGCCCATAAAGGTTAAGAATCCACCGTATGAACCGCCATAAATACCGACGTTCTGGCGATCAATGTTAGCGTTAGCTTCCATCCAATTAGCACCATCAATTAAGTCCACCACTTCAGGCGTCCCCATCTTACGGTAAATCGCTGTTCTCCAGTCTCGACCATAACCCGCTGAACCACGGTAGTCGATATCAAGCACCACATAACCCTGTTGGTTCAAGAAGGTGTGGAACATAAATTCGCGGAAGTAACCCGACCAACCTTGGTGGGCATTCTGCAAATAGCCAGCACCATGAATGAAGATCACCGCAGGATATTTATCAGCTCGCTCAGCGTCATAATCCGCTGGCTTATATAAGCGTGCATAGATCGGTTGATCCACTTCACGAGAAGGAATCTCGACATATTCAGGTTGTGACCAAGGAAACGATTTGAATTTATCAGAGGTGGTAAATGTTACTTGCTTAGCAGCATCTCCAGAAACTGAAGTAACAAACAACTCAGGAGGGCTTAATGCTTCAGAGTGACTGATAATTAACTGCTGACCGTCTGGTGATAATACATAGTCGTTTTTCCCACCCAAATTAGTGACCGCTTCTGAGTCACCACCAGATGCTTTCACGCGATACACCTCATAGATTCCAGGGTGTTTCTTATTCGCACGGTAATAAAGATAGTCGCTGTTAGGATCTTTGCTTACACTATCGACCACATAACGGCCTTGGGTTAGCGCATCAGGACGATCACCAAGCTCTTTAACGTATAGGTGACTATAACCAGTGTCTTCAGCAGTAAAGTAGATAGTTTCATTATCGACCCAGCCAAAATCATTAAAGTTCCAGTCATTAACCCACGCCATGTCACGCAGATGATGCTCAGTGTTCAACTCTTTATCATCAGTATCCACGCTTACTAACCAGCGGTCTTTATTGTCGTCTGAATACAACATAATCACCGCCGAGTCGCCACGAGCATTCCACTCGATACCGCCATTAGCAATCCAGTCAAAAACAGCGACACCACGAGGCTCTTTATCCGCTTTATATTTCTTGCCGTTACGCTTCGCAGTTGCTCGTTTAATATCTGCTAGAGGATCGTCATCCAGCTCAGGTAAGCGGTCATATTTCAGCTCTGACTTTTCGCCTGTGGTTAAATCCAACAAATACAAACTTTCATGGCGTGGCGTATAGGTTCCCACTAGTGGGCGCACTTCTTCGTTCTTAACGTAGCCATCTTCAGTCACAAAGCGAGGCATGTTGTCACTCTTGCCTTTTTTGTCCGACTTGTCATAAGTACCGACAACCACATATTTGCCATTTGGCGATAAACTCAGAGTATGAATGTCTTTTTTACCTAAATACCAAGGGTCACTAACCGAACGAGAGCTACTCGCGGCAATGTCTTTTTGACGTTGCTTACTATAGTCGCGCTCCTCCTGTTGCGTACGAATATAATCAAAATAGCGCGTTTGCTGCTTTTCTAAATAGCCAGGCTCTTTTTCTTTATTGGGGTCATCTTTTAGACGGATATCAACCAACTGCGAGACCAAGCCAGATGATAAGTCGATGGTGTAGTAAGAGTTACCATCGCGGTAAGCAACCGTATCGTTACCAATAAACTGCGGACGGCCTTCGTTTGCGTGTGTTTTGGTCAGCTGACGAACATCACCTGAATCCAAGTATTTAACGTATAAGTCTCCACGCAAGTTATAGACTTTCAGCTTTTTGTTAGGGCTGATTTCACCACTGCGGCTGTCTACTTCGAATAACGCTTCATCAGTGATCGCACGCAGATCATTTGCCGCTAAGTCGACTTGCCATAACTTTCTTTCGTTATGACCTTTAACTTTCTGATGATAATAAATTGATTGTCCATCATCGGCCCAATAAGGTGACTCAGGTGCATTACCGATCCAATCTGGATCAGCCATCACTTGCTCAAGGGTTAATTCTGTTTTGACCGTGTCTTTAGCCTCTAGGCTCGCCGCGAATGACACCGCAACTGCAACACCGGTCGCTACAACCCAGTTTTTAATTGATTGTTTTATGACCACGTAACTACTCCACACATAACAAAAGTGTACTAAGCTTACCCCCATCGCTGTCACAGTCAAGTCAAAGGAAGCCTGACTGACAAAGAGTATTAGCCCTCACTAATCTAAGAACGACTTTAGGTCTCTAAGCATTGAGATTCCTTCGCGCCATGGGTAATATGAGCCCACTAAATCACTAAAAGGTAGCATTATGAAAAAAACAACCTTGAGTTTATCCATTGCTGCGCTTTTGTTAACGGCTTGTAGCGATAATGACTCAGCAAGCGCTGACAAAGCACCAGTCGCTGAAAAAGCCCCAGCAAAGGTAGAGCAGTCGAGCAACACAATCGATAACAACGCTGGTAAACACCAGAACAACTTCCTCACGGCTTACGACAACATTGATCTTGATATCTATAAAGATCGCGTAAAAACACTTTCTAGCGATGAATTTGAAGGTCGTAGCCCAGCCACTGAAGGGGGTCGCAAGACTTCTGAGTACCTTAAAGAGCAGTTCAAAGCGGTTGGCGCTGAACCGGGTAACGGCGACAGTTACTTCCAACAAGTGCCTTTGATCAGTATCGAAGCTGATGCTGATATGACACTTCAGTTAGGTGACTCTACACTGGAGTACAGCCAAGATTTTGTTGCTGGCACCTCTCAAACCGTTGAATCTATCAGCCTAAAAGACTCGGACTTAGTCTATGTCGGTTATGGTGTGGTTGCTCCAGAATATGACTGGAATGACTACGAAGGTGTTGATATGGAAGGCAAAACAGCGGTCATTCTAATCAACGACCCAGGTTTTGCACAACCGGACGCAGGTATTTTCCAAGGTAAAGCCATGACTTACTACGGTCGTTGGACTTACAAGTATGAAGAAGCTGCACGTCAAGGTGCTGCTGGCGCCATCATCATTCATGATACAGCCCCTGCCTCTTACGGTTGGAACGTGGTTTCAAGCAGTTGGTCAGGTCCTCAATACCACTTACCAAGTACTGGCAACACGCCAAAGCTTGATGCTGAGATGTGGATTACCCTAGATCAGGCTCATAGTTTATTCAAACAGTCAGGCCTAGATCTTGCTAAGCTACAAAAAGATGCGCTTAGTAAAGACTTCAAACCCGTGCCGTTGGACAGCAAAGCCTCAGTTGATATTAAAAACACTATCCAAGAGTCGCAATCAGCGAATGTCATCGCAACTATTCCTGGCAAGAAACGCCCAGACGAGCATGTGATTTACATGGCGCACTGGGATCACCTTGGTTCTCGTGATGGCATGGAGGGCGACCATATTTATAATGGCGCAATCGATAATGCTACTGGTACTGCAGGTATCATCAGTATTGCGCAAGCGTTCAAACAGCTTCCAGAAGCACCCGATCGCAGCGTAACGTTTGTTGCAGTTACTGCAGAAGAACAAGGCCTATTAGGTTCTAAGTACTTTGCAGCGAACCCAACGGTACCTCTGACTCAAATCGTTGGTGCATTCAATATTGATAGCATGAACGTTAGTGGCCGTATGAAAGATTTCACGGTAGTAGGTTACCCGAAGTCAGAAGTTGAGACATATGTTGAACAAGCCGCTAAACGTCAGGGTCGTGAGCTACGCCCTGAAAGCGCACCAGAGCGTGGTGGTTATTATCGCTCAGATCACTTCAGCCTTGCTAAGTTTGGTGTTCCAGCTGTCTATGGCGGCGGCGGTACTGAGTTCCGTGATGATGCTGACAAAGATGCTGCCGATAAGTGGTCTAAGATGCGTGGCGAATGTTATCACTCATTATGCGACGAATACCATGAAGACTGGGTATGGCAAGCAGCGCTTGACGATATCAAAATTTTCTTCGAAGCAGGTTACTTATTAAGTAACTCAGAAGCCTTCCCGAACTGGTATGAAGGTACGGAGTTTAGAAGTATTCGTGACGAAAGCATGAAACAGAAATAATTCTGTTGCAGATCTGCTTACAAGCTAGGGGGAGGATAAAGCTCCCCCTTTTTTCAGTTCATTTGAATCAAAAAGCTCATTACAAAAATATTGACTGAAATAAACAACTTGCAAAGGTTTTGCAAAGCTTAAGGGATTGACTTAGTATGCCAATAGGAGGGCGTGTTATTTACCGTGTACTGTTTACCCTATCAATTTGTATTCTCAGCCTTCTTAGCGCTGATAGGCTTACTGCTAGCTCAATTCCAGCAACACCCAACTCAGTAACACCTCACATAGAGCTTAATGATTACTGGACCCTATGTGTAAAAGATGAGTCCCAGCGAAGTGTTGAATGTGAAACTCAAGATAGCGTCGCCTCTATAGAGCACAGCTTCGATAACTTTAATGGCTTTGCCATATACAAAACTGATTTCACCGTAGACAAAGCTTACCAAAACACGCCTTTAACTCTTTATATCCCCCACTTACGAGATGCCGACAAGATTTTTCTAAATGGCAAGCAGATCGGACAAACGGGGCAGTTTCCACCAAACTTTGAAAAGGCAACGCTGTATTCGCGTAGTTACCATTTGCCCAACTCTGCACTTAAATTTGGAGATAGTGCAAACAATGAATTAGTCATTAGCGTCTATAACCACGCTCGTCAAGGCGGCTTAAGTAGTGGTGCTCCCGTAATAAAAAGCTCACAAGCGATTACCGATGAACAGGTTGCTTCCGAAGGCTTACTGATGCTCTATGTAGGGATTATGCTGATTATCGCTGCCGTTCAAGGATTCTATTTTGCAGCACAACCACAAAGTCGTGATCATTTATGGTTTGGTCTATTCTGTGTTTTTGAAGCAATTTATATTTTAACCTACTCACACTTTGCATTTGTTTCCGGCATAAATCTTAACATCATCTTTAGAGCCAACATTGTGTTGTTTGGCGTACTTACCGTGTTATTTTTTATGTTTATGACATCCTTCTTTAAGCATCGTGTTACAAACTGGTTTAAGGTTCCTCTGCTGAGTTTCTTGGCGCTCTATTGCTTAGTAGCACTCTTTATTAACCTTGATCATATCTATCATCTTGTGCATCTACTTCAAGCCGTTAGTGTTTTTGTTTTGATACCTTTTTATCTGTACCTGTTTTATCGCGCTATTACGGAAAAGTTACCTTATGCCAAGTTAATGGCTTGGTCATTGGTAGCATTTTTAGTTGCGGTACTCTTCGATATTTTAGTGGATATTCAAGTCCTTCCGGCCTTCATGAGTGAGCTCGAGGGGTTACTATCGCCGGTCTTTTTAATTGGAATTTTTATTGTATTAACCTTAATATTAATCCATAAGCATTGGCTCTATTATCACAATGCGACTTATGACTATTTAACCAACTGTCTGCGTCGCTCAGCTTTCATTGAGCGTTTAAATGAAGAGTTACATCGCATCCATCGCTCCGAGAACACCTTAGTTTTAGCGTTACTGGATTTAGATAACTTTAAACTGATTAATGACAAATATAATCATATTATGGGTGATAATATTCTAAGAGCAGTGGCCACTCGAACACATGACGCTTTGCGAGAATTTGATTTACTGGGTCGGTATGGCGGCGATGAATTTATTATCGCCGCACAAGTTTCGGGCGAGCAAGATGCCGCTCAATTTTTGAAAAGAGTCCATACCAGCATTACTGAAAAACCTGTGATCAATGGCGATAAAGAGCCGTTGTTTGTAGCGGTTACGATCGGCGGCGTAACTACTCACCCAGATGAACCTATCACCGCTGAAGCTCTGATTGAACAGGCTGATGAAATCTTAGTGAAAGGCAAAGTGAAACAAAAAGGCCGAGTTCATATTTAAAGTTTTTTAGCCAATTCTCTCTTTTACAAGCTATGTTACTTTGGCTTTTCGCACGATTCGTGCAAAGATTTTCGGGAATAGCCGTTTTAGTAATACGGCATGAGTCTCCCTGCCCCCGATATAAGCTTCAGTTTTGCCCCGCTCGTAAGCCTTAATAATTTTCTTGGCACACTGCTCTGGTGACATCCCCTCTTCTTGTGCTCTGTCCATTGTGTTTTGCTCTGAACCATCACCTAGTAACGCTTTATAGGTTAAGTTAGTCCGAATAAAGCCTGGGTAAATGGTCGTAAACTGAACGCCCTTTCCATGCAGTTCAGCTCGCAAGCTGTCCATATAAGCGGTAATTGCATGTTTAGATGCAGAATAAGCAGAGCGTAGAGGCGTCGTAAATTTTCCTACCAAAGAACTCACTGTAATTACTCCGCCACTTCCCTGTAATAACAAATGAGGTAACAACGCCTGAGTTAACGCGACTGTACCAAAGTAATTCACTTCCATGATCTTTCGATGCACATCTAGAGACGTCTCTAAGGCTAACGCTCGTTGGCTTAAACCGGCATTGTTAATGAGTAGATCCACCGCGGAAACATCTTGCCAAACCTGCTCCACAACTGCATCAAAACGATCACTGTCAGCAAGATCAAGCGCCACAATCTTATGACGCTGACTGTTTTGGCAAGCGTTACGTACTCGCACTAACTCATCTTCTCGTCGCGCTGACAGGATAAGGTTAGCGCCCTGCGAAGCTAGCTCATAAGACAGCGCCTCACCAATTCCGGAGGACGCTCCAGTAATCCAAACTGTTTTGTTCTTCAGTTGACTCATACTCACTTCCGTATCGACTGATTTGCCTTTGTTATAACGAATATTGATTGCTCCGACCAGAACTATTTGCTTTTCACTTATTTTATATTCGTTTCGGCACGTGTTATAACCGTGTCCACTATTCGCAAACACTGAACAAGGAATACCTCATGTCCGAACAAATTTATCAGGATGCGTTAGCGCGTGTTCGTGAAATTGGTGAAAGTGCTGGTGTTAACGCTGAAGTTATTGAAAGCTTAATGCATCCAATGCGTACCATGACTGCATCATTGCCAGTACGTATGGATGACGGCTCTACTCAATATTTTACGGCCTACCGTTGCCGTTACAACAATGCATTAGGTCCGACCAAGGGTGGCATTCGTTATCACCCAGAAGTTAATCAGTCTGAAGTGCAAGCATTAGCACTGTGGATGACGATTAAGTGTGCCGTTGTTGGCCTACCTTATGGTGGCGGTAAAGGCGGTATCACCGTCAATCCAAAAAAACTATCACGCATGGAGCTTGAGCGGTTATCACGTTCCTACGTTCGCCAGATGGCTGACATCATCAGTCCTGATCGCGATATCCCTGCGCCAGATGTTTATACCAATGAACGTATCATGGGCTGGATGATGGATGAGTACGAACACATCACTCGTCAAAAAGCTCCCGGTGTTATCACAGGAAAACCCATTAGTCTCGGCGGAAGCGTTGGCCGTGATGATGCCACTGGGCGTGGTGCTTATCTATGCATTCTTGAGCTTGAGAAAAAGCATGGCTGGAACCCTTCCGATATTAGAGTTGCGGTTCAAGGATTTGGTAACGGTGGCTATCACGCTGCTCGCTTGTTACATGAGCGCGGTTATAACATTGTCGCCATTAGCGACTCCCGTGGTGGTATTTACTCGGATAGTGGCTTTGACGTACCGAGTATTTATAAAGAAAAGCAACGCTCGCGCCAAGTCAAAGCGGTTTACTGCACACAGTCTGTTTGTGAGCAAGTTGAACATAGCAGCATTTCTAATGAAGAGTTGCTAGAGCTTGATGTTGATATTCTAATTCCAGCAGCGTTGGATGGCGTCATTGGAACACACAATGTCGACAAGGTTAAAGCGAACTATATTGTTGAAGTTGCTAATGGTCCTGTGCTGAGTGATGTCGACGCAATCCTTCACGAACGCGAAATTCACGTGGTGCCAGATGTTCTTGCTAACGCAGGTGGCGTGACTGTCTCATACTTTGAGTGGGTGCAAAACCGTTCGGGTTACGCGTGGGATCTCGAAACCGTACATCAACGGCTTGGCGACATTATGTCAAAGAGCTTTAATGAAGTATGGGACTTGTCTCAAAACGAAAATCGTAGCATGCGTAATGCCGCTTATACCTTAGCATTCCGTCGTATTGGTGAAGCCGTTAATGCACACGGTACGCGCGACTACTTTAACTCAAGCGATGCTTAACGGTTATAAAATCTGGTAGGTATAAAAAAAGGCGCTGTTAATAGCGCCTTTTTTAACTGTTCATGATTGAGTATTGACGTTTAATACAGTACTTCATCATCTACGTCTTCGTTAACTTTCGATAGTAACCACTCTCTGAAAGCAACAATTTTAGGTCGGTCATGTGAATTTTCAGGACACACTAAGTCATAGGAATGACCACTATCCACAACAATATCAAACGGAGCGACCAATCGAGCAGTATCTAAGTCCATCTGTGACAAGACACTATGTCCCATAGCAACCCCTTGGCCGTGACGAGCAGCTTGTAGCACCATTCCAGAGTGGCTGAACACAGGACCTTGGTCTGGATTAACACCCTGCACCTCGGCATGCTTGATCCAAGTTCGCCATTCATCCGTGGTCGCATCGTGCAACAAGGTATGATTGGCCAAATCTTGCGGACTATTCAAGGTTCCTGACTCTGCAAGAGCAGGCGAGCATACCGGAGTCAGGTGCTCTTGGAATAATTGGTCACAATGCAAACCAGCATATTCACCTTTACCGTAGTAAACCGCGATATCAACATCTTCACGAACAAAGTCCACCTCAGTATCAGATGCTTTGATGCGGACATCAATTTCTGGATACTGCTGACTAAATTCAGCCAAGCGGGGAACAAGCCATAAAGTTGCAAATGTTGGAATGACGCTAACGGTCAATGATCCTGTTGCACCTTGAGCCTTCACTTGCTCAGTAGCATTAACCAATTTCTCGAAAATATCACGAATCTTAGGCCAATAAAGCTGACCTTCGTCAGTCAATAAAAGCTTCCGGTTCCTTCGGATAAACAATTCAACACCAAGATAGTCTTCTAAAGCCTTGATTTGGTGGCTAATTGCAGCCTGAGTAACAAATAATTCCTCAGCCGCTTTTGTAAAACTTAAATGGCGCGCAGCAGCCTCAAAAGCTCTTAGGCTATTCAGTGGAGGTAACCGTCTAGGCATCACCGCTCCTTATCATTAATTTTTCTAATCTAAACCATGAAAATATATCGTTTGAATCTGGTCGTACTACTGTTTATTATTTGACCTGCCTTGAGGGGCAATACCAAACCAACTTTTAAGGATGGCTTGGTCTAGACAAATATCGGCCAGATGCGTCTATTTTGTCAAAGTCTCTTATCAAAAGGCAAACACTTTGTTAATTTTTTTAATGATTAAATAAATTAACACTGTTGGTTTTAAGGGATAAGCCCTGCTTATTCCAGTCAGAGACTTACTTCTGACAAGTTGGTAATTGTTTAGTTTCATAGACTGACTCCTTTGGTTAGCGAGCGGGACATATTTTATATACCTACCCCCATTTGGTCCTAATGACCCGCAGATTGCTAATATACGGCTTGCACATTGCAAGCCTTTTTTTTATCTTAGCGCCACGTCTGACAATTTCCGCGTCCTATGTCTCATACCACTAGCTCTATTATCATGGTTCCACCGGTCGACTTTTGCTTTAACCAAGAAACGGCCCAAGATAATGAATTTCAACATAAAATTGATCAACCGCACTATGTAGTCAAAGAAAGCGCCCTCGAAGAATTTACGCTTATGGTTAATCAACTTCGGGACAACCATATTGAGGTATTGCTGCTCAATAAGCATCACGGTGATACTGAAATGCCTGATGCGGTATTCCCTAATAATTGGTTTTGTACACGCCACAATGGTGAGATCGATATATTCCCGATGAAAACCCCCAATCGCCGTGCGGAAGCACGCCCGGAGGCTCTAAAGAAGCTGCTTATCCACAACGGGTATCAAATTACAGCTATTAATCATAAACAAGATTCTGACAGTGCGTTTTTGGAAGGCACTGGAGCTATGATTTTTGATCATCGCCATACAAAAACTTATGCAGCCCTTTCGGAGCGTTGCGATGCTCATTTACTGACATCCTATAACCAAGAACGTGGCTACGAGACGGTTTCATTTAACAGCTCTAGCAGTAAAGGCAAACCTTTTTACCATACCAATGTCATGATGAGCGTGGGTGAGCAGTTTGCTGTTATTTGTCTCGATTCGATTAAAGATCCTCAGCAAAGAGCAACCGTTGAAAATCACTTAAAGCAAGATCAAAAACAAATCATCGACATTAGCCTAGAGCAGGCTGAAAAAAGCTTCTGCGCTAACTTAATTCAACTGCGAAACCTCAGGAATGAGCCTTTAATAGTACTATCAGAATCCGCCTACCACGGCTTTACCAAAGAACAGCGTCAACAGCTAGCAGCCCATGGTAAGCTTATAGCGTGCGATATCCACACCATTGAAACGGTTGGTGGCGGTAGCGCCCGCTGCATGATTGCTGAGAACTTTTTACCAAAGCAATAATTTTTTATCAAGATACTAAAAAGCGGCCCAAGGGCCGCTTTTTTTAACACCTTTGATTGTTAAAGGCTTACCCAGCAACAACCATACGCATCATTTCGGCGGTAAGATAAGCACCGAAAGTACCCACCGCATAACCAAGAATCGCTAATAAAACACCAACCGGCGCGAGTGATGGGTGGAATGCAGCTGCAACCACTGGCGCTGAAGCTGCGCCACCAACGTTTGCCTTACTACCCACAGCAATGAAGAACGCTGGCGCTTTAATCGCTTTGGCTACTGCGAACAGTAGAATAATATGAATCAGCATCCATACCGCACCGACAAAGAATAGCTGCCAGTTGTGGTAAATTTCGCCAAGATTCATTTTCATACCGATACTGGCAACTAGCACGTAGATAAAGACAGAGCCAATCTTTGAGGCACCCGCATGCTCGTATTCACGCGTACGTGTGAAGGACAAACCAATTCCAGCAAAGGTCGCCGTCAGGATTAACCATAAGAAGTGGCTATCCAGGCTGTATTCTTTAGCCCAATCGAACTGAGCAAAGAAAGGCCCTAACCAGCTACCCACTAAGTGACCTAAACCAACTACTGCAAAGGCAATACCTAGGATAATCATGTAGTCGTTTAAATGCGAAACGCGCTCGTTCTCACGAGTATACTTTTCTACGGTACGCTTTAGATCTTCGATTTTTGAATTATCAGCACCCAGCATTTTATCCATGCCGTCTGATTTTTTAGCCATAATAAGAAGGCCAATCATCCAAATCTCAGCAACCAGTACGTCTACCGCGATCATGGTGCCGAATAAGCTTTCTTCAACGTTATACAGCTCTTTCATCGCAGCCTGATTTGCTCCACCACCAATCCAGCTACCGGCAACCGTCGACATACCTTTCCATACATCACCTGCCACCCACTCTGGGCTAATTACATGGAATAACCATATCGCTAATGGGCCACCGATAATAATACCAACCGTTGCTGTGAAGAACATCGCTAATGCGCGCCAGCCGAGGCCAAAAATCTTTTTAAGATCAATGCTTAAGGTTAATAAGAATAAACTGGCAGGAAGCAAGTAACGTGATGAAATATGGTAAATATTATCACCAGCATCAGCCGTGAAAAATCCTAACGAATTTAAAGCTCCAGGCACGAAATAACACAACAATAGCGCCGGAATATGTTTATAAAATTTATGCCAAAAACCGTGTTGACGGCTTGATGTGTAAAAAATAAGTCCTAATACCGCCATAATCAAGCCAAAGGCTACGGCATCAGACTGAATCAGTGCTACTGTCTCAGTAGTTTCGGATACTGCCATGAGTCAATCCCCAAAATTGCAAGCGAGTTGAAAGTTATAAATATTAAGTAATTATGTGGATTTTACGCAAGAAGTAATTGGCTTCCCACGCAGGCCCCACTAATAAAAACAATAAATCTTTAAAAAATGAAGGTTTCTTACCCTCAATATGATGTCCAATAAATTGCCCTATCCAAGCAATAACGAACACCACTAAAGCTATTTGCCACAAGGCAAATGGTGCTATTTGTTCTAGCCACGCTGTAAACCATAGCATGCCAATACTAACCAGCAGCATGGTCACGAAGATAGCGACACCAAAGGTGAGATAGAACAATTGCGCTACGACCACGAACAAGGTTGCCCAATTAGCCCACGGATGAAATTGCAGCGCTTCAGGTACAGGAATCGACCAAAGTAAAGCCAATACCGTCCACATAATGGCTGGTACACAAACCCAATGCAATAGTTTATTGGTAGGATTTCTATGGCTTTCACTGTATTCAGCTATCCACTGTTGGCCGCTTCTCATGGCACCCTCATTTCAGCAAAAAAAGTTATCATATCATAGAAGAATGTAAAATTAGTGGTAAATCAAAACCTTTACTCTCCCCTACTCCTCACACCTGTGGTATTAATAAATAGTTTTGACCTATCGGCTAAAACACAATAATAACCTTAACTAATACAGGGGACATTTTATGGGTATGATGAGTGAATTCAAAAAATTCGCCATGAAAGGAAACGTGGTAGATATGGCAGTGGGCATCGTGATCGGCGCTGCCTTTGGTAAAATTGTCAGTTCTTTCGTAAACGACATCTTAATGCCACCCATTGGCATGTTGATCGGCGGTGTCGATTTCTCCGACCTTGCCTTTACATTGCAAGAAGCTGTTGGCGAAGAAGCAGCGGTCACTATTAACTATGGTAGCTTCATTCAGACAGCGTTAGACTTCATCATTATCGCCTTCGCTATCTTTATGGTGGTTAAAGGCATGAACCGCATGAAGAAAAAAGAAGAAGCGAAGCCAGCAGAGCCTCCTAAACCGACAAACGAAGAAGTGCTATTGGCTGAGATTCGCGATTTATTGAAAAAAGATTAGTTGCTAGTTCGCATATAGGAGCCCGCGTCAGTGGGCTTTTTTTATTAAATTAGGTTTTTCTAGCGCCTTGCAAACCACCAGTATGAATAACTAGCACTCGACTGCCACTAGGGATCGTTGCCGAACATAACCAGCTATTAAGCGCTAAAAACGTCTTCCCATTATAAATGGGGTCTAGCTTGAATGAATTAAACAACTCAAGCTCTTCTATCAATGTCTCAAGCTCTTCAGAGGATTTTGCGAAACCGCCGCAGTGATGCTTCGTATCAATGGCCCAGTTCTCTGCCTTACGACCAGCTTGCTTGAGATGCTGACTCAGCGTTTCTTTTAAGTAATCGGCGCCGGAAAATGCGGCAACACCAACAACATAACTCTCTGGAAAAGCTCTCGCTAAACCACACACAGTAGCCCCAGAGCCACACCCAGCAAAAATATAATCATACTTGCAGTCAACTTCTGCTTTCATATCTTCAACCCCTTGTATCGCTAAAGAGCTGAATCCACCTTCGCTGAACCAGTAGCTACCAGGATATTCAGAGTCAAAAGAGTCCCAACTGATCTTTTGCCGCAATTCGGCATAAGTTTTTCGATCAGTAAACTCCAGCACCATGCCCCATTTTTTGCAGTCGAGTAACGTCGGTGTTAATGCTTGATCGGGATGCGCCCTGACGAGAGCCCGTGTCTTTAACCCCATGCTAAAGCCAGCATAAGCCAGCGCGTGAAGATGATTTGACCAGTTGCCCCCCATGGAAATAAGCTCAAGACAGCCTTTCTGTTGAGCATCACTGATTAAATGCTTCAACTTGCGCCATTTATTCCCCGAAATAACGGGGTGAAGGAGATCATCGCGCTTTATATCGATGCGCACGGACCTGTCATCAGCTAGCTTCCAGCTAACAGCGTGAATGGGAGAAGAGTTTAGGGTAATCATCAAAGCCTCATTACTATATGCTTTGATATTCTATCAGAGAGCCAGCAAGAGTTAACAAAGACCACCATAAAAAAACCGGCTAACCTTTTCAGGCAGCCGGTTAAAGTGTTACTAAGGGGTAGAAATATGACTTATTTTGAAAGCTTCTTCAATTGCATTTCAGCAACTTTAGCAGGTAGTGGGATGTAGCCATCTTTAACCACGACTTCTTGACCTACTTTTGATAGAACCATTTTCAAGAACTCCAGCTCGATTGGAGAAAGAGGCTTGTTAGGGTGTTTGTTCACATAAACGAAAAGTTGACGACCAAGCGGGTAATCACCTGAGATTGCATTCTCAGGAGTCGCTTCTACAAAGTTAGTATCGTTTTTCTTGGTTAATGGAACCGCTTTAACGCCAGACGTCTTGTAGCCGATACCTGAGTAACCGATACCATTTTTAGACAAGCTCACTGACTGAACCACTGATGCAGAACCTGGTTGCTCGTTGACAGAATTTTTGAAGTCACCTTTACACAGTGCTTTTTTCTTGAAGTAACCGTAAGTACCAGACACCGAGTTTCGGCCATAAATTTGGACATCGCCTAAGCCATCAACACCTAAATCGCTCCAGTTGGAAAGATCGCTATCAGCACCACATTTACGAGTTGAAGAGAAGATTGAATCAACTTGTGCGATAGTTAACCCTTCAATTGGGTTGTCTTTATGTACGTAAACTGCCAGTGCATCAATAGCAACCGCAACTGGAGTAGGCTTGTAACCGTGCTTCTTTTCGAAAGCTTCCAGCTCTTTGTCCTTCATCATGCGACTCATAGGACCGAAGTTAGAAGTACCTTCCGTTAATGCAGGCGGTGCAGTAGAAGAACCCGCTGCTTGAATTTGAATATTAACGTTTGGGTATTGACGCTTGAACTCTTCAGCCCAAAGAGTCATCAAGTTAGCTAAAGTGTCAGAGCCAACGCTTGAAAGGTTACCAGAGATACCGCTTGTTTTTTTATAAGTAGGTAAATTTTGATCAACTTTCGCTTCAGCCATTGCGCCGATTGAAAAAGTTGAAACGGCTGCCGCTAGGGCAACTTTTTTGAACAAATTCATTAGAATTCTCCAAGTGAGTATGATTAACAGACGCTGTCATTATGGTGCTGGAATGTTAAAGCCTTGTGACTGCAGTATGACGCTTTTATGACAAGCCGGATTTGCTTTAGGGGAATCATTGAAACAGTTTGCACGCAGGATTAAATATCAACAATATCAAAAACTTAATTGCTTTAGGTTATATATTCTGAGAATAATGCGGTGTCATAAACAACATGAAGGGATTTCCATGACCGGAACGCCAGGGTCAAGCTCAAGAGTTAATTGAGCGAATTATGACGACTTCGGGAAGTAGCAACTAAACTCACTACCTTTACCTACCGTACTATCAACTTCCAAATAGCCGTCATGCATTTCTAGAACATGCTTCACGATAGCGAGACCTAAGCCAGTACCGCCTTGCGAGCGGTTACGGCCGGAATCTACCCGATAGAACCGTTCCGTCAGTCGTGGGATGTGCTCCTGCTCAATGCCTGGGCCATTATCTTTGACGGTCATCACAAGGTGGTTCTGCGTTTCTTTCCAGAAAATATCAATACGTCCCTCTTGTTGCGTGTACCGAACGGCATTAAACACCAAGTTAGAAAAAGCGCTGCGCAATTGTTTTTCAGAACCGGTAAGAGTCGCACTGCTATGAGAGTGAAAAAGAATGGTTTGACTCTTCTCGCCACTTAATACCCTCGCCTCGGCACAAATGCTATCCAACATAATGTTTATATCAATCAGCTGTGGCTTTCCGCCTAAAGACGGTTCCTTAGCATCCAGTCGAGACAACAATAGCAAGTCATCGACTAAATGCCCCATGTTTAAGGCTTGTTGACGCATCATCTGTAACGGCTTTTCGACTTTAGACAACTCAGGATACATATCAGGATCGAGCACTTCTAAATAACCATTGATCACAGTCAACGGAGTTCTAAGCTCATGCGAAACATTCGCCACAAAATCTTGCCGTACTCGTTCCAAGCGATACCGCTCAGTCACATCACGAATCATCACTAAACGCTGATCATTGTTGTATGGCGTAATGTGGATATTAAGAATTAAGCTTTCATCGGCTGGCGAATGTATCGTTAAGGGTTTTTCATAGTCACGCGCTTGCTCATACTCAATGAAACTCGGGTGACGCAAAAGATTAAACAGACGTTGTCCGATATCAGTGCTAGCTTTAAGTCCTAGGAGCTTTTCTGACGCTTTATTAAACCAACGTATTTCACCTTGGTTACTAATAATCAGAGCGCCCTCCCTTAAAGCTGAGGTGGAAGCTCTAAACTCAGAAATGATTCCTTTGAGTTTCTTCAGTTCTTTACGGTTTTTGCGCTGCAACACATAAAGGTGATTAAAGATTTCACCCCAGATACCTGGAGCCGATGGCGGGTATAGAGCCCGAGACTTGACTAACCATTTATACAGTCGAGAGAGCTGTATTAGGTTCCACACAAGGTAGCCAAAGATAATGACTGCAATACATGCAGCGGCTCGATCGAATAATGATCCAATCAAGCCCATGACGACAATGATGAAAGCTAATGTCCAAAACTCTGCTTGCCAATAACGGTTAGTCCACATGGGCTACTACCTTATTTGCTGGAGAACCGGTAACCAGAACCTCGAACAGTCTGAACATAATTTTCGACAGAATAATCTGCCAGCGCTTTGCGCAAGCGTCGAATATGAACATCCACCGTTCTTTCCTCCACCACCACTTGTTGTCCCCACACCGAGTCCAACAACTGACCCCGAGAAAATACACGCTCAGGATTACTCATAAAGAAATGTAGGATCTTATACTCTGTCGGTCCTAGGTGAACTTCCTTGCCACTGATCAAAACTCGGTGACTCGCAGTATCAATCTGAATAGCGCCATGCGATAACTGTTCGCTCGCCTGCGCAACTAAACCGCTCCGACGCAGTACGGCTTGGACTCGCGCCAGCAACTCACGTGGTGAAAAAGGTTTCACCACATAATCATCGGCTCCAACTTCTAAGCCCTGAACACGATCATCTTCTTCACCGCGCGCAGTCAACATGATCACTGGCACAGACTGCATATCTGGGTCTTTCTTAAGCTTTTTAGTCAGCTCAATGCCGGAAGCTCCTGGCAACATCCAGTCCACTAAAAACAAGTCAGGCTTGTAGCCATCCTTTATTAAGCCGAACACACGCTCAGCGGTTGCCGCTTGCTCAACCTCATAACCGGCTTGCGACATGCAGAACGCTAACATCTCACGGATGTCTCGCTCATCTTCTAATATGAGAATATTGGCACTCATTAACTGTATAGACTCCTTTTTACACGGATAATAGCCTTAGTTTCAGGCCATTACCAGTTAGTTACGTTTTTTTACCAGTCTATGGATTTCATCCCAAGTCAAGTGGCGAACGTCTTGACCTTGAACTAAATAGACAATGTACTCACAAATATTGTGAGCGTGATCACCAATACGCTCCAGCGCACGCGCGGCCCACAAAAAATCCAGCACTTGTGAAATGCTACGTGGTTCTTCCATCATATAGGTCATGAGTTGACGTGAAATAGCATCATACTCTTCATCCGCTTTTTTATCTTTTTTAGCGACTTTTACCGCAGACTCTGTATCCATTCTTGCAAATGAATCCAAAGCCTCATGCAACATGGTTTTCACCAAGCTACCTAAATGTTGTAACGCACCATAGTGTAACTTACCATTAAGCGGTGAGCTTACTTTAGTCTCAGCAATATCAACAGCCATACGTGCAATTTTTTCGGCTTCATCACCGACTCGCTCTAAATCGGTAATCGTCTTGAGCACGGTTGAAACCAAGCGCAAGTCACTCGCTGCTGGTTGACGTTTTGCCAAGATTTTGACACAAGCTTCATCAATATTAATCTCGAAATCATTTACCTTGTCGTCATTCGCAATAACTTCTTCAGCTAGCTCAACGTCATGCTGATTTAATGCTTCTAATGCTTTGGTTAATTGCTCTTCAACTAGGCCACCCATCGCTAAAACTTCTTCACGAATATTTTCTAAGTCCTGATTAAACTGCTTAGAAATATGTTGCCCTAAGTTTTCAGTATCCATCATTCGTTACCTCAAGTTTAAATAGTTTAACCGTAGCGACCAGTAATATAGTCTTCGGTTTTCTTCTGCGACGGGTTAGTAAAGATCGTATCCGTTTGATCAAACTCGACCATGTCACCCATGTACATGAACGCAGTGTAATCGGATACGCGAGCAGCCTGCTGCATGTTATGCGTAACGATAACAATGGTGTAATCGTTTTTAAGCTCGTGAATCAACTCTTCAATTTTTAATGTTGAAATGGGATCCAGTGCTGACGCAGGTTCATCCAATAACAATACTTCTGGCTGAACAGCGATAGCGCGAGCGATACATAAACGTTGTTGCTGACCACCCGACATACCCAGTGCATTCTCATGCAAACGATCTTTAACTTCGTCCCAAAGCGCGGCGCCTTTTAGCGCCCACTCGACCACTTCATCAAGCACTCGGCGTTTATTAATCCCTTGTAAACGCAGTCCATACGCAATATTTTCATAAATCGACTTGGGGAAAGGGTTTGGTTTTTGGAATACCATTCCAACGTTACGTCGCAACTCGGCAACATCAATACCCTGCTTGTTAATGTTCTCGCCATGTATATTGATATCACCTTGAGTCCGAGCGATATCGACTAAGTCATTCATACGATTAAAACAGCGTAATAACGTTGATTTACCGCAACCAGAAGGGCCAATGAAGGCTGTCACCTTCTTTTCAGGTATTTTCATATCAATATCATAAAGCGCTTGTTTATCACCGTAGAACAGATTGAGCTTATCCACTTCAATAGAAATTTTCTCTTCTGCTAAACGCTGTTCGATTGTCTTTTCTTCCAATACTTGTGTCATTTCAATTACCTCAATGGAATGCTTTACTGCTCAAGCGATTTATACTTTTCGCGCAGATTATTACGGATCTTAATAGCCGCAATATTTAATAGAATAATAATCAGTACTAAGAGTAATGCTGTCGCATAAACTAAAGGGCGAGCGGCTTCAACGTTCGGACTTTGAAAACCTACGTCATAAATATGGAAGCCAAGGTGCATAAACTTGCGCTCTAAATGTAAAAACGGTGCATTTGCGTCTAGTGGTAAGGTTGGCGCAAGCTTGACGACACCCACCAGCATTAACGGAGCCACCTCACCAGCAGCACGAGCTACCGCTAAGATCAAACCCGTCATCATCGCAGGACTTGCCATCGGCAATACCGTTTTGCGCAAAGTTTCAAATTTCGTTGCGCCTAACGCCAAGCTACCTTCACGAATCGACTTCGGAATTCGTGCCAAACCTTCTTCAGTCGATACGATCACAACTGGCAAGGTGAGTAACGCCAAAGTCAACGAAGCCCAAATCAAACCAGGCGTACCAAACATCGGTGAAGGACTTACCTCTGGGTAGAACAGCTCATCAATAGAACCGCCTAAGAAGTACACGAAGAAACCGAGACCAAAAACACCGTAAACAATGGATGGAACACCCGCTAAGTTATTCACCGCGATTCGAATAGTACGAGTTAAAGGGCCCTGCTTTGCGTACTCACGCATGTAAACGGCGGCAACAACGCCTAATGGTGTAACCACAATCGACATCAACAGTACCATCAGTACCGTACCGAAAATTGCAGGAAAAACACCACCCTCAGTATTCGCTTCTCTTGGCTCATCAAAGATAAACTCTCCAATTTTCGAGAAGTAATGCCCGAGCTTTGCCCAGAAACCCATCTGATTCGGTTGGAATGCTCGAACGATATTGCCCGCCGTTAACGTGATTTTCTCACCACCGATTAAGCTAAACTCAGCAGTATCGCGCTTGATATCGGTATACAGTACTTGTAATTGCTCTTGATAGCTTAGGAACTCTTCTTGAAGTTCAGCTTTACGCTTATCAATTTCAGCTTGAGCTGCGTCCGTTAACTCACCATCTAATTCCAAAAGTCGTTGGTCTAAACGCAACTGCTCCATCGCATAGTTAATACTACCGATGTCGTCTTTCTCAATGTCACGAATTTCTCCATGAATATCCAAAGCACGCTCAATAATGTCTTGTAATACTTTTGTGTCTTTCTTATAAACCGTGCCATCTTTGGTCACTGAGGTAAGAAAACCATACAAATTACCCCACTCACGACGTTCAACGACAATAGCGTTCTCGTTGACTGTAGTGTCGGTAATATTCTTAACATCCAACCATTTAAAATCTAGACCATAAGCATCGCGGTTCCCCATCTTCACGAGGTACTGCTTTCGTTCTAAACCATCTTGTATGTCATCTTCTATGTTATGGATCTCACCCATAACTTGCAGGGTTTCATTTCCCTGAACGACTTCAAAGGTTTTTACTTCTGCCGGCCAGAAATGACTCAACCCGCGCACAGCAATCAGTAGTAATAAACCAACGACCATGATAATTGAGATACTGATCGCACCAGCGTTTAACCAAACCCAGTGTTGTCCACTGTTAAAGAATTTTTTACTCATCGTTTATTCCTCCTACAGTGAACCGTATTTATTACGCAAACGTTGTCGAACCACTTCCGCAATGGTGTTAAAGGCGAAGGTGAACAAAAACAATACAAATGCCGCTAAGAATAATACGCGATAGTGCGAACTTCCCACTTCGGACTCAGGCATCTCCACCGCAATATTCGCCGACAAGGTACGCATACCTTCGAAGATATTCATATCCATTACTGGCGTGTTACCCGTAGCCATTAATACAATCATGGTTTCCCCTACCGCACGGCCTAGGCCAATCATTAGCGCAGAGAAAATACCTGGGCTTGCTGTTGGCAAAACCACACGTGTCAATGTCTGCCACTGACTCGCGCCTAACGCCAAAGAACCGTTAGTTAAGTGTTTTGGTACGCTGAAAATCGCGTCTTCTGTAATCGAGAAGATCGTTGGTATCACCGCAAAGCCCATCGCCAATCCGACTACTAACGAGTTACGTTGGTCATAGTTAAAACCATTAGCATCTAACCAACGGGGCATATCACCGTTGAACAACCAAGCTTCGACTGGCTCACCTATCCAGAAAGCAAACACCGTTCCGAGTACAATCACAGGTAGTAATAGTGCTGCCTGCCATCCATCAGGCACTCGATGGCGAATACCCTCCGGAGCTTTGTTCCACGCCAAGCCAAACAGCACGGTAAATATAGGCAGTAAGATAATAGTTAATAGGAAACCAACTAAGGTTTCCTCAATAATCGGCGCTAACCATAACCCCGCTAAGAAACCCAAGATCACTGTTGGTAATGCTTCCATGATTTCAACGGTGGGCTTTACCATCGAGCGCATCTTAGGCGCCATGAAATAAGCAGTGAAAATAGCACCAAATATGGCTAAAGGAACCGCGAATAACATGGCGTAGAAAGCAGCTTTCAAAGTACCGAAACTTAATGGCACTAGCGAGAACTTAGATTCATAATCATTAGTCGAGGCTGATGATTGCCAAGTAAAGGTCGGCTCTTTGTATCCTTCGTAGAACACCTGATTCCATAGTGATGACCAAGAGATTTCAGGGTGCTCATTTTCAATGTGGAAAGTATTGGCTAAGCCATCTTTTCCAACAACCAACAACTTGTTACTCCGTGAGTTTATTGATAACGCCTGTATTGGCTGTCCAAAACTAAACGCTTCTAGCAAACGCTCAGAAGTGGTGTAAAAGATACCAACCTCACCTGCGCTATCGGCTGCAATAAACCCTTTGCGTCTGACTTCAGGAATAAATAAAGCGATAGGGTTATCTGATAACTTAAAGTCTCTGATCTTTGTTAACGTCGAAACGTTATCCTTATCAGTAACCTGAAACCATTGACTGACCACACCGCTGGAGTCACCGATCATCAAAGAAACTTGGCCCAATAAAAAGTCAGCCTGAGTAATATTCGTACCGATTTGAGTCAGTTGTTTTGTCTCTTGTAATACCCACTCTCCGGACTTAAACCGATAGGCGCTCATCTGGCCTTGTTTGCCTATGGCATATAACCAATCAGGCCCTTGCGTTGCTAGAAGGTAGTCTGGCTTGAAGTTTAATTGGATAGTGGCTGAGTTGGCCTCATCTAGCTCTAACCCTTCGCCCAGAAAAGACTGCTCAACATAATACTCTTTAGTGACCACTTGATTATCATTCGTCACACCAGCCAGTAATAAGCCGTCTTCCCACATTTTACCATTCAACAAGGTCACCTCAGTATCCGAAAAGGACACCGCATCTTCACCAAATGGATATTGGATACTTGGGGTTAATTGTCGTTGGTTGTCAGGGTAACTGATGGCGTAGTCTTGCTGCAGCAACTGCACGCTGCCGTCTTGATATGAAACGGCCATCATGCCTTTCAAGTCAAGCTGCGCAAACGCTGTAATAGGCTGCTGTTGGGGTAGCTCAAAGTCTGCAATCTGTTGATTGGTTCTTACGTCTGTAAACTGCATTGAACCATCGGTACCCAAGCCAAAAGCGATTTCGCCATATTCCTCGACTTCAAGGTGCAGTAATTGCTGCTGTGACCATGAATAATCATTTTCAAGTTCCACCGAAGCCGGCTTAAAGATAGGTAAAACAACCCATAATAGATAAAAACAGATAAGAACAACCGCAACAATCACTGACATACCGCCCACGGCAATACCATAGCGAGCTAATAGGTCATTTATCTTGCGCCTTTTATGCTTACCACTTTGCGTTTGCTGGTCTAGCAGCTTACGCGTGGTGTCTTTTATTGAGGTACTCATGGCAAACCAATTCTAAAATCATGCGAAGATTATAAGTAAGTAATATGACACTATTGTTAAAGTCAGGTAATATTCACCAAGAATTATGACAGGCGTGCTATGAGTGCATGATGAGTCCAAAATAGATATAAAGTTTCTATAGCAAGCACCATTTCACAAACCCTTAGCGTTTCTGTCATGTAACTGTCACATTATGACCGTAAAATCCACCTCGTCTTTTAATAAAACCCTCTTTTTTGGAGATGACAATGAAATTAAAATTATTAGCAGTAGCTGTAGCAGCTGTAATCTCTACTCCAGCTTTCGCAGAAACTGAAGTAAAAACTAAAGCTGGTGGCGGCGCAAAATTCAAGACTGACGACGTAAGCATTAAAGTTGGCGGTCGTTTAATGTATGACATCGACTGGTTCGATGACGAAGCATTTACAGGTAACACTGGCTCAGGTTCTGACTCAGAATTACGTCGTGCGCGTATCTACGTGAGCGGTGAGTTCGGTGACTGGGAAGCTAAAGTTCAGGGCGACTTCAAAGATGACGGCGATACAGCTTTAGGCGACGCTTACATCCAGTACAACGGCTGGGATGACCTTGAACTTGTTCTTGGTAAGCATAAAGAGCCGTTCGGCCTAGAAGAGCAAACGTCTTCTAAAGATATTACAGCAATCGAGCGTACCATGATCACCAACGCACTTGCTCCAGGCAAAAACTACGGTGCATCGTTAGGCTCATTTAGCAATGAGTTCACGTGGATGGTTGGCGTTTATGACCACGGTGAAGAAGGCAACAATATTGCTACAGGCGTTACCGGTCGTATGACTTTCGCTCCAATGGTGACTAAAGATGAAGTCTTCCACTTAGGTTTCGGGTTCCGCCAGAGCCGCTTAGCAGGTAACGAATACAAAGACGCTGATCAGCGCCTAGAGATTCACACTGCAGACGAAAAAGTTGGTTCAGGTACTATTGTTGGCGAAAGCATCACAGCTTACAACTTCGAAGTTGCTTATGCTGCTGGTCCTTTCCACGCACAAGCTGAATACTTCGATGCAGAAGTAGACGGTGGCATCAACGCAGATACTGACATCTCAGGTTACTACGCTCAGTTCGGTTATGTGTTAACTGGCGAATCACGTCCTTACAGCAAAGGTAAGTTCAAGCGCGTATCGCCTAAAGGCGAGAACGGAGCTTGGGAAATGTTTGGTCGTTTCAGCCACTATGAGCCAGGTTCTGACGAAGCTGATGCTTTCACTCTTGGCTTAAACTACTACGCAAGCAAGGCTGTGCGTGTAGGCGTTAACTACGTTATGGGTGACATGACTGAAGGTAACGTTGATAAAGACGGCAACGCAATTGCGGTTCGTTTCCAGTACGTATTCTAAGACTTTAATTAAGTTCTTAGATTCCAAAGGGCGCTTTCAAGCGCCCTTTTTTCCATCTCTTGTAATCGTTAAAGTGGCTTACACGAATTTTTAAAACCTGTTGATAATGTTAGTCAATCAACCCGTATCATTATTCATCAAGATGCTCTTGGTTGCATGATTTCTGCAATTCTCTATGATTGAGAGAGTTATTACTCAAGGATTTCACCATGCTAGATTCGTTCGACTTTAATTTCTCGGGTATTTTATGGCCTATAGTGGTTTTATCGATAGGGTTTATCTTATACCAAGGCCTGCAAAAAGCTTTCAGCCTTAGCGAAAAAAAAAGAAGTAATCTTGTTCTACAAAAACAGATAACCAATATTCTTTTTATACTATTGTTGATCATCATTTTCGTCATCGCATTACCCATAAAAGACAGTATCAAGAATCAAATCATCTCTTTAATAGGAATTGTCCTTTCGGCTTCTATCGCCCTCAGCTCAGCCACATTTTTAGGCAATATTATGGCGGGAATTTGGCTAAGATCCGTCCGAAATTTTAAAACAGGGGACTTCATCGAAGTTAAAGATATGTTTGGAAGGGTCTCTGGACGCGGTCTGTTGCACACTGAGTTGCAAAGTATTGACCGCGATTTAATTACCTTACCGAATCTTTTTCTAGCAACAAACCCTGTCACCGTAATGCACAGTGACGGCACTATCATTTCTACCCAACTATCACTGGGTTATGACGTTGATCATACCGTCATTGAGCCTTTGTTACTAAACGCGGCTGAAGACGCTGAGCTGGATAAGCCCTTCGTCTATATCGATAGTTTAGGTGATTACTCCGTGGTATATAAAGTTCATGGCTTAGCCAAAGACTTGAAGACAACCCTGTCTTCACGCTCTGCTTTGAATAGATGTGTACTCGATGCCCTCCACAAAGCAGGCATCGAAATTGTCTCACCAACCTTTATGAACCAACGACAAGTTAATGAGCAAACGTTTATTCCCAAAGAACGGAACAACCAGGTCAGAAAACACGCTGATAAGCCAGAAGACGTGATCTTTGATAAAGCAGACAAGGCAGGCAAGCTTGATGAAATGAAGAAGCAACATCAAGAACTCATTGAGCGAATGGAGCAAGCTAAAGAAGCCATTAAGAACGCCGATAACGCTGAGATTGAAGAAGAACTCAAACACAGTTATGAAAAGCTTAAAGCTCGAGAAGAGCAGATGGCTGAGTATTTAGAGAGTAAGTTAGAGGAAATTAGCCGAGAAGGAAAAGATAGTTCCTCTGAGTAAATTCGAGGCAATAAAAAAGCGGCTCAACAGCCGCTTTTTTTAACCTATCAGTAATTATTCATCGCCTGACATGAACAAGCGAAGTACATACCAAAACATCATCGCGACACTGGCAAACAACTGAAGCGCTGCACCAACATAACGGTCTTCTGGGTAATGATGTAGAACGTTTGACGTATCATAAAGGATTGCTGCACCCGCCAAGCCAATCATACCTACGCTAAACCAAGTACCTAGTTGAAAGCCGAAAATGAACGCTGCGCCAATAGCCAATAGCGCTAAACCGCCCGCCCACATTAAGATACCGCGTAAGAATGAAAAGTCTTTGCGTGTGTAGAACACGATAGCCGTCAAAATACCAAAGCCAACCAAAGTCACTGTTGCGGCACTTTGGATAACGCTACTGGCGTAATTCGCTGCGATTAACAACATTGGAGCAAAAATAATCGCTTCCGCAATAATAAAACCAACCAAGCTGGAATACTGAGTGGCTTTAGATTGAGACGTATGCGCTAAGTGTGTCGCTGCCCAGCTGGCTGCGATAAAACCACCCAAAAGCACCATCCAACCTGCGCCGAACGAGAATACCCACTGCGCGATAGCCTGAGAAATACCAGACTGATAGAAATAGAAACTAATGGCGACAAAAGCAAAAATTGCGCCAAGTAAATGGTTGTAGGTCTTAGTGATAAATTTTGCACGATCACCTAAACCAGAACGGCTGACCGCTGAATCTTGTTCTCGAATATCTTGATAGCTCATTATTGTCTCCTTAACTCAAGCTGATCTTACTTATATTAATTCTATCGTGAGAATATGGTATTAAATGACGTTTCTTTAGAACGGAATATCATCGTCAAAATCATCATCCATCGCTGGAGCTGGTTGTGGCTGTTGGTTTTGAGGCTTCTGCTGTTGCTGACCACCGAATGATGTATCACCACCACCGCCGCTACGGCCACCTAACATCTGCATCTGGCCATTAATATCAACCACAACTTCAGTGGTGTACTTGTCTTGGCCTGACTGATCCTGCCATTTACGCGTTTGTAGTTTACCTTCGAAGTAAACTTGCGAGCCTTTTCGTAGGTATTCACCGGCAATTTCAGCTAATTTGCCAAAAATCACCACTCGGTGCCATTCCGTCTTTTCTTGCTGTTGGCCTGAACTTTTATCTTTCCATGTTTCAGAGGTTGCAACCGTAATATTTGCGATTGCACGCCCATCCGCTGTATAGCGAATTTCAGGATCTTTACCAAGATTACCAACTAAAATAACTTTATTTACGCCACGACTGGCCATGTAATACTCCTATCTTTATAAATTCTTTAACAATTAGCCTTCATTTTGGCTACGGGGGCTGCCACTTATTAACGCTCGACAGTCCCTAACGACAACAAATCCTTTTGCTGGACTTTAGATTTATCAACTTGTAAATATACCTTGCCTTCACCGTCATTCGCAATCGCTTCGAGCACTCCTGGCATTTTTAATGCCAATAATTGGACATTCTTGCTCGAATTTTCATCATTAGTATCCAACTTGACGATAACTTCCTCAATTTCGGGTAGCTGACCCAAAAAGGTTAAAGCAACTCCCGCCATCACAGCCAACACAATATTCATGGTCAAAATCCCATCAACTCCGAGTTTAGGGAGCAGATAGCCAGTCACGCTTCCGCCTAGAAAAGCGCCTAAAAACTGGCTGGTGCTAAAGACGCCAAGAGCGGTTCCACGATATTGCGAGCCAAAAAGGTTCGACACAGTGGACGGAAGCTTTGCTTCCAGCAAATTAAAGCCTGCAAAAAATAATGTCAGCACCACTAACCAAAAGGCGATATGTGTAAAACCGGTAAATAAGCTCGCTAAGGCTAAGACAATCACCGCAAACGCTAGCTGCATAATCTGGCGATGCATTTTCTTACGCTCCGCTCCAAGCATCATCGGCACCATCAAGGCGATCGATAATACTAAGACCGTTAAGTAAATCCACGAATGCTGCGCCAGCTCGTAACCGCTCTGCTCCAACTTCTCCGGCACAATCATGAACACGGCAACTAGTGACCAGTGAATCACGAAAACGGCCAATGCAAGTACGAAGATACGCCCTTTCGCCGTGACATGTCGCCAGCGCTCGCCGAAACTTAAATTCAGATGAACCTTGCTCGCTTGTTCGCCACGAGGCACTAGCGTCATGGCGACGACTAAAGCGCCAAAAGCCAAAGCGGCAATGACAAAGAACAAGCCCTGTAACGACAACCACTCACTTAAAATAGGCCCTAAGATCAAGGAAATAGCAAAAGCCAGGCCAATACTACCACCAATCATGGCCATGACTTTCGAACGTTGTTCGGGACGGCTCAAGTCTGCCGCTAACGCCATCACAGCGCTCGCTATCGCGCCAGCGCCTTGTAGCGCACGGCCAGCGATTAGCCCCCAGATGGTGTCCGAGAAGCCCGCCACCAAACTACCAGCAATAAATACCAACAAGCCACCATAGATCACAGGCTTACGGCCTATCTTGTCAGACAGTAGCCCTAGCGGTAACTGGAGAATCGCTTGCGATAACCCATAAATACCTAGCGCAAGCCCCAACAATGGCAAGGTCGCGCCCTCTAAATCTTCCCCTAAAATACGAATAACAGGTAATAGCATAAACAACCCCAACATACGCAGGGCAAAGATACTGGCTAGGGAAATCGCGGAACGACGCTCAACAGGAGTTAAAGGTGAAGACTTCATAGTGGATTCAGTTAATAATCTCTAAAAGGCTTTTCGCAAGGCCTCATTTCACGCTATAGTTAACGGTTTGTGATTCTCGCATTTTATGGCGTAAAGACCAAATTTATTTTCTTTTATCATTAGGGCTTATCAGCGTGTGCTGATATTTATTTCACGCCCGACAGCGCACAATAGGTTTAACAGCTGTGATACTCATATCATACGCAGTATAAACAACGAAATGCGACAACAACTGAATGTAAAGCAGTAGGAGCTTGATGGATACCATAGACGTCCGCGGTGCAAAAACCCACAACCTCAAGAACATTGATATAACCCTTCCACGTGACAAGCTGATAGTGATCACCGGTCTTTCTGGCTCAGGTAAGTCTTCACTTGCCTTTGATACCCTGTATGCCGAAGGTCAGCGTCGTTACGTTGAGTCTCTTTCTGCTTATGCACGCCAGTTTCTGTCTTTGATGGAAAAACCTGATGTCGAGCACATTGAGGGATTATCGCCAGCGATATCGATCGAGCAGAAATCAACCTCACACAACCCTCGATCAACCGTCGGTACCATCACAGAAATTTATGATTACCTGAGACTATTGTTTGCTCGTGTGGGGACGCCACACTGTCCAGAGCACCAACTACCGCTTCAAGCGCAAACCATCAGCCAGATGGTGGATTTGGTCCTGGAGCGTGAAGCAGGCGAAAAGCTGATGTTATTGGCGCCAGTGGTTCAAAACCGTAAGGGCGAGCATATTCAACTGATGCAAGAGCTCCAAGCCAAAGGCTTTGTGCGTGCTCGCATCAATGGCGAAGTCCATGAATTAGCCAGCCCGCCAACACTGGAACTGCGCAAAAAGCACACTATTGAAGTCATCGTTGACCGCTTTAAAGTCAAGCCAGATTTGCAACAGCGTTTAGCAGAATCATTCGAAACCGCACTTGAGCTTTCGGATGGTATCGCTCGCGTGGCGGCGATGGATAATTCAGGCGATGACTCCGATGAAATGGTCTTCTCGGCGAAATACGCTTGCCCAAATTGTGGTCATTCGATTCAAGAACTTGAGCCGCGTATTTTCTCTTTCAACAACCCTGCGGGCGCTTGCCCGACCTGTGATGGCTTGGGCGTTGATCAATTCTTTGATCCTGACAAAATCATCACCAACGAAGATATTTCGTTAGCGGGCGGAGCGATCCGTGGCTGGGATCGTCGCAATGTGTATTACTTCCACATGCTACAGTCCTTGGCTAAGCACTATAAGTTCGACATCGAAGCGCCATGGAGCAGTCTCGATAAGAAAACCCAGAAGGTTATTTTACACGGCAGCGGCACGACCCAAATTAACTTCGAGTACAGCAACGATCGCGGTGATAACTATCAACGCAAGCACCGTTTCGAAGGTATTATCCCGAACATGCAGCGTCGTTATCACGAAACGGAATCGAGCGCGGTTCGTGAAGAATTGCAGAAGTACATGACCACGCAAAGTTGCTCGAGCTGTAACGCCACTCGCTTAAACGAAAGCTCGCGTAACGTCTTTATCGAAGGCACTTCCTTGCCGGACATTACCCGCTGGTCAATTGAAGATAGCTATAGCTACTTTAATAAACTGGACTTACCGGGTCAGCGTGGGGCAATTGCCTCAAAAGTTTTAAAAGAAATCTGTGAGCGTTTAGGTTTCTTGGTCAATGTTGGCCTCGACTATTTAACGCTTGAGCGAAGTGCCGACACGCTTTCAGGCGGTGAAGCCCAACGTATTCGCCTCGCCAGCCAGATTGGTGCAGGGCTTGTAGGCGTGATGTACATTCTGGATGAACCATCGATTGGTTTACACCAGCGCGATAATGATCGACTGCTAAAAACATTGGTTCATCTGCGAGACTTAGGCAATACAGTGATCGTGGTTGAGCACGATGAAGACGCCATTAGAGCCGCAGACTATGTGGTCGATATTGGCCCTGGAGCGGGTGTTCACGGCGGTGAAGTCGTGGCAGCGGGTCAACTCGATGATATCCTAAAGAAAAAAGATTCATTAACCGCTCAATATTTAACGGGTGAGTTAAAAATTGAAGTTCCCAAAGAGCGGACAAAAGCAGATAGTAAGAAATTTATCTCGCTCAAAGGCGCGACCGGCAACAACTTAAACCAAGTCAGCCTTGACTTACCGGTAGGCTTATTAACTTGTATTACCGGGGTGTCAGGTTCGGGTAAATCAACCCTGATCAACGACACGCTCTACCCTATCGTCGCCCGAAAAATCAATAAATCGAGTCTACAGCCGAAAGCATACGACTCGATTGATGGCCTAGACCATATCGATAAAGTCGTCGATATTGACCAAAGTCCAATTGGTCGTACGCCACGCTCTAACCCTGCGACTTACACGGGTATCTTTACACCGATTCGTGAACTCTTCTCAGGCACCCAAGAGTCACGCGCTCGTGGTTATAAACCTGGCCGTTTCAGTTTTAACGTCAAAGGTGGACGCTGCGAAGCCTGCCAAGGCGATGGCGTGATTAAAGTCGAGATGCACTTCTTGCCCGATGTGTATGTTGCTTGTGATGTGTGTAAAGGCAAACGCTACAACCGTGAAACCTTAGAAGTCTTATACAAAGGCAAAAACATTCATGAAGTTTTGGAGCTGACTGTCGAAGACGCACGTGAGTTCTTCGACGCCATTCCAGCAGTTGCGCGTAAACTGCAAACCCTAATGGATGTTGGTCTGTCGTACATCAAACTCGGCCAAGCCGCGACGACTCTTTCCGGCGGTGAAGCACAGCGTGTTAAACTTTCTCGCGAACTATCAAAACGCGACACAGGCCAAACCCTGTACATCCTCGACGAACCAACCACAGGTTTGCATTTCCACGACGTTAACCAGTTACTCAAAGTTCTGCATCGCCTACGTGATCATGGTAACACCGTGGTCGTCATCGAACATAACCTAGACGTCATTAAAACAGCCGACTGGATTGTCGATTTAGGTCCAGAAGGTGGTAGTAAAGGTGGACAAATTATCGCCACCGGAACGCCAGAAGACGTCGCTAAAGAAAAAGGCAGCTACACCGGTAAATACCTAAAGCCGATGCTTTGATTTTAAATCATTGCAATAAAAAGCCCGCTACTAAGCGGGCTTTTTATTATTGATACTTACTTAACAAGGTCTGATGTCTGACACTTTGAATAAACCATAGTCTCCTGCCAGCTTCCCAGCTCCTATAAAGTCATTGCCATACCTCATAAACACGCCTGAAGCGATAACGCATTGGTCATTATAGCCTTGACCCTGTATTTGCTTTGCAGCTTCTTTTGAGTCAAACACAACATCCAAATAATCGACGCCGTCACCTTGATATAAAATGCTACTGCCGTCTTCTCGTGTGAAAAACTGGCCTTTTATATTAAGCGTTGCATCATTGTATTCAGAGGGTTGCTCAATGATCGCCTCAATATCCAGGTTCTGAGTTTGCTTTAGTTCAGAACAACTAAAGCAAACTAGTGCCGATAATATAACGATTACGACTTTAATCATTAAACTGTATTAGTCCACCGCTAACTACAGAATATCTTCTTGAGCTTCTTGCTCAGCTTTCGCCGCGGCTTCTTTTTTCTTCATCAGGTTCTTTTGGTACTTGGATTGAACAATGTCGCTCAATACCATCACAGCAATCACAAAGTAGAAGGTCGCTTTGTTCATTGGCTCAATCGGGTAACCAAAGAAGTGTAACTCAGATTTATGGCCACCGTCAGCGAGTAGCATAATGCCCACTACCAATAAGATGAATAAGCCTAATACTTCAAACATACGGTTCTTTTGCAAGAACGCTGATACGGTATCCGCCAACCAAATCATGGCAATACCACTTAAGATAATCGCAATGGCCATAATCCAGAAGTTATCGGTTAACGCCATGGCGCTTAAGATCGAGTCGAATGAGAAGACCAAGTTCATGAGCACGATAAGGAAGATAACCTTGCCCGCAGACTGAGGTTTACGCTCCTTGCCGTCGCCAACTTCCAGCGCCATCATGTGCCAAATTTCTTTAACCGCGGTGTACATAATAAAAACACCACCAAATAAGACAATAATGCTTTCGAGATTAAAGGTTCCAGTCACCACCCCTTCCCAGTTAATGGTAAACAGGGTGTCTTTGACATAGTCCAGTAACTTCACCAGTAAGAACAATAAAACGATACGCAGGATTACGGCTAAGCCGATACCGAACCAACGAACTTTTTTCTGCTGCTCTAGTGGTGCACGTTTTGACTCTAGGGAGATGTAAAGCAAGTTATCGAAGCCTAAAACCGCTTGAAGCACAATTAACATACCCAGCGTGAATAGGTTTTCTATCGTAAACAGTTCCATTCTTTGTTCTCTTTAATTATGATTTACTGACTGCATCTTAGCATAGCCGTTTGATATTTCGAGATCCATAACTATGACCAAACCCACTATCGACATCATTCCTTTTACGCCAGAGTTAGCTGAGGACTTTAAAGTTATCAACCAAGCGTGGATAGAGAAGTATTTTGAAGTTGAAGAAGAAGATCAGCGCGTTCTCAACGATCCTAAGAAATACCTCATCGATACGGGTGGGCAAATTCTCTTCGCACAAAATACCAAAAATGGTCAGATTATTGCCGCCTGCGCCCTAAAAAAATGGGCAGACGACGAGTACGAACTATCGAAAATGGGGGTTTTAGAAGGCAGTCAGGGCACTGGAGTCGGTAAACAACTAGCTTTAGCGATTATTGAAGAAGCCAAAAATCGTGGCTGTAAACGGCTCTTCCTAGAATCAAACCGAAAGCTGAAACCGGCCATGAAGCTCTATCAAAGCCTAGGCTTTAAAGAGTTCATCAATCACGAGTCGCGAGTCGACTATCATCGCTGCGACATCGTGATGGAGATGTTTTTATAACTGGCGTCTATTTACGGGTTAAGGTTTTGGCTTTAATCACTTTATCGTTCTGCTCAAGCTTAATGGCAACGCCCATACCATCAATAACTTTACCGAAAATGGTGTAATTACTATCGAGGTGTATGTTTGGGGCTGTGTTAATAAAGAATTGCGCACCACCCGTGTCTTTACCTAGGGTCGCCATTCCTACGGTGCCCGGTAGGTGTGAACGGTAAGAGAGTTCTTCTCGGATACTATAGTCCACATTTCCGGTACCGTCTCCAACCTTACTGCCGCCTTGGACAACAAAGTTTGGAATGACACGGTGAAAGTAAGTGTCGTTATAAAAACCGTTATCGATGAGCTCAATAAAGTTAGCCGATGTGTATGGGGTATCAGCAAACAGTTCAATCGTAATGATGCCCTTAGTGGTTTCCAACTCAACAATAGCAGGAAGCTGGGGTAGTGCATCGTCGGTTTTGCTGGCCTCATTGGCCGTTTCAGGCTCTGGGGTTAACGCCTTCTTGGCACCGTTAGCTATAATTGCCTGCTCACTCTTTGCCAACGCTTTAAGTCGCTCAGTTTGTTTTTGTTGTACAAAATACGCTATCGACGCACGCTGGTGGTTCGGGTCTTTGCTTTCTAGCCATTGTTCGGCCAGTTTTTCAGAGCCTTTGTCAGCACGAATTAGGGCTTGCATAGCTTCTGACTGAATCCAACTATTGCTGTGCTGTAGTTTAGCTTTAACGTTTTCAAGCAACTCAGAACTTTGTAACCAATCCTTTTTAATGGTTTTTAGCGCCGTCACTTGGCTAATCACATCGTCGTAAGCCAGCGCCTGCAATACGGTAGCAGATGCCACAGGATTACTAGGGAAGTTCGCTAAACTTCGAATCGCATTAACTCGCACGCCAATATGTTCACTATCTAGGTGCTGTATTAATGTCGGTAGTATTTGACGTTGCTTGGTTGTAGCTAAGGCACGAATAAGATTCGCTTTTGCTGTAGGCGCTAAGTCAGGCAACGCTTCTAAAAACTCAGGCAGATTGTCACTATCCAGTAGCGACGTACGAGCTAGCAGGTAACTCGTCTCTAGTTGTGTCTCCTGGTTTCTAAGAAACGTCAGTATTCGCTGAATATCAAGGGCTGCACCCTCATGGTCAAAGCTCTTGATTTGATCTCTGTAGAAGGTCGCTAAGATCATTAAGCCATGAATCGCGCCACGGATCTTTTGTGTAGAATCATCGTGGTTGATTATCTGCGTTAACACTTGTTGTGCGCCTGGGTCAGCTTTACTAGGAGGAACATATGCCATATTGCCCAGCGATAAGGCCAAGCGATACTGAACATCCGGATCTTGTTCGGTGTTTAAGGCTTTAACAATTGCACTGCCAGCACTAGGGACTTTGGCAACTTCCAAGGCAAAGGCAGCTGCATAACGAATCTGAGAGTTATCGTGCTGCAAGTATGGCGTGATTTTGCCTACGGTTTCTTCACCACCGATTCTGCCCAACGACACTAGCGTGGTCTCTAGGGTTTCTAGCGGTAAATCATCGCAGTTTAAGGCTTCATCAAACTGATAATGCTGCGCGTCACGCATATCAGCCCAGTAATAAATATCATTAGGATGAACGCAAGCCCTTCCTTGCCCTGCAAAACTGGCTAAAACCAACCCCATTACCAGTAAATAACCGTGTTTCATGACTTCTCCTCGATATGCATAACTTGGTGTAGCCTAAGCTGAACAGGCCATGTAAAATGCCCACAACATTGTTTATTGGTTAAAATCTTAATGGCTCAATATATCTATACCATGAATCGGGTGAGCAAGATTGTCCCCCCGAACAAAACTATCTTAAAGGATATTTCACTATCTTTCTTCCCTGGTGCCAAAATTGGTGTTTTGGGTCTAAACGGTGCAGGTAAATCGACCTTATTACGCATCATGGCTGGCATTGACCAAGATCATGATGGCGAAGCCCGTCCACAGCCTGGCATTAAGATTGGCTATTTGCCACAGGAACCCCAGCTCGACGAAAGTAAAACCGTTCGTGAAATCGTCGAAGAATCAGTGACTCACGTAAAAGAAGCGCTTACTGAGTTGGATCAAGTCTACGCCGCCTACGCCGACGAAAACGCAGACTTCGATGCACTAGCCAAACGTCAAGGCGAATTAGAAGCGATTATTCAGGCAGCAGACGGCCATAATCTTGAGAATACGCTTGAGCGTGCGGCAGATGCATTACGCCTACCAGTTTGGGATGCAAAAGTTGAGCACTTATCAGGTGGTGAGCGCCGCCGTGTCGCCATTTGTCGTTTACTGCTGGAACATCCTGACATGTTACTTCTGGACGAGCCGACCAACCACTTGGACGCAGAGTCAGTCGCATGGTTAGAGCGCTTCTTAGTGGATTATAATGGTACGGTTGTTGCTATTACCCACGACCGTTATTTCTTAGATAATGCGGCGGGCTGGATTCTAGAGCTGGACCGCGGTGAAGGTATTCCGTGGGAAGGTAACTATTCTTCGTGGTTAGAGCAAAAATCTAAGCGTTTAGAAATTGAAGAAAAGCAAGAAGCTTCACGTCAAAAGACCATGAAAGAAGAGTTGGAGTGGGTACGCTCGAATTCCAAAGGTCGACAAGCCAAATCAAAAGCTCGTATGTCGCGCTTCGAAGAGTTATCGAGCAAAGAGTTCCAGCAACGTAACGAAACTCGTGAGCTGTATATCCCACCAGGTCCACGTCTAGGCACTCAAGTCATCACTGCTAAAGGCTTAACTAAGACGTTTGGTGACAAGCTGCTGTATAACGACCTCAACTTCAACCTACCACAGGGTGGTATCGTTGGTGTGATTGGTCCTAACGGCGCGGGTAAGTCGACCATGTTCAAAATGATGACGGGGCAAGAGCAGCCTGACTCAGGTGAATTACTAATAGGTGAAACGGTTGATTTAGCTTACGTCGATCAAAATCGTGACTCGCTAGACGACAGCAAGACGGTGTGGGAAGAAATCTCTGATGGTTTGGACATCATCACTGTCGGAACCTACGAAACACCATCGCGCGCTTATGTGGGTCGTTTTAACTTTAAAGGTTCAGACCAGCAAAAGCTTATCGGCAACTTGTCGGGCGGTGAACGTAACCGTGTTCACTTGGCGAAGCTACTCAAAAGTGGCGGCAACGTCCTATTACTGGATGAGCCGACCAACGACTTAGATGTAGAAACTTTACGTGCGCTTGAAGATGCATTGTTAGCTTTCCCAGGCTGTGCCGTGGTTATCTCGCACGACCGTTGGTTCTTAGACCGTATCGCGACGCACATCCTAGCGTTTGAAGGCGATAGTGAAACGGTTTGGTTCGAAGGTAACTATCAAGAATACGAAGCCGATCGTAAGCGTCGCCTAGGCGCCGAAGCCGATCAGCCACACCGTATTAAATATCGCAAGATCACTAAGCCGTAACCCTTCTGTAAATAAAGACTGGCTCATGCTAGCCGCGTGAGCTGGTCTTTAAAATCAAGTATTTACCGTCGACAACCCCTTCTTCCTTTGATAATCTTAAGTTACCCATTGAGTCACAAAGGAATTGTGCTATTAACACTGAGCGCAGACAATTTACCCGAGTGCCCGTCACTGCCAAAGCATTAATTGAGCAAGACGGAGAGAAGTATATTGCTAAAGTAGCTGATATTTCCCTTAATGGCGCGCACCTGCAGACTGCTTCCTCACTTAAAAAAGAAAATCCAATCAAGCTTCAACTCATTTTTGATGAACTCACCCCGCCAATCCATATGATGGCAAAGATTGTTTATCATAACGGTGAAGACTATGGCGTCGAATGCCAAGAAATTGATATCGACAGTATGCTACAACTTCGCTCAATTCTGACTCTGTACAACAACGATCCAGAAACCATTCATCAAGAATCCCAAGCATTATGGGAACGTAATACTCAAGATTCTGAGTAACTCACTCGGTCTTTGCCCATAGGACAAAAGCGAATAGCTTTTATTGCGATTCAACCAAGAATTATCATCGCTTTATTGCTGATTGCTGTCGAGTCCACCCTAGGACTGCGTATTGTTGGGAGCCACCCAGTCGTCAAAGTGAGTCCTGTACTCTTTAGGCTTGACCATATTAAGCTGATGGCAAGTTTCGCCCCGTGCTAAATACTTTACTTCAAAGTGGGTTCTAGCGCTGTCTTGCGGGACATTAACTCTCTCAACGTTTAAACCCCATAGCTGTTTTGCTTGCTCTTCAGCCTCATCAGCATACTCCTGAATATTCGTGGCCAACACTAATGGAGACAACGGCTTTAGGCGTGATAATAGAAACTCAAAGAAAGGCATGTTGAGCCATCGTTGGCTCGCATTTTTCGGCTCCGGGTTTGGGTAGAGCAAAAAGATACCGTCTAACGACGACGGCGCAATGCCGTGCACAACCCACGGAATAGCGTCAGCATGGACTGGTAATAAATTGTTCAGTTCCAACTCCGCAGTTCTAGCCGCAAACACATCAAACTTAACTCGAGTACGCTCAATAGCTATTAGATTTTTGTCAGGGTTTTCTTGAGCGAATTGCATCGCATGCATCCCCTTCCCCGTACCTATTTCTAAGTATTGATTCGGTTTGATTTGTGGGCACTTAAAATTACGAGGTGCAAAAAGTTTTTCGGGTTTAAAGACCCTGTTTTTATCAGTATTCATACCATATCTTAAGTATCGTTATCGCATCGCTCTTCGTTTTCAGGAACTTTGCTTTTCACCTTAGCCATAACCTGAAGCGTGATAAAAGTAACAATGCTTAGTAGTAAAGCAATTTCTAAACGGTGTGTTCCGACCGCAATACCAATAGCAGCGGTCCCCCATAAGCTAGCAGCTGTCGCTAATCCGGTAACACTGCTACCATTCTTTAGAATAGCACCACCACCAATAAAGCCAATGCCCGTGACCACGCCTTCCAATATTCTTGCTTGGGCACTAGGCTCGCTAAATATATCCATCGCAATCAATACAAACCCACACGAAGCAATACTCACCAACGGAAAGGTACGAATACCTGCACTCTTCGTTTCACTTTCACGATTCCACGCGATTGGAAATGCTAATACATAAGCAACCATCATCGTGATTAAATGATTAAGAACCACCGCCCAGTCTATTTCTATCATGCAAAGTTCCTCAGGATTAATGTTGGAATAATCGTTCCATCAAAAAGTCAGAAGATACCTCTTCACCCTCTAGATGCATTGCTACTAACTCACCACCTAGGATCTGAGGCGCTATAATGATATCAGGTTGAACCAACTTCACACGCTTAAGATTATGCGCATCATTCACAGCGGTAACCGTTTTAACATCATGGGTCACTTCTCTAACGGCTAAGATGACGAAGGCATTTTCAGAGTCATCATCTAATAGCGAGATAACACCTTTTGCACTTTTCAAGCCGCACTCTTCTAAGATATCGATTTCACTAGGCTCTCCAAACACCACATCATCACCAGAAACACTATCTTTATCAACATGAGGCTGGACAACTCTTGTGACATGATTGCCACGGTTTTTGAGCTCTTTGCATGTATTAATTGCTAATGAGCTGTTACCAATAACAATGTAATGATTGTCTCTTTTCATAGAATTTCCTTTATGAACCATCATTTTCGCTAGGCTTGTTCGTACCATAGGTGCGATCACCGCGGTTAACGATGTTGCGAAAACAGCCACACCTAAAATAATAACCGATATGGTAAACAACTTAGCCTCTACAGAAATAGGGTTAATATCGCCATAGCCCACCGTCGTCATGGTGACGATAGAATAATAAAAAGCTGTTACCCAATCATCGATATGAGGGTCAAATTCTTTACCGAGATAAAAACTTCCGATCACGGAATACAGCAGCAACATCACCATTGAGGTTAAAGCAAAAATAGAGTTTGCAGCGACGCTGGACTTATAAAACGACTGTCGAAATAACGACAAGGACACAATAAGAAAGACAAAATAAATCAGCTGCCAGATACTGCGATCAGACCAAATGATACTGACCAAAGCTAAGCTCGCCAAAAACAGCGACATTGACCAAGCAACTCTGGAATGCAGTAATAATCCGAATGACATTAAAATCATTCCACCGCCGACGACTAAAGGAGGAACATTTTTAGCGGACAACTCGACTTGGCCCGTGAAAAGTTGTTTCAGATAGGGTATCCAATGGTCGCCTAAATCCGTCTGAAATAGCCAGATACCTCCCAAAACAAACAACGCCGCCATAATCCAATGCGGAAACCAGTACTTAGCCTTCAGCACTTTACTGAGCGACTTCAATCGATTATTCCAGTTTTTGCTCAATGTATCAGTCATTGTGACTTTAAATCATCCTGCCGGTTAGCTTATGTAAACACCTGCTTTTCACTTTTTACAACTTATCACAGTAAGTTAATCATTTCCTGTAAGCGGCTGACGCCATGTATCTCCAAACCGTTGATCGGTTTTGATGGAAGGTTGCCTTTCGGCACAATGGCTTTCTTAAAACCATGTTTCTCAGCTTCCTTTAAACGCTCTTGGCCATTTGGCACAGGACGCACTTCTCCCGCCAAGCCCACTTCACCGAAAATCACTAGATGCTCTTCCAGTGGACGATTCCGTAAGCTCGAAATAATCGCCGCGATTAATGCCAAATCTGAGCTGGTTTCCATCACTCGAACCCCACCGACCACGTTGGCGAAAACGTCTTGATCAAAGGTCGCGACACCACCATGGCGGTTGAGCACCGCTAACAACATAGCTATTCTTTGGTGATCCAAACCAACCGCAACCCGTTTTGGTTGAGGTGCGTGTGAGGTATCCACTAACGCCTGAATCTCGACCAACATGGGGCGAGTTCCTTCCCACGTCGATACAATCGCGCTACCCGCAACGGGGTCAGTATATTTTGATAGAAAAATTGCAGAGGGGTTTTTGACTTGCTTCAAACCCTCGTCAGTCATGGCAAAAACCCCTAACTCATTGACTGCACCAAAGCGGTTTTTCACTGCTCGAAGCAAACGCAAGCGACCGTCTCGCTCTCCTTCAAAATACAATACTGCATCCACCATATGCTCAAGTACACGTGGTCCAGCTAATGCGCCGTCTTTTGTCACGTGGCCGACAACAAACAGCGTGGTTCCCGTTTGCTTCGCGAACCGAACTAATTGTGCAGCACTTTCACGAACCTGTGCCACACCGCCAGGCGCTGATTGTAGCATTTCGGTGTAAATCGTCTGGATCGAATCCACTACCATCACTTTCGGTTTTTGCATCAATGCTTGCGTGGTAATTTGTTCGACTTGGGTTTCTGTTAATAAAGAAAAGTCGCCCGTTTCAAGCCCTAGACGCTGCGCTCGCATCGTGACCTGCTGCATTGACTCCTCCCCTGTCACGTACAGCACAGGCATATCTTTACTTATCCCACATAAACTTTGTAGCAGGATGGTTGACTTACCAATTCCAGGATCTCCGCCCATCAACACCACAGACCCCGGCACTAAACCACCGCCTAGCACACGATCCAGCTCGGACATGCCCGACCCCATACGTGGCACTTCCGACAAATCCACCTTGTCCATTTGCACCACTTTACTTTGCTCGCCAGCGTAACCCGTAAAGCGAGAACTTTTCTCACCCTTAGATTGCTTAACGTTAGCCTGCTCGACCATCGAGTTCCAAGCTTTACATTGGCCACATTGACCTGCCCATTGTGGTGTTTCAGAGCCACATTCTTGGCAGACATAGGTTGTTTTTACTTTCGCCATAATTAAGTTCCTGAAAAGTTGATATTTCCGCTACTCTTCGTTAAAACACCGCTCAACCTGCTCACTTATCAACCAATAAGCTCCGCTGTTTCGCTGCGTTTTGTCTTGATTAGCGTCATCTCAACTTTTCTTAATTTTTTTCTCTCATCTAAACGATTAAATCGTTTTAGTTGTTCTCATGGTTGTTCATCTCGGCTCCGTCCACCCTTGCTCATGCTGAGCTGTTCACAGCGAACTTTTTTGCCCGCCTCTATCTTATGGGATAGAATGGCTTTATTGAAGTCATTAAATAGATTTAGCATGGCACAGCGTACTGCTGACGGCTGGACTCCTGATAGTTGGAAGACTAAGCCCGTCAGTCAACAGATAAAATACGGTGATCCACAAGCGTTACAGCAAGTGGTGGAGAAGCTGTGCCAACTACCACCGTTGGTATCCTCATCAGAGGTAGATGCGTTAAAAGCTCGTATTGCTGAAGCCCAGTCCGGACAACGCTTTATCGTTCAGGGTGGCGACTGCGCAGAATCATTTTCCGACTGTAATGCTGATGCTATTTCACAGAAAGTTCGCAGCTTACTTAGCTTAAGCTTATTGGTAAGCCAAAAAACGCAACAACCAATCACCCGCATCGGCCGTATTGCAGGTCAGTATGCAAAGCCCCGTTCTGCGCTTACTGAAACTCAAGGTGACACCACGCTCACCAGCTACCGCGGTGACTTGGTTAATCATGTACACTTTACTGAATCCGCTCGTAACCCAGATCCGGCACGCATGCTTGAAGGCTATAGTTATGCCTCGCTGACCCTGAACTATATTCGCTCTTTATTGGAGGGCGAGTTAGACGAGCTGTTCAATCTCGAACAAGAAGTTTCCTCACTCAAAGATTTATCCCGTCACAAGCAATTACACCAAAGCTTGCGTAACTTTCGTGACGCGCTGAATCTGTTCCATCAATTTAACGGTAAGCAAACTGCCCACAAAAACTTAACGGAGTTTTATACCAGCCACGAAGCGCTTCACCTGCATTACGAGCAAGCACTGACTCGCCAAGCCAATAATGGTCGCTGGTATAACCTATCAACTCACTTCCCATGGGTTGGCATGAGGACAGTACAAAACGATAGCGCTCATTTAGAATATTTACGCGGTATCGCTAATCCAATAGCAATTAAAGTTGGTCCAACTGTTGAGCCTAAAGATCTCGTCGAACTATGCCAATGGATTAACCCTGAAAACGAGCCAGGCCGTCTCACCTTGATACAACGATTTGGCCATCAACATATCGCGCAAAAACTACCAGCAATGATTCAAGCCATTCAAGCTGCTGATATTAACGTTTTGTGGAGCTGCGACCCGATGCATGGCAATACTCAGGTAGGCGCGAATGAATATAAAACACGTGACTTCCAACATATTCAGTCAGAATTGCAGCAAGCTTTTGATATTCACCAGCAACACAATTCCCACTTAGGCGCTGTTCACCTCGAAATGACTGGCGAGGCCGTTATGGAGTGCGTCGGCAGTAGTTACGCTGTTGAGCACCAAGAACTGGGTAAAGCCTACACCAGCTTAGTCGACCCACGACTTAATTTAAGCCAAGCCTTTGAATTGATTGACAATTTGAAATTATCTTTGGCTGAGAACAAACAAAAAAACACATCAAATCCTTGATCTACAATGACATTTTGTCGTATATTCAGGAGATATCCTAAATGGGGGATATGTATAGGCGCGAAAAATATGGTGAGGAGTTAACCATGTTGATCAAAAAAAGCATAAAACAACTATTTATCACAGCTGGTGTTGCATTGAGCATCATGGGTGGTTCTAGTGCTTTCGCTAAAGCTCAAATTTGCTCTGATAGTAGCCATGTTGGTTATAACAGTGACGAACTGCACATCATTACCTCAATTGAGCCAGAGCTACTGGAACCGGCTTCTGCTCAGCTAGGCAACACTAACTCTGTTAAAAAGTCAGCAAGTTGGTATTCGTGGTTAACGGAATCACATACCATGCCAAGCTTGCACTTCATCCAATTCTTGGAGTTGTTTGAAAAGTCTTAATTTTTAGAGAGGGTTGAGTTATATTAACCCTTTCTAAAGTATGATAAGTGTCAAACAATGAACCAGGATACCCCAAAAACCAATGAGTCCTCATTGGAATCCTCTACTGAATCTAAAAAAGCCACTGGTAACATCGAACAAGCCACCGAAGAAAAACCTCAAGGTACTGGCTTTTGGTCGACCGTACAAAGTGTTTTAGGCGCGATGTTTGGCGTTCAAACAGAGCAGCAGCGAGAAAAAGACTTTGAAAAAGGTAGCGCGGTACAGTTTATTGTCGGCGGAATTATCTTTGTTGTGGTATTTATTTTAACGATTCTCTATTTCGTTAACTCAGCTTTAGAGAGCGCTGGCGCTGGCTAGCTCTTATAAAGGGCTAGTAGCTCCTTGGCTTTTGAGCGATTATTGCCATCGCAAGAGATAAATCGTTGCACGTCAAAGTGTAGGACTGTTGAAGCTCTATGATATATCTCTCGTGCGACTAGCGTGTCGTGATTGGATATCGCAGTAAATACGCCTTTCCCTTGTGCTCGTTCCGCTAAAAAGCCTAGCTCCGCCTGCTGGTCATAGCTAAAGCCTTGCTTTGTATAGTCAGTAAAATTGGCGGTAAGGCTTTGCGGAAGATACGGTGGATCGCAATAAATCACATCACCATTTCTCGAGGCGTTAAATGATTGTCGAAAGTTTTGGCAACGGAACTCTGCCTTTTGTGCTTTTGCGGCAAAAACTTCCAGTTCATGGCCTGGAAAATAGGGTCTTTTGTAGCGCCCAAAGGGCACATTAAAGCCACCAGAACGATTATATCGACAAAGTCCATTATAGCCATGACGGTTAAAATATAAGAATAAAGCGGAGCGTTCTTTTCCAGCTTCTAATTGATTAAAGTATTCACGAAGTTCATAAAAACGCTTTTCTTTGTTATTGGCCTCAGTAAAGTAGTTCGCGCAATAATGAATAAAGCTCGTCTTACCACGCTTTAGATCACGGAAAAGGTTAATGAGATCGGGGTTGATGTCAGCGAGCAAGTAACGATCATAGTCAGCATTCAAAAATACCACGCCAGAACCGACAAACGGCTCAATCAGCTTTTTTCCTTGAGGCAAATGATGCAGAATCTTAGGTAATAATCTAAACTTGCCACCAGCCCACTTAAGGAAAGGTCTTTGAAACTTTAAAGGCTGGGCTATCGACATCGATTTTTAATAATAAACTTATAGTGTGAGCTAGTTTATCAAAACCGATCACGAATAACAGCGACTTTTACCAATGACTGGACATAGACTATGAACAAGCAGGCCGTAACATTCATTTTAGCCCATGGTGCTGGAGCAGATTCACAGTCTGAGTTCATGCAGTTTATGAAACGCCACATTAGCGATGACATTATTGAAGTGGTTACTTTTGACTTCCCTTACATGGTACGTCGTCAGAAAACGGGCAAAAAGTCACCACCTGATCGCATGCCTACATTAATCGATGCCTTTCATCAGCAGATTAACTCCATAAGCAGTGGACCTATTGTGATTGGAGGCAAGTCGATGGGAGGCCGTGTTGCTACCATGATTGCTGATGAAGCAAATGTCAGTGGCGTCGTGGCAATGGGTTACCCTTTCCATCCGCCCGGCAAACCTGAAAAAACTCGAACTGAGCACTTGGCTGAGCTGGAAACGCCCAGCCTGATTCTCCAAGGAACGCGCGACACTTTTGGCAAGCCAGAAGAAGTGGCTCAGTATCAATTAAGCCCTAAACTTAAAGTGCAGTGGCTACAAGATGGTAATCACAGCCTGGAAACTTTAAAACGGTCAGAAGTAACCACTGAGCAAAGCTGGAAGTTAGCAGCGCAAGCCGCACAAAGCTTTATTCATCAGCTCGTCGCAAGCTAAGCTAGAAGTAATTACTGACTAAGATGACGCCCCAGACAAGCAATAGGTTTAAGATTGCTACCGCAACTGCCGCAGAGCCGATATCCTTTGCTCTGCCGGACAATTGATGATGTTCACCGCCAAATCGGTCGACCACAGCTTCTAAAGCCGAATTGATCAGTTCTATTAACAGCACCAAGAATACCGACAGGATCATTAAGGCAATTTGACTTGCTGACTGACCGACAATAAAACTCAATGGCAACAAAACAATCGCCAAAAGCAATTCCTGACGAAAAGCAGCCTCATGCTTCCACGCAGCTTTCAAGCCCAGCCATGAGTAGTGGCAAGCATGAATAATTCTTGTAATACCAGTTTTTCCGGGCTTCATAGGAATTTTTACACTCTTTGTGATTTGTGAGCTATTAGGATGAATAAAAACCTAATAGAATTATAGACTTATACTTTGACTTAAAGTGTGCCTTAAACTATACAAGGATCGAATGATGAAGTTAAACAAATATTTATTACTCGGCGCTATGGCTGTACTCATGAGTTTAACTCAATCGTGCTCACAAGCTAATAGCGACAGTAGCAACAACGCATCACCACAAGATTTGTACGCACAAATCCAGCAAGCTGCCAGCACAGAAGGTTGTTCTACCAGCGCAGACTGTGGCTTACTACCCATTGGTAATAAGCCATGTGGCGGGCCAGAAGCCTACATGCCCTACTCTAAAAGCAATAGCGATGTTGATGCATTAGAAAAGATGGGACAGCAATACGCCGACATGCGCAGACAATACAACAAAGACAATCAAATGATGGGCACATGCCAAGTTACGCCGAAGCCTAACGTCAGTTGTATTCGCAACCAGTGCGTAGCCTCAGAGCAAAGTACTCACATCCAATAATTCCGCAACATTGTCTGATAAAGACCCATCTGCGTCTTGCGAGTTTGAATCTGCAGTATCTTGAAAAGGTACTACTCCAAGGCAAGGCGCAGTAATATTCTGCTTTAACCACTGTACATTATCTTCTGCCATGTTCATTTTCCCCTGAGCAAAGTTTGCCACCCAGCCCTTAACGGTCAGGCCACGACTTTGGATATCACGAATACTCAACATGGCATGATTGAGGCAGCCTAACTTCATACCAACCACAAGAATGACATCCAACTGCTCTTGCTCAACCCAATCAGCATAAGTTTCCTTCTGATTTAACGGCGTAAGCCAGCCTCCAGCACCTTCAACTAAAATAATATCGGCGTCATCCGGCATCACAACTCGATTAGCAAGCTCTTCAACATTCAATGTCTGTCCGGCCAAATCTGCTGCAATATGCGGTGCAATAGCTGGTTCAAAGCAAAGCGGGTTGATTTCGCTATAACTGAAAGACATATTTGATGCTTGCTGTAACTGCAAAGCATCATCATTTTTCAATACACCCTGTACAGGCTCTGCGCCAGAAGCAATGGGCTTTAACCCTACTGTGGAAAGGTTATTCGCTACAAAAGCCCTAATCAAAGCCGTTGAAATGAAGGTTTTACCGATCTCAGTGTCGGTCCCTGCCACGAAGAATTTACGTTTAACGTTACTCAATTTGTTATACCTCGCACAATTAATCGAGTATGATTGCTATATACTATGGACTTCTAGGGTTCTCAAAATCCATGTACAACCATATAAACTGATACACATTTATGGATAACTTTTTAGGCGACAACACTATCATACTAGTTCTAGGCATCCTAGCGCTGGTCTTGTTGCTTGGCGCTGTTGTTACAGCAACGCTCAAGCATGCCCTAGTTCGTCAGCTTGAGTCTAAAAATGAAGAACTCAAACAAGTTAATAAAGAAAACACTCAAAATATTGCCAAGAAAAAGCAAAAAATTGAAGACATTGAATCCGATTATAAAAAGCTTCAAGAATCACTAACCAGTCTTTCTGAAAGAAACACCACGCTCATTCAAGAGCATCGTCAACTCAACACAAAATACGAGAACACACTCTCCAGCTACGAAGAGGCCCATAAAAATTATATGGGCGCCTTACAATCTATTTCAGACACCAAGCGCGAACTAGAAGCTCAAATGGATGAGCTTAAAGAGTCGCACAACGAAAAATTAAAAAACGTTCGTCAAGAAGCTCAAGACGAAATCAATAACTTCAAGTCTAACTATATGGCAGACTATGAACACATCAAAAAGAGCCACAAGCGCCTTATTTTAGCCAATCAAACTCTAAGCAAGAATACTGACAATTTACGCGATGAACGCGACTTCTACCGTACTGAATTTGAAACTCTGCGCGACTTTTTGCATGACGCTCAAATGAAAAATGTTAAAGATATTTTAAAAGCAAAAGAACAAGAACTCGAAGAAAAAGTCGTTAAGTTTGAAAACAAAAAGAAATCGTAATTCTTTAAATAATGTTATTCCTAGTGCCTGCTCAAACCCTACATAATCAAGCCAAACAATCCTGAGTAGCTCACGCTCCATCAAGCTACGTTTACTAGTCTTGTTTTATGGCACCGAACCCATACTCTCCATCAAGAATTAGTGTTCCCAAAGGAAGTGACTTATTAGCTTCTCTATAAATCACACCTTGCTCGACTGTATAAGCAAAATATACTTCACCGTTATCCGCATTACTCCCTTTTATTATATATAATTCTTTAGACTCAAATTTCTTGAACTTCGAGTTTTCGAATATTTCTAATATTTTATACTCTGAGCCTGAATGTTCCCAGCCATCTTCTATTTGTAATGTTTGGATATCTTTTGGTATTGCAAGCCAAAAAACTGGGTGTTCTACACAAAAGTAATTTGATTTACTATCACAAAACTCTACTTCGTCCCCATAAGGGCCATTGATTACCGTTCCTTCTTCGGGCACAACCACCACAACCTCGTTAACTAAAGGTGCAATGTAACGATTAACTTCTTGCTTTGATTGCGCGGCAGTCATTAGTAATGTAACTATAATAATTAATGTCTTCAATTTCATAATTACTCTATATCAATAGTATTAATAGGGGCAAAGTGCATTTATTAAACTTCTCGCTTCCCTTCCGCTAATTCAACAATATACTCATGATAACTGGTCACTTGTTTTTGCTCTGAACCAAAAGCATGGCCATAAACTAACTCATAAGTTGCGGGCAATTGGCCATCATCGAGTGCAAATTGTTGGTAAGCTTTTTCGACAGCGCGTAATTTTTTAGGGCTCATTAACCCCGAATTACGGCGACGGTCAATATTATGCGCGCCAATATCTTTTAAATCCCGCATCAGCTCAGTGGCTTTATCATAACTGATCACTACCGGCTCAGCGTCAACAACCGGATCTAGCATTTTGGCTTGTAGCATGGCATCGCCAACATGATGCATATCAATAAAATCGTTAACGTGATGATACTGATCAACTGCAGCAAAACTCTGTTTTAATTCTTTTAAGGTGTCAGGGCCTAAGGTAGTAAACAGTAGCAATCCTTCTGGCTTTAAGACACGGTTCAATTCAACAAATAATTTTTCTAGATCTTCGACCCATTGAATCGACAAATTCGAAAAGATAAGATCAACCGAATTATCTTCAAAAGGTAATGAAACCGCATCTGAGCAAACATATTCTTCAGATTGTGATTGCTGTTTACACCAAGCGATCATCCCCTCGGCAATATCAACCCCTGTCACTTTCGCTTGCGAGTAACGCGCCGATAATTCGCGAGTAAAAACACCTGTACCACAACCTAGGTCAACAATATGCTTAGGCTCAAGCTTAAAATAATCCAATCGCTCAAACAGTCGCTCACCAGCAATCCGCTGAAAGAATGCAGCTGCATCATAAGTCTTAGCTGCCTGACTAAAAGAACGCGCTACGTCTTGTGAACTCAGATGACTCATGCGACTAAAAACTCTCTAACTTTCTCAACAAATTGATCGGTATGGGATAAGAAAGGAGCATGGCTCGCTTTGGGAAAAACGTGATGCTCTGAGTGAGGCACTAGCTGCCCAACCTCTTCTGCTGCTTTTGCTGGAACCAACGAGTCCAATCGACCATAAAGTCGTAAAAATGGTACCGAGATAGCGTTCATTTGTTCGCGCAAATCAACATCATTCAATAAATTTAAACCTTCTCTCAAAGCTCTTGATGCCGGCATACCGTGAATAAAGACGGTGTCACGCAATCGACGGATATCTTCTTTTTGCGTTTCACTGCCGATAGCCTGAATCGCTAAGAAACGAATAATCGTGCCTTGATAATCTTCTTCGAGATAACGACAAAAACTATCCATAATGTTTGGCTTCATGGCATGTTGCCAGTCGTCAGCTTGAACAAATCGAGGAGAGCTCGACACCGTAATTAGCGACTCGACTCTCTGAGGGTGAGATATGGCAATATTAGTTGCAACCAGCCCCCCCATTGACCAGCCAAGGTAGTGAGCTTTTTCCGGCGTCACCTTAAGTACTTGGTCAGTCAACAACTCAATGGAATAGTCACCACCTGGCAATGGCGAACGACCAAAACCAGGAAGATCGATGAGGTGCAAGGTGAAATGCTGGGATAATTGCTCCGTGATCAACTCCCAAATACCTGAGTGTAGCCCCCAACCATGGAGCAACACTAAGTCAGGACCTTGCCCAACGGTTTCAATGTAGGGTTTTAATTTACTCATGGTTCTAATGCTTTACCTGTAGCTCTGCAATAGCTTCAATCAATTGTTCAATATGCTGTCGTTTGTGATTAGCGGTTAGGGTAACCCTAAGACGAGCACTATTTTCTGGCACAGTTGGCGGTCTAATCGCAACGACCAATAAGCCCTTACTTCGTAATCCTTGGCTTATCGCTACCGCTCGCTCATTTGAGCCTAGCAGTATCGGTTGAATCGCGGTATCCGACTCCATTAAGGGCAAGTTTTTGTCAGCCGCTAACTGTTTAAAATAATCAATATTGTTTTGTAATTGTTGCCGGCGCTCTGGTTCCGATTGGACCAACTTTAGGCCAGCTCGATTCGCCGCAGCCACTGCTGGCGGCATTGCCGTAGTATAGATATAACTTCGAGCAAACTGCACCAAACTTTCAATCAGTAAACTTTTGCCCGCTACAAAAGCACCATAACCACCAAGCGCCTTGCCAAAGGTCGCCATGTAAATATCAGCTCGTGACTGCTCAAGCTCAAAATGCTCTAAAGTGCCTTTACCGGACGCTCCCAAGACTCCAAAGCCATGAGCATCATCAACCATGAGCTTGGCTTTATACTGTTCTGATAATTCCAGCATCTCTGGTAACGGCGCCAAGTCCCCATCCATACTAAAAACGCCGTCGGTTACGATGAGCTTAGTGTCGACTTGGTGTTTTAACTGACGTTCTAATGCACTCATGTCGTTATGCGCATAACGAAGCATTTTCGCTTCACTTGAACGCCCACCGTCAATCAAGGATGCATGATTTAACTTATCTTGGATCAATAAGTCTTTGCGATCGAAAAGGCTGGTTAGTACACCATAATTAGCCATAAAGCCCGACGAAAAAAGAAGCGCTCGCTCAACGCCTAAAAATTCAGCCAACTCTTCTTCAAGACGGTGATGCTCTTCACTATGCCCGACCACTAAGTGTGAAGCGCCACTACCTAAGCCATAACGGTGTATTGCTTTCTGTGTTGCTTCACTTAACGTGGGGTGACTTGCCAATCCCAGATAATCATTACTGCTGAAGTTAACAAAATGCTCTCCAGCAATACTGACCTCTGTGTCTTGGCCACTCTCTAAGGTCAAACGATGGCGCATCATATCCTGCGCCTGCCGTTGTTTAAGACGAGTTTCGAGCTTGTTCCACATAGGTATCCTAGCGGTTAATTCAGTGAGTCGTTTTGAGCTTATGCTCGGTAACTAGTTCACTTCGGTCGCATCATAAAACAACGGTTTTTTGCTAGCAGTTGCTTCTTCAGCCGCTTTTGTAACGCCCTTTGCGACGATCTCTGCAGCTTCCTCTTCAATCTGTTCTTTAGAGTGGTGACGCTGTTCTGGCTGAATGCCTAGGCGCTTAAACAAAATAGAATCGGCTTCAGCTTCTGGGTTAGCTGTGGTCAGTAGTTTTTCGCCATAGAAAATGGAGTTAGCACCGGCGAAATAACATAAAGCTTGAGTTTGCTCATTCATATCCTCACGACCCGCCGATAAACGGACGTAAGACTTTGGCATAACAATACGAGCAGTTGCGATCATGCGAATAAAATCAAACTCGTCTAATTTCTCTACTTCGCCAAGTGGTGTGCCTGGAACCGCAACCAACATATTAATCGGTACACTTTGTGGGTGTTCAGGCATGTTAGCTAGTTGCTTAATTAAGCCATAGCGATCATTGATTTTTTCGCCCATACCAATGATGCCGCCGCTACATACATTAATTCCTGCGTCACGCACATTTTGCAGCGTGTCGAGACGATGCTCATAGCTACGAGTCGTAATGATTTGCTCGTAGTATTCCGGTGACGTATCAAGGTTGTGGTTGTAGTAGTCCAAGCCCGCTTCCGCCAACTTGCCCGCCTGCTCATCCGTTAGCATGCCAAGAGTCACACAAGTCTCAAGCCCCAAGTCTTTAACCTGGCGAACCATCTCAATCACAACGTCTAAATCTTTTTCACGCGGTGAACGCCAGGCGGCGCCCATACAAAAACGTGTGGCGCCATTTTTCTTAGCCTGCTGCGCTTTCTCGATGACTTTCTGCACCGCCATCAGCTTTTCTTTAGATAGCCCCGTATTGTAGTGACCTGATTGTGGACAATAAGCACAGTCTTCAGGGCAAGCACCGGTTTTAATACTTAATAACGTGCTGGTTTGTACTTCATTCGGGTTAAAATTCTGACGATGGATTAATTGAGCAGCGAACAATAAGTCGTTAAATGGTTGATTATAGATAGCTTCTATCTCAGCCAAGCTCCAATCATTGCGAACCTTGCCACTATTTAAATAATCTAAATTGCTCATTGTTTTATTTACCCTTATAGTATGTTTTTTGCACGCTTGGCATAAAGAAATTAGGAATATGCGTGCAAGTTTACTTCCCAAGAGTACACTGTCAACCAAGAATAGGGAATTTAGGTTTACAATGAGTTTCTTCGATAACCTCCGCCGTGTTGCTGAAAAGTCACTAGCTTATAGTCACTGTTCTTTCTGTGGACTCGCACGAAGTGAGATTGGAATATGCGATCCCTGCCTATCGGCTGTAGAGCCTATGGGTCGGTCCTGTAACACTTGTGCCAGCCCTATAAATAGTTCTCAAACAGCGCAATCACAACCTGATGTAGACAGCAGTTGCGGGCAATGCTTGAAAAATCCTCCTGTTTTTCAAAGAGTTATAACAGCCACACGTTACAAATTCCCCGTCGACAAAGCATTAAGTGAGCTCAAATTTAATAAACAACTCCACTTTGCGCGTAGCTTAAGTCACGTTCTAGAGCGACGCGTTAGGCTCTCTTACGACAATGCTCCTTACCCTGATGCTTTGGTGGCCATCCCTCTTCACCCTAAACGCTTAAGCGAGCGAGGCTTTAACCAATCCGAGCTTGTCACCAAACATCTAGCCAACGCCCTGAGTATTCCGCACAATAATGCACTGGCTCGGGTCAAAGATACGCCCCACCAGATAGGCTTGAGCGAAAAGCAGCGCCGTAAAAACCTCAACAATGCATTTCGCCTACAGAAACCTCTGCCTCGACATATTGCCTTGGTTGATGATGTCGTCACCACCGGCTCTACGGTTAGCGAAGCGGCTAAGTTATGTTTACAGAATGGTGTCAAACAGGTTGATGTTTGGTGTCTCGCAAAGACCTGAGCTTTTGACAAGCAAAAGAATATCGCTACTATTAAAGCAACATGTTGCTTGAGTGTTCTTAATTAGAGTCACCTTATTTAAGTCACCACTTATTATGAGTCATCACTTATGAACCTTATACCATGGCGTCTTTGCCTACTACTTCTTGCGCTTACTGTGTTACTTCTCGGGTGCCAAAAAGCAACCCCCGAAGAAGAAATCCAGCAAACCTTAGACCAAATGATTGCCATTATAGAGTCAGGGAATAAGGATAAAGTATTGCAGGAATACGCCATTATTCCGCCCAACCAAAACATTAGCACCCGTGACTTTTCTGATGATAAAGCACAGGCCCTGCTTCTCTACTTAAAAGAAGCCAAACGAACAACACCGATCGTTTCAGAAGATCAAACAAAGCTCAGGTTTATCGTGCCGTCTTCTCGTCGAGAACTTGTGTTTCAAAAAGACGACGGTCAGTGGAAACTCAATAACTAGGGAGTTTTAGCATGAGCGAGTGGTTACTTATCGTTGTATTAACGCTTGGCGCCGGCTTATCCATGCCACTTGGCGCTTTACTTGCTCGTATTGAACACCTCCATCCACAATGGTTAGAGCAAGAATTACGCCATAGTATTATTGCCTTCGGCGGTGGCGCCCTGCTATCCGCTATTGCTTTGGTGCTCATCCCTGAAGGAAGCGCAAAACTATCAATCACCGAAACGGCAATTTATTTCGCTTTGGGTGGTTTAGCCTTCATGGCTTTAGATCGATTACTGGATTATTTAAAAAGCCCTGCCAGTCAACTCGCTGCCATGTTATCAGACTTTATTCCCGAAGCTTTAGCCTTGGGCGCAGCGTTTGCAGAAGGTGGCTCCGCTGGCATATTGCTAGCAGGGTTGATTGCTCTGCAAAACCTTCCAGAGGGATTCAATGCATTCCGCGAAATGAATGCGGCAAAAGCTTTTAAACCCAGTGTTATCATTCTCGCCTTTTTAGCCATGGCTTTTCTCGGCCCTATCGCTGGTTTGGCAGGTTACTTTTGGCTGGCGGCTTTCCCTAACGCCGTTGGCGCTATCATGGTATTCGCGGCAGGCGGTATTCTTTACCTAACGTTCCAAGATATTGCGCCACAGGCCAAGCTGGAAAAACACTGGGGCCCACCGATGGGGGCCGTTGCCGGTTTCTTGCTAGGACTTATTGGGCAACTTTTAATCCACTAGCGTTAACCTTTACTATCCCCAGTGCTAAACTAGTTCGATACTATTCATTTAACTTATTCAATTAGCACTGGAGCTTATCGTGGCTTGGGTTTATCTGTTTGTCGCAGGATTGTTTGAATGTGCTTGGGCTATCGGCTTAAAGTACACCGAAGGTTTCAGTAAGCCTCTACCAACTGTTTTGACTGTTATCGCCATGGGCATCAGCTTCTGGCTGTTATCCATTGCCATGAAAACCATCCCCGTGGGGACGGCTTATGCTGTCTGGACCGGCATCGGAGCCGTTGGCGTAGCCATTATGGGCATGTTTTTATTTAACGAATCCAAAGATATATTGCGCATTCTTTGTCTTTTGCTTATTGTCAGCGGCATTGTTGGATTAAAACTGGTGTCAAAGGGGGAGGTATGACCGCTTGGAGCGATCTCCTTAGTCAGGAGAAGCAAAAAAAGTACTTTCTGGAAATTATGAATTTTGTCGCCGGAGAGCGTGCATCTGGAAAGGCTATTTATCCGAAGAAAGAGCAGGTATTTAACGCTTTTAAAGCCACTGAGTTTGACCAAGTCAAAGTAGTGATACTAGGCCAAGATCCTTACCATGGCCCAAACCAAGCGCATGGCTTATGCTTTTCAGTATTACCCGGGATAAAGCCCCCGCCGTCTCTCGCCAATATGTACAAAGAGCTGCGTAACTCTATCCCCAATTTCGAAATCCCACAGCACGGTTATTTACAAAGCTGGGCCGAGCAAGGAGTTTTACTCCTCAACACCGTTTTGACGGTCGAGCAAGGTAAGGCGCACTCGCACGCTAAAATTGGCTGGGAGCGCTTCACCGATACCGTCATAGAAGCACTGAATACACACGGCAATAATATCGTATTCATGCTTTGGGGAAGTCACGCCAAGAAAAAAGGACAAGCTATCGACCGTAGTCGTCACTACGTATTAACCGCACCACACCCTTCCCCGCTGTCCGCACATCGTGGTTTTTTTGGCTGCAACCACTTCGCCAAAGCCAATGAATTACTGGTAGATGATGGTAAAAAACCCATCGATTGGCATTTGCCACAAGAGGTCAGCTAATTCGGCTTTTAAACGGACATGGAGCCGCAAGACCTGATACAATGCGGGCAATTATTGTCATACTCATCAGGCGCGCAATTTGCTAAATAAAGATCGCTCCCGTCAGGTCCTAGAAATATCCTTGCCTATTGTTGGTGGCATGGTCTCTCAAAATATCCTGAACCTTGTTGACGCAGCCATGGTTGGCACACAAGGTAGCGCAGCGATTGCAGCCATCGGCATCTCTGGCTTTATTAATTTTATGGCCGTCGCTTTTTTTACGGGCTTTGCCGCTGGTGTTCAGGCGATGGTGTCGCGCCGTATGGGGCAAGGCAGAAGCGAAGAAGCAGCCTACCCGATGAATGCCGCTTTAGCGATTATTACCTTACTCGCGCTACCAACCAGTATTGCTTTATTCTTTCTTGCCCCCAAAATTCTGCACCTGCTGAATGACGACCCTGAGTTGCTCAAAGAAGGCATTCCTTACTTGCAGGCTCGATTTGTCGGTATTGTCGCGGTCGGATTAAACTTTAGTTTCCGCAGTTATTGGAGTGCGATCAGTCAAACACAATATTATTTACGCACTCTACTGATCATGCACACCATCAATATCATCCTCAATTATGCGCTGATATTTGGGCACTTCGGTATGCCAGAATTGGGAACGCTTGGCGCAGGCATCGGCACCACCGTTTCAGTAGCATTAGGTACCCTGTATTATCACTACCTAGCCAGCAAGCACACCAAGCAATACGGTTACCTAGCACAGCTCGCGCGTTGGCCAACGATTCGTAGTATTTTGAAAATCTCCATCCCGTCTGCCCTACAGCAACTTTTCTTTGCTGGTGGCTTCACGGCGTTATTCTGGATTATCGGCAAGGTTGGCACCCATCAACTAGCGGCAGTCAACGCTATAACTAACGTTATGCTGGTTGGGATTTTGCCCTGCATCGCTTTAGGTATCGGCGCTGCAACCTTGGTCGGTCAATCATTAGGGCGCAAAGATCCTCAAAATGCTTATGTTTGGGGGTGGGACGTCGCCAAAATGGCAATTATTTTTGCGATTGGCTTAGGCGTTATCTTTTATATTTTTACCGATCCCATCATGGGTATCTTCCTAAAAGAGCCCGAAGCATTAAGGCTTGCTCATTGGCCCTTTAAGTTGTCGGCTTTAATTATTGTGATTGATGCCGTCGGGCTGGTCTTCCTAAACGCTCTTAATGGCGCCGGTTCCACTAAATCAACTCTGTATGTTTCCATCATATCTCAGTGGATACTGTTTTTACCGGTAGCTTGGTATTTAGGCCCTTACCTAGGTAAAAGCCTCACTATCATTTGGATTGCTTACTCGGTGTACCGCGTACTCCAGACTGGGGCTTTTGTGTGGTTGTGGCAACGTCGCCACTGGAGCCGCATTCAGTTCGATTAAGCTTCTGACGTCTTAACCTCAGCGGTATCGTCAACCTCAATAGTTCTTGTTTTCACCGTGCCGACTAATGCAATAATCAATAAAATCGGTAAATACCACGCATATTGCCCTGGCGCTAGCGGAGAGATGGAAAAGCTCGCACCCAATAAAAGACACTGAGCACCATAAGGCAGTACGCCTTGAATACTACAAGCGCCTATATCCACTAAACTAGCGCTTTGCTTTGGTAGTACCTTGCTCTTCTTTGCCAGCTCGTGGGTGACGTCTCCGGTTAAAACAATACTCACTGTATTATTCGCTATCGCAAGGTTGGTCACCGCCGTGGTGCTTAAAATCGCAAGCTTAGCTCGTAACTGAGATTTAGTAACGCTAAACAAACGACTGATTTGTTGCACTAACCACTGTAAACCGCCTTGAGCTTTAATTAAGCCTCCAAGTCCACCGACTAGCATCGATAGCAAGAAAATCTCCTGCATGCTGCTGAAGCCTTGATACATGGTTACCGCAACGCCCGCTTCTTCGCTAAAACCACCCCCCATTAAGCCAATGAGGATCGCTACCACAATACCAACGGCCAGAATGACAAAAACGTTCCAGCCGAGTAAAGCCAACCCCAGAATAAAGGCATACGGAATTAAGTTGTACCATTCATAACTACCGATAGTGACAGCTTCGCCCTCTCCGGCAAAAATACTGTATAACACCACCGTTACCACCGCCGCTGGAATCGCCCAGCGAGCATTTTGCTTTAACTTGTCCGTCGCTGTCGCGCCTTGGGTCCGAATGGCAGCAATGGTGGTATCAGAAATCACAGACAAGTTATCACCGAACATTGCACCGCTGAGCAAAATCCCAGCCACTAACGCTGGTGAAACTTGGAGACTTTCCGTTAACCCAACACCGATAGGCGCCAAAGCAGCAAGTGTCCCCATCGACGTGCCCATAGAAAAAGACACCACAGCTGCAATTAAAAACAATCCAGGCAAAATAAAAGACGCAGGGATTAAGTCTAAGCAAAGATTCACTACCGCAGATACGGCACCGATTTGTGTGGTTAAAGCGCCAAAGGCGCCAGCAAGTAGGTAGATCAAACACATCGCAATGATATTGCTATCACCCATTCCAGCCAGAAGATGTTTAATACTTCGCTCAATGGAGTCCTTGGCCAACACTATCGATAGCGCTATTGCTGGTAAAATCGCGATTGGAGCTGGCAACTGATAAAAAGCATCTTGTACGCCGGTCATGCTGTAATAAATACCGGTACCTAAAAACAGGACAAAAAAGACCAACATCGGGATCAGTGGAATAAAACTCGGAGCCACCAACGAAGTGCCTTCGCTTAAAGGACTCTCACGAATATTAGGGTTAGCCGAAGTCTTATCATCAGTAGAAATTGTCTTTTCTGTCATACCATACTTACCTAGTTGAATAGGGTTGTGATTCAGGCTTGCGGACAGAAATGACTCGTTGAGAGGCTCTCTTTAGCAGTATTTTCTCTTTTAACTGTTGCTAAAAGAGTGCGCCCGCAAGCGGAACAAATCAGCGCAAGGAGCAACTATAACCAAGTTACCCCGTGAATTCAATAAACGGCAGTTTAGCAGTCTATTTCAGCATGGTTGAAGCAGGCTCATCTTTTGATAAGCGCAGGAAGTAATAGTCGTACTTGTAATCCTTTTCAAAGCCATAATCGCGGTAAATCTTGTGTAGACGGTGATTTTCTTTTCGAGTGGTCACTTCTACACGAACCGCTTTACTGGCTTCACACAGCATTTTTGCTGCATCCAATAACCCTTTTGCAATTTGACGACGATCTGAACCTCCGAAGATAAAGAAGTCATTTAGCACCCAAATTGGTCCTAAACCGATACTCGAAAACGACGGATACAACTGAATAAAGCCCGTCAGCTCATCGCCTTCAAAAGACAAGAAAATTTTCGATTTTTCTTCTTCAATCAAAGACTTAAGGAATTCACGAACTTGCTCGACTTGTGATTCCTGACGGTAAAATTGGCGATATTGATCAAACGCTGGCACTAACAGCTCTAAATCATCAATAGTACAGGCTCGAATATCCAAAGGTAGGTCCTTATTCAGTGTATAAATTATGTTCAGTAATAATTCAGTTTACATTTTATATAGTAGCTGATAACGAATGAGCAAGGTCATCATAACAAATCACCCCACTCACTCGTAACCGTATTATAGTGTTTTTCGAGGAGTTAGCCATGAATAAAGTCATCATATCAGCAATAACTGCATCCCTGTTACTGGGATTCTCACAAGTCGGTGAGGCCAAAGAACATAAAGGCCCAAAGGCAGATAGAGGGTCCAGTTACAGCTCAGGCAATGCTCATGACCGTGGCAATAGACAAGGCGGCAACAGCCATCGCGGTAACCGACAGCATGAAAGTAATCGTGGGTTTGATCGACGCGCCGATGCTGACCGCCACAGCAGCCGTCACGACCGCAGAGATGCTCGTCGCGATGATAGAAAAGAGTATCGCTATCGTGACAACGATCGTCGTCATGCATCACATGATAGACGTCATTATCGTAGCCATGATCGCTACCGTAATCACCACCGTCCACGTTATAAGCACTACCGTTATAAACATTATCACCCAAGAACCTATCCGGTGAATGTTTATTACTTAGGTCAGGATTGGTATTACTACGGTGGTTATTACCACCCGTTCCCAAGACACCATATCCATACAAGATATTGTCACCACCGTTATTGGGAGCCGCTAGCAGTAGGTATCATCCTTGGTTCAGTTTTAGGTTGGTAAGCGACATGAAGTATTGAGTGTTTCCTGGTCTTGAGAGGTTCGGATATTAAGTTCCCCTGACACATACCCCCTTAGTGTTATCCGACTCCCCACTCTCAAGATCAGCTTTTTCTCTCCTGACGCTTTCTAAAGCTTATTCGAACAGATAGCGTCATTTAAAAAGCCGCTTTACGCGGCTTCTTTTTTTACGACTCAATGTACGACTCAGAATTACTGACCAATAGGAGAGCCTGGCGGTATCTCTAACGGTTTAACGTAATCAACTTCAAAGTCACCTGCTTGATACTTATCCACCAAGGACTTAAGCCACAAGTAACGCACAGGGTTGCGCTTAGCTTGAGTGACTAACCAGGCACCCAGTTTACCAATTTCATTATGTAGGTGAGCACGTACTTCGGGTGAAGCCTTCGGGTTAGAAGCCGCCATTAAGATGTGCTTTACCGTCAGGTAATCCACGCGTTGCTGAATTAATGCCCCTAACCCCTGACTTTCATTGCTACGCAACGTCGCCACTAATAACTCACTGAGCATCTCTTCCAGACCTAACTGTTCTGTGGCTTGAGCTTTTTGCTGTAGTAAACGAGCCAATCGTTCTGGGTTCAACATCAATTTCAAGGTATGTTGCGCCGCCACATCAGCCATAGCCACAGGGTCTAAACTAGAACCCGTTTGGCTCGGAAAGCTTTCACGGTTCTTGTAATAACCGTAAGCCTTTGGTGGAATCATGCTCAAGATGTGATCCGGTAACTGTAACTGCTCTACAGTAAGCGTCGATAGCAGCATTTCTAGCGCCGCATCCTGTTGTTCTTTTGACACAGGACGTACCGGTTTATAGCTATCGCCTTTTACGCTGTACTCAAAATGCACACCGCCCAGCAGTTTAACCGCGGCTTCAACTTGATAGCGATGGAATAAATACAGCGGCACTAAAGTCTCGGCCAATTCCGAATAGGGCTGCCCGTCTTTCAGGTTAGCATGCCCAAAGTTCTGCAACGCTTGTTGACGAACTTGGAGTACACGACTAAGTTCTTGCGCAGGGTCAGCGCCATTGTCCCAAAGGTGCGCCTCAGCTTGCGAGCCGCCTTGCGGACGAGCATCGGCGTCGGAAATAAAGAACAAGCCTTTTGAGCTGGCGTCGCGCACGATTTGACGTAGCGCCTCTTCTTCTTTGCCTTCTTCAAATTCAGCATAACCGTAACGAACCGTTTCGATGTCCCAACGACCAATACCCTCAGCGTAAGCATTCGCTAAAGAAATATCACCGTTATTCAAGGTTACTAGTGGGTGAGGGTAATCCATTACTGATGCGCGATTATTGACGCTAGCTGAGAAGTTATGAGCAATGCCTAACGTATGCCCGACTTCATGAGCTGACAATTGGCGAATACGCGCTAACGCCATGTCTAATGCTTTTTGCTGTTTTTCACCATTGGTCGCAGAGCCGGTCAGTGCGTTAGCTATCAACAAGTCCTGACGAACACGTAATGAACCTAAGGTCACATGCCCTTTAAGGATCTCACCTGTCCGAGGGTCAGCCATCACCATGCCATAAGACCAGCCACGAGTCGCGCGATGAACCCATTGAATGACGTTATAACGAACGTCTAAAGGATCAGCGTCTTCTGGCAACATCTTAACCTCATAGGCACCTTCTAAGCCGGCAGCCGCAAAGGCATCCCCCCACCACTTTGCACCGTCCAATAAAGCGGTTCGAACGGGCTCTGGCGCTCCAGGGTCGAGGTAATAAGTTATGGGTTCGATGTTGCCGTCTTTATCACGCGTAATACGGTGACGGTAAATCAGTTTTTTCTCTAAACTCTCCGTGATTGGTGTTGCATAATCAGCATAGGTCAATTCAAAGAAACCGCTCTTAGGGTGAAATTGACGAGGTTGGTAACCGTCATCCGGTAACGCCACAAATTGAACCTGTTGTTGCACAGTAATCGCATCTGGCGAAGGCGTCACTTGACGAACATACTCACCAGGGTTCGAGCCTTTGAACGTCAGAATCGCCTCGAACACCGTATTTCTAGGGAAGTTTTTGCTGTCCTGAGTCACTAAAGCTGAGCGAGATGTATCAACCCCATAGGAGCCTTGATTAGTCGCCTGCAAACGCTGCCCGACACCATGCAAATCTTGTAGAAGAAATGGCGTCATATCAATTAAATGACGTTTACCCGATCGCGCTTCAACTTTAAAGCCATAAAGCACTGAGCTAGCGAAAGCCTGCTCTACCGACGATCGTTCCGCTTGATTATCCGTGTCAGCACGATATCTAGTGTTTAACTGCTTAAGAAAAATCTTATCGCCATACTTTTCAAACTGCACCAATCGACTTTGTCCCATTTGACCACGGTCAAGGCCTATATCATTGGAACCGATGCCGTAGGGCAGACCGGTAAACATGATAAAGGGCTGCTCAAACTCACTGACCTCCAGCCAAATTTTTCCTTGGCTGTTGCTGACCTGATACGGCACAAAACCGTTAACACGACTCGATTGATTTCGAATTTCTGACCAGCTAGCCGCATTGACGCTCACGCAGGCAAGGCAAACTAGCGCAATAAAAATAGACTGAAGTACACGTCGCATGAGCGATTCCCTTTATATTTTCTTAGCATTCATGATGTTGCAAAAGTCGATGATTAAAAGACTCTGCTGAAAAACAAACTATTGACCATCAAACGCGCCGAACCAAGCCAATAGCCCCGAAAAACTGGATTGTCGTTAAACACTATGATACTGCCACGTTCTAGGCGCTGAGCCAAGACAGCTGGCGTATTTTTTATGCGATTCACGTTTTCTTCGGAGGTATAACCTGCAGCCAAAGGCGTGTCGGTATAGGTCGCTACCGTGACAAAGTCTTGAGTCGCTGGTTTCAACACCTGTGTACCGGCCTTGGTAAACGCTATCGTATCTTTGGTCAAGCCATACGCCAGTGGGTGGCTATTATCTAAGTCAGCTTGATAGATGGCTCCGCCAATAATACCCTTAGCAATCACGTCATCACGGTGGCTAAAGTCATGTCCTTCTGGCTTTGGCTGCTCTTCTACTTCAACTTGGAAGTCCACTAACTGGTTACGAATAGCCCACTCAGCTGCAGTGCGCGTGACCACTAAAGTTCCCCCTTCAGAGATCCATTCGATTAAAGACTGATGCTCCTCAGGTTTTAAGTCGGCATAAAAACCATTAACTAAAATTAAATGGCTATAGCGATCGATTTTTGTGAAATCAACATGGTTTGCATGCTGCATGGAAAGTGGCACTTCAACTCGTGTATCCAATAAATGCCACATTTCACCCGCTTCATACGGCGACACTTCGCCACCAATCAATAATAAAGGTCGCGGCATAGCAATGGGTTCAATGCTCGGACTGCCCAAATCAACACCGTTTAAGGCTAAACCCGAATCAACACCATAGACATCAACGCCAGCTTCCAGAAAAGCACGTTTGATCGCTGCAACGGCTTTGGTTTTTTTCTCAGAATTCGCTGGAAGTTGAACAACCAAGGCGCCAGCGGAAAACTTTCGCTCATCATTGCCTACCTTAAGGCTAAAGCTTTTGGTGCTCACTTTAGCGCGAACACCTTTTTTCAACACACGGCTCAACCCTTTAGCCGCATTAAAATTATCCCACGGAATAATCGCTGCGACTGGATTCTGGCTACCGTTCCAACGACCTTGCCCAAATTCTTGCAGCTCTTTCGAGCTAACATCAGACAAGTCCCCACGGTCAAGATGAGTAAACTCGACGTTAAAAGCCAATGGCAATGTCCATGCTGACACATCGTAGAACGTATTATCTTTAAACTTTTTACGAGTCTCGAACATGGCTTTAATCAGCCCATATTGCTGCTGATTAAAATTCACCACATACGACGAATCAGCCGAGTAGGAAGTGCCATTCACTTTTATTGAGTCGTCCACTTGGCGAACGGCGACCTGATGACTCTCAAGAATACGCAAGAATTCTTGCAGACGACCTTTGTCTTGAGAAGTGAAAATGACCCCCTTAACCGAATCATCAGCGGCCGCTTCACCGCGCCCAGCAAAGAAGTCACGTTGATAGCTCTGTAGCTTATCCTTCATCGAGAGCGACGCTTTTAAGGTCGAAAATGAGGTTGCGACTTGGTTACGAATGGCGTACGGGAAACTTAAATCACCATTGACCGACTCTTGTAAATGGCCTCGAGAACTGGCCTGCTCGAATAAAATCCCTACGCCACCGTTAATGTCGGGGAACGTAGAACCTTTGCCGTAATAAAAGTCATCGAAGCCTTCTTTGCTGTAATAAGCCGCGCCTAAATCATCCAGTGCCTTGGCGTGGAATTCTGCAATATCCGCCGTTAAATCGAAATTTGCTTCTGAGGTCAGTGGGTTCTGACGACTTGGTACGCCGGGCTGGAAAAAATAGGTCGAATTTGTGCTCATTTCATGAAAATCACCCACAATATGCGGTCGCCATTCATAAAAATGCTTCGCTCTCGCCTGACTTTCGGGATGTTGTAGCAGTAACCAGTCACGGTTTAGATCGAACCAGTAGTGGTTGGTACGTCCTTGTGGCCAAGCTTCAGTGTGCTCCATTGAGTTAGCGTCACTCACCAACTGTTTGCCCTTATAACTATTCACCCAGTGCGCAAAGCGCCCCATGCCATCAGGATTCAGCATGGGATCAATCATAACTACCGTGTTGTCGAGTAACTTCTGAACCCAAGGCTCTTTTGAAGCAGCTAAACGATAAGCCACCAATAGCGCCGCATTGGCACCACTGGCCTCGTTACCGTGCACAGAGTAACCCAGCCAAACCAAGTTAGGTCCTTGATAATCCTCTAAATCATTACGCGCAGCTTTAATCTCGTCTAAACGTGCAATATTCTCAGGAGAGGAAATATAAGCCGTGATTAATGGGCGGTTCTCATGAGTGCGGCCAATTTCTTTCAAAGCGACCTTGTCTGAGAGGTGAGACAAGGATTGGAAATAAGATAAAGACTGATCGGGACGCACATGCCAAGTGCCCACTTGGTGCCCCAAAATGTCTTTTGGCGTTAAAACATCATCGGAATACTCTATGGATTGATTGAAGTAATAATCCAATGTCGGCTCGTCGCCCTTGGACTGTAGGGAGTATGTTACGCAAGTTATTAATACTAATAGAAATATCTTAATTTTTAATACAGAAGCCATTGTCAGCAATTTTTAGTCGTTTTCTTCATTCTAACGGTTGCAATTATCGCTGCAAGCCCTCACATACGGTATACTAGGAAAATGAATAGATTTACTGATAGCAAAACGGTTTAGTTATATATGATTAATGTTTCAGAAGCAGCACAAGAACACTTTCGCCGCTTACTTGCTGGGCAAGAAGATGAAAATACAGGCATCCGCGTATTCGTGGTCAACCCTGGCACAGCTCATGCAGAATGTGGTGTATCTTACTGCCCACCCGATGCAGTTGAAGATAACGATACCGAGCTTAAATTTGAAGGTTTCTCAGCGTTTGTTGATGAAGACAGCGCGCCTTACTTAGAAGAAGCCGAAATTGACTACCAGAAAGAAGCAACCGGCGGTCAGTTAACCTTAAAAGCACCCAACGCCAAAGCGCGTAAGGTTGATGACGACGCACCGGCAGTTGATCGTATTCGTTACTACTTAGAGTCTGAGATCAACCCAGAACTCGCTAACCACGGCGGTCAAGTCGCTCTAACTGAGTTTACCGACGACGGTATCGCGGTACTTCAATTCGGCGGCGGTTGCCAAGGCTGTGGCATGGTCGACGTCACGCTGAAAGAAGGTATCGAAAAAACCTTGATGGAAAAAGTCCCTGAAGTCAAAGGCGTAAAAGACGTCACAGAACACGCCGCAGGTGAAAATCCCTATTACTAATTTTCATTAGTTAATAGTTTAAAAAGGCGCTTTTCAGCGCCTTTTTTATCTATTACCTACGCCTTGTTCTACTGGAAGCCTGAATCTCAAAATTATATTTATTCTTTAAACTTTTCTGAATAACGGGCTTTCCATTCTCCAATTTCACTTGAAATCGTGCGTTCTTTAGATAATGGTTGACGGACTCTTTAAAGTAATCATCTTTCCAAGAGTCTTCATTAAACCTTATGTCAGTTACAAATCCCTCTTCATCGATATCAAGATCAACATCAACACTGGTTTCATAACCTCTTAAATGGGCCTTAGCGGGGTACTTTAAGGGTTGACTAAAAATAATTTTAGGATTTCCGCTGTCACCACAATGGGGGACAAAACCAGAGGCAGAATCAGACCATTTAGACATATCCAGATTAGTACTCCTTACGGAACCAAAAGCATCTTGAAACTCAACTGTTTTGAGAAAACGATTGATCATCGCCTTATGCTCTTTGCCCATAAAGCCAGCCTCAAGCATCAGCCTCCAACCATTACGCTCTTTTGAAAAGTATGTTGCAAGCCCTGCACCACTTGGAGAGAAGCTACCCGTTTCTACATAATCGAAATACTCGCTAAAATCTTTTGAGCCTAACTCTACCTTCTCATAGCTCTTTTCCAACTTTTTTTGAAGATTTGACGTTAACACTTCATTGCTAGGGAATGCTTTATCGTCCAATAGATAAAACTTTAACGTTAAACCTTCATCATCAGAATAAAAGGTAATTGGCAACATTCCTCTACTTGGACTTGGCAACTTGCAGGGATTTAATTCGCTTGCCACATCTGGAGCCTCAAAAGTCACTCCATGACGTAGCTCAGTTGAGTTTGCTGTTTGTGACAATAAAAACAATGTAGATATGAAAAATATACTTTTCCCCATTAGAAAACCCTTTAGTTTATTATTGTATTAAATGTCCATGCAGTAATTTCAGTATATCCAAAGCGTCATCATCACTGACGAGGAATGATAAGTGTTGATCGCTTGAAGTGTGGCTAAGGAGTAGCCATTGGTCTGGGAGCTCTGCGTCGATTTGTAGCAAGTGCCACAGGGCTTGGCTCGATTGGCAGCCGACTAGCGTAATGATTGCGCTGTGCGACAATAAAACACTGCGACACATTTCAGCCAGCTTTACCGACAATTCGTTCAGTATATCTTCACCATGAATGCTGTTGCTGGTTTCGACTGCCATGACTAGTGATTCTTTGGTCGAAGCCAACAGCTCACAGCCAAGCTCTAATTCATTAAAAACAGTGAATACTTTTTGTAGAGTTTCAGGCTGTTGACCACGACGACCTAGCAACAGTGTCATCACAGGAATCTTTTGCTTTACAGCAATCGACTTCACCCAACGCGAATCTTTTTCGTCACCATTAATCAAAGTTCCCGCCTCAAGTGGCTGGTGCGTATTCTTAATTTCAACAGGAATGTGGTACGGCATGACCGTACTTAAGCATCGTGGGTGCAAAACCTTAGCGCCCGCTTCCGCCATTTCAAAAGCTTGGGCGTAACTGATCTGCTCAAGCTTCTTGGCTTCGCTTAACTTATTTGGATCCGTGGTGAACATGCCTGCCACGTCAGTCCATATTTCTAGTTTTTTCGCTTCTAGCAGCGCCGCCACATACGACGCCGAAGTGTCCGAGCCTTCTCGGCCAAGCAATACGGTTTCACCGGCTTCGTTACTGGCGATAAAGCCTTGAGTTAACACCACATCGTAGCTATCTGCCCACTGCTGTGACAACTCGTGATCAGGACGTGGGTGACAAACGGCATTGAGGTATTGATCATTAACGTTGCTGTTGACTTCAACTTCTGACACAAACAGTTTGCGCGCATCCAGCCACTGAGTTTTTTTATCGCTGCTTAACTGCTGTTCAAGAAACGCGGCCCCTAGGGTCGAGGATAGTAACTCACCATAAGCGACCAACTCAGCTCTAAGCTTCGAAGTTAAGACTCCATGCTCCGCTACTTTCTTTGCTGAGGTCTCTAACGAATCCAGCCATGGCGTTAATAACGAAGATTCTAGCTGTAGCTGACTCGCCATTGTTTGGTGGTAATCTTTTAACTCAGCAAGTAACTCTTGATGTTCACTCTTGGCCGCTAACTGTGCTAACTGCTCAAGTCTATTGGTGACATTTTTAAAAGCAGAGTGCACCACGGCAACTCGGAAACCTTGTTGCAGGTTATCCGAAACGATTTGAACGATGTTGTTCCAATCATCGAGGCTCGACACACTGGAGCCACCAAACTTTAGAACAACCCATGAAGGTCTTTGATTATCTTGTGTCATATAAAAGTGATTCTTATTAAAACCGAAAGGTTAAGACTTTACGATAAAGGTATTTCCACAATAAGGGCAATGACCTCTACCGTCTTCGATAGGGATAAACACACGAGGATGCTGACTCCACAAGGTCACATCAGGCATGGGGCAACATAAAGGCAAGTCATCAGCCGTAACCTCGATAGTTTGCTGCTTTACTTTCTCATTAGCTTCATTAGCTTGTGGTTGTGCGTTTTGTTCAGTCACCGTCAGCTCCCTGTTTTCACTTGTAGATTCATTGTACCTCGACATTCTCAAAAGTCGAATGCCACAATTCGCTCACCTGCTGCCGCTCCTGAGTCAGCTCATCTATTGGTATTAACTGCGGCTGGCTTTGTAGTGAACTGTGATTTCCAACTTCACGGAAAGCACGATAATTCATTATTAACTGGTCCCGTACTTCTTGTGAGATCAGTCCATGTTTCGCTAGTAGCTGCAACCAGTCGACATTGTTAAAAGGCAACTCTTGATTACTTAAATGCTCCATCAAAATAGCCGAGTGACTTAGCGCCCAGTACTGGACCAAAAATTCAATATCAACTAACCCGCCTTCGCCTTGCTTAATATCCCACAGCTTGCTGTCTGACTTGTTAAGGTTGTCACGCATCTTTTGTCGCATTGCCACCACATCCGACGCTAAATCATTGCTCTCAGACTGTGGAGAGCTTGGCTTCGCTAAAATCTCGGAACGTAAAGCCATGTACTCTTCACGTAACGGATAGTCCCCTGCAATCGGCCGTGCCCGCACAAGAGCTTGATGCTCCCAAGTCCAAGCTTCGTTATGTTGGTACTTTTTGAAAGCATCAATATGGCTAACCAACATTCCTGCACGCCCTGATGGTCGTAATCGAGTATCAACCTCATACATGATGCCTTGCTGTGTTCTAGTGCCAAGATAATGCACCAAACGCTGCGCTAATCGGGTATAAAATTGATGGAGCTCTAATGTCTTTTCACCGGAATGGTTTTTGCCTGAGGTTTCAGACTGGCTGTCACCTTGATATAAAAAAACTAAATCCAAGTCCGAGCCATAGCCAAGTTCATCACCACCCAACTTGCCATAACCGAGCACTAAGAACCCTGAAGCCAATCCTTCTTCACAACCAGGGGGTACGCCGAATTTTGACACCGTTTCACGCCACGCAAATTGTAGTAAATACTCAACAATCACTTCGGCAAGATCGGTTAGTTGCTGTGATACAGCGCTAATATCAAACCTGCCGGTCAAATCACCTGCCGCAATTTTGAACTGGCTTGATTGCTTGAATCCGCCCAGCGCTACCAGTTGACCTTCAATATCATCCGCCTCAATTCGAATTAACGCTTGGCGTAACTGGCTGGCTAAATCCGCTTTACTTAACTGCTTGCCGAAGTTACTGGGGAATAGCAACTCATCCAACAATGATGGATAAATCGACATTTGTTTGGCTAACCAGCGAGAACGTGACACCAGTTGCACCAAGTACTCCAAGACCGGTAAGTTTTCAGCTAACATCTCGAAATAAGCTGTTCTACGACCTACCCCTTGTAGTAACTCAATACATCGTTGCAGGGTGGTTTCCGGTTCTGGCTGAGCACCCGCTTCTATCAGTAAATGGGGCAGCAATTGATCCAAACGCACCAAACCACGGCTGCCTATTTTCCGCTCAGAGAACTCTCCTCGAAACTGGTTAACCATAGCCACCATAGCTGGCGAAATCGACAACTTTTGCTGTAACGCCGTCTCTGCGTTTTGGTCAAGACTTCCTTCCAGCCACTTACTGACACGCTCACAATCCTCATCAACTTTATCTTCATCGTGCGGGTCGTGGAATAAACCTTTAAAGAAATTCGCCACGTGATTCTGATGGTCACTCAAGCTTTCCGCTACTTCACCCCAACCCTCAAGCCCAAGCATCGCTGCGACTTGCCGTTGCTCCAGCGTGTCCGTGGGAACCTCCTGCGTCTGTTCCTCATCCCTAATCTGTATCGCGTTTTCCAGCTTTCTCAAAAACTCATAAGCCTGCTTAAGAGGTTTCGCTTCCTGCGCAGGAATAAACTCCTTCACCTGCAAGGTATCAAGACTATGCCACCAATTTTTGGTTTGTAAAACGGGATGACGACCGCCCCCAATAAGCTGCAATGACTGCACAATAAACTCCAGCTCACGAATACCACCCTCGCCAAGCTTAATGTTTCCCTTAGCATTTTTTCGCAGAAGTTCACTGGCAATTTTTTGTTTTAATTGTCGAATCGACTCCAGCACACTGAAATCAATGTACCGGCGATAACTGAATGGCCGAATGATCTGCTCAAGTTCAGCTTTATTCTCATCGCTACCATTCACAACACGGGCCTTAATCATGGCGAAGCGTTCCCACTCTCGCCCTTGCTCAAGGTAGTAGTCTTGTAGCGCATTAAAGTTTGTGACCAATGCGCCACTTTGCCCATAAGGCCTTAGTCGCATGTCGACTCGGTAAACGAAACCATCGTAGGTCACGTCCGACAACAAACTGATCAGCTTTTGGCCGAGACGGATAAAAAACTTTTGATTTTCGACAGGTTTCGACTGCCTATCCGTTTCGCCTTCTTCTGGGTAGGCAAAAATCAGGTCAATATCCGAAGAAAAGTTCAATTCACGGCCACCGAGCTTACCCATGGCTAGAATTAACATCTGCTGTACATCACCACTAGCGCCATACGGCTTACCATATTGTTGATGATGGTGGTGTTCAGCCCAACGATAAGCCGCCTGGATTAAAATATCGGCCAATGTCGATTGATAAAAAGTGATGGCTTTAATGTCGGCTAGCTGGAACATGTCGTTGACGGCAATTAAAATCGACCAATAATGACGTTCTAGGCGCAACTTTTGCTTCATATCAAACTCAGACACGCTTAAATCAAACGTATCTTGTAGCTGACTCAAGCCCTGTTCGATAGACACACCATTGATCGCATCCAATAACCACTCTGGCTTTTTCACAGCCCAGCGTGAAATGTAGTCGCTCGACGCCAATACTAACCTCGCTTTATCCTCATCAAACGACTCTTCGGAGGTTAAAGCGTCACGCCATTCACCATAGCGTTTGTCGGCGAGCTCTTTAAGCGATGCTGGAAGGCTAAAGTCAGTTCTCATGCGTATTTTCGGCTTAAAAATAGTAGGAATTCTTAGATGTTACGACAATACGTTGATATCGTTCATAAATCAATTTAAGCTTTTCTCTTTCTGTGCTATAACTTGTTGATAATCATAAACTTACAGTTGTTTACAAACTATAAGTAGTTAAAATTAAGTTTCATTGCTAGGATTAAAGAGCTAATTTAAAAAGGAGTCTCTCACGATGGGTACAATAATCACCTTGGCGGTGATCGCGGCTTTAGTGCTGTTTTTCATCACCATTTATAACAAACTCGTTACGTTACGAAATCGCTTCAAAAACGCTTTTGCGCAGATCGACGTACAACTGAACCGTCGTTACGACCTTATTCCTAACTTGGTCGAAACCGCTAAAGGCTACATGAAGCACGAGAAAGAAACCCTTGAAGCGGTTATCAGTGCTCGAAATGGCGCGGTTTCTGCCAATCAAGCTGCCGCCGCTAACCCGGATGATCCAGATGCTATAAAGCACTTGAATCAGGCCGAAGGCCAGTTAACTGGTGCTTTAGGTCGTTTGTTTGCGCTATCAGAAGCTTACCCTGATCTTAAAGCAAACCAAACCATGGAACAGCTGATGGAAGAGCTCAGCACCACTGAAAACAAAATTGCTTTTGCACGCCAGGCTTATAATGATGCTGTGATGGAATACAACACGTACCGTGAGCAGGTGCCTAACAACTTTATCGCCAACCCATTTGGCTTTAAAGAAGCTGAACTGTTTGAAGTTGAAGACGAACAAGTTCGAGAAGCCGTTAAGGTATCATTCGACTAAGATACTGATATTTTATGGATTTCTTTGAGCATCAAGCAGCAGCTCGGCGTAAAACCAAGCTGCTGATCTTTTACTTTCTGTGCGCCGTAGTGCTCATCGTTATTGCGTTAAATTTTGCCCTGTGGGGTTTATTTAATGTCAGTGGTTTCACCACCAATGGCGAAGAACAAGGCATACCGCTTTCCCAATGGTTTAAAGAAAGCTGGTTCTATTACATTACCTTCGGTTCGATTGCTTTAATCATTCTCGGTAGTCTATATCGCTGGATTTCTTTAGCTGATGGCGGCAAAGCAGTAGCTCGCATGGTGAATGGTCGCGAAATCCTTCCAGACACAAATGATCTACTTGAACGACGTTTACTGAATGTCGTGGAGGAGATGTCGATTGCCTCTGGTACTTCAGTACCAACGGTTTATGTAATGGATCAAGAAGATGCCATTAACGCCTTTGTGGCGGGTATCGAAAGTGCTGATACCGTCATGGTGGTCACTCGTGGAGCTTTAGAACAGCTAACACGCCAAGAACTGCAAGGTGTTGTTGCTCACGAGTTCAGTCATATTTTTAATGCGGACATGAAGATTAATGTCCGTTTAATCAGCATCTTAGCCGGTATCCTGATTTTAGGCCAAGCGGGTTACTTCATGATGCGTGCTTTCCGCTACGGTGGTACTACTCGTAGTAGCAAAGAAAGCGGTGGCGCTGTGGTAGCTGTGCTTTTGATTGGCTTATCGGTATATGCCATCGGCTCCATCGGTCTCTTTTTTGGTCGCTTAATTAAAGCGGCGATATCACGCCAACGTGAGTTTTTAGCTGACGCCTCCGCGATTCAGTATGCCCGTGATAACGAGGGGCTAGCAGGCGCCTTCATTAAAATTCAGCGTCAAAGCTCCCTGCTCAACAACTCACACGCTGAAGAAACCAGCCACATGTGCATTGCTGAGCCTATTAAGCTTAGCTTCAATAGTTTGGCCACGCACCCACCGATTGAGAAGCGACTATCGGCAATCATGCCGAGGTGGCGACAATTCAAAGAGCAAAAAGATCAGGAAGCTGAGCGTAAAGCTAAGCAAAAAATTCGTGATATGGAACGCCACCAAGCACAAGTCGAAGCTGAAGCAGAGGACAAAGGTTTTGATATTGGCGGGCTCGCCGATACTGTTGGTAAACCAACGACCATGCACATGCACGCGGCAGGTGAACTGTTGATGGCTTTGCCAGCTATTATCACCGATGCTGCCCATGGTCACCACTCCAGCAGTCATGCCATGCACTTGGTATTCGCACTACTGTTAAGCGACCATGGCCAAGTTGATGAGTCTTCGTTAAAAGCCATCGAAGCCATTTACGGTGCCGAAAGTAGTGAGCGCATTTTAGAGCTTGCGAGTCATATCACCAAAGACCAACGCCAATTACGCTTGGCGATACTCGATCTAGCGATGCCCAGCTTGCGTCGCTTATCAAAGGTAGAGCGTCAACAATTCTTTGGCTTACTGCGGAAACTGATACATCAGGACAGTCATGTCAGTCGCTTTGAATACGTGTTGTATTGCTTGATCCACAAAAACCTAGTGGGCTCTGGTCAACAGAGTCAAAAGTCGATCACACGCTTTAGTAAAGTTGAGAGTGAACTTCAGTTATTATTATCAGCCGTCATCCATGCCAGCGGTCAAACGCAAGAGACGAAAGAAGAAGTGTTCCAACAGGTTTTCGACGGTTTCAGCGCTAACCAAGTAAAACTACTGGATGAAGAGTTTGATGCCGAAGCCTTCCATCAAGCGCTAAATAAATTACGCAGACTCTCTCCAATGCTGAAAAAGCCACTGTTGAATGGCCTTGAGGAAGCAATTGAGCAAGATGGCGTCGTCAAACATCAAGAAATTGAATTATTACGCGCAATCGCAGAGTGCTTAGACTGCCCTATTCCACCAATTATCGAAAGCGCTCAGAAAAAAGCAGCGGACCTGGCTAACTCATAGCAGTGAGATAGCCAGTGCTTTATTGTTTTAAATAGAATAAATAGGAATTAATTCCAATACGGATTACGCGCCAAGGCTTCTTCACGCATACCTTTAAGCACCACCAGTGTTTCCGTCTCCGTATCATCAATCAACGGATCTTCAACACCCTCAGCTTCCAGCGCTTTTTCGAGGTAGACTAACTGCTGCAACAGCTGGATATTAGCCACGATATCCGCCCAGCCACGTCGATATTCACGTCGAGCTCGATCATCGAACAAGCACCCAAAGAATAAACCAATATCAAGCGTTCGGCTCATTTTGGGCAAGTACTCGATGTAATCTTGTTTACTCAGAGTGACTTTTTCCGACAAATGGCGTCGCATATCTCGTAACAAGTGTTGCAGCTGCTTCGTTGCATAAGGATAAATTTCTTTCTTCTGAATCTTATCGGCATTACTGTCGCCAATCGCTTCGCGCCATTCTTTTAAATAGAGCCAGCGTGAAAAACGTAACAGCTTCAGGTTGTAAGATGGGGTCATCAAGTACTCAACAAAGCGTTGATGCGCTTTTTTAAAGGCTTGCTCTAACCCTTCCTCTAATAACTCCAGTTCTTTATAGTGGAAGCCATAAAGCTTACTGTTCTTCAACCAGTTGATTTCTTCAGCGATGGTAAACAGCTTAGAGAAATTCTGCGTAATCTCACGCCAGTCTTTGCGTAAATGAATCAGGCTGTGGCGTGGTATAACCGCCGCAAACACAGAGTACATGGTTTGCATAAACATCAAGGCTCGATTTAACTGTAAAACCGCTTCAATACTGGGACCACGTTTAATCTTTTTGATGTGATACTGCCAGTGCTCTAACCCCTTGTGTGCCACACTTTCAAAAGCTGCTTCAGCAGAGGTTTTCGAGGTTAGGTTAACTAAGTTGAGATGCTTGGTATATTCAGGAGCCGAGTGACATAGACGATAACCACGTTCAGCCTTACTCTCGCTGTCCAGCGCTAAGTCAAACTTCTCAATCAGCTTTTTGCCAAGTTCGAACAGCACACTAGCTTCACCATCCTTTAACTCTAACTCAACTTCGCACAACTCCTGCGAAGTATCAGTCATATCTTCAGCCATGCAATTGATCTGACCTTGATCCAACGCGACCTCGACTTGTGCCCCGTTATAATCAATAGTGACCACATCTCGGCTAAAGTTTGTGGTGAAAATAGGCATGAATGGGCCATCTTCTTCTTCAGCCTCTTCCAACAAAATCATCAGGTAAGGCTCGTCCACCAGCTCAAGCTGAAGCTCGCTCTTAGAAATGTCATGCTCAGACTCATTGCGCTGATATAAACCACCTACAACTCGCCCCGCTGACTTCACAGACTGAATATAACGTTCGCCATCTTTGCGAATGCGCAGACCGATATCAGTTTCTCTAAGTCTATGATTTTTCGTGTCAAAATAGGTGTTATGAAGGATTTTTTGCTCCCACTCCAATTCTACAGAGTTCTCTTCAGAGCATCCTGCCTCCTTCAGCCAATCTTTTACCTGTTGAATCTTATCGGCGCTTGCTGACAGCTTTAATTCTACTTCAATCGACATGTTTTATTGTGCTTAATAGCAAACTCATTGCCTCAGTTTACAGCGGGAATTCAATCTTGCCAAACCCAAATTCGGAACAGCCTATCTAGTAACACTGCTATAATCCTTAGCTGGACTCAGGATCTTGATAAATACCGGAGGGACCCCCGTGAAGCTCCTAAGTCGAGAGCAATACGACAAAGTGCGTTTGTAGTAGCCAGTCAGAACCATCTTCACTATAATGTGGCATTAAATTTCACTTGTAATTAACCTTTTTGGGGTAGATATGGCCAACTCAATACTCGATATGTTTGCGTCATCACCGATTCGCCCAATGCAGGATCATATGGGCAAGGTACATGAATGTGCCAAGCAACTGATCCCATTTTTCAAGGCGACTCTAGCGAAAGATTGGCAGGAAGCGGAAAAACTTAAGGATAGTATTCGCCAACTTGAAAACGATGCCGACGATCTAAAGCACGATCTTCGCATGCACCTTCCTAAAGGGCTTTTCTTACCAGTCGCACGTACAGACCTTCTTTCTCTTCTGAGTAAACAAGACAAAATCGCTAATATCGCACGAGATATTTCAGGTGTCGTGTTTGCACGCAAGATGGAATTCCCTGAAAACGTTCATGCTGACTTACTTGGCTTGATCCAGCGCTCTATTGATGCCTCGAAACAAGCTTTTAAGGCGATTAATGAACTGGATGAACTTTTAGCCACAGGCTTCAGAGGCCGTGAAGCTACCTTAGTTGAAGAACTCATTGAGCAGTTGGACTTAATCGAGAACGACACTGACGATCTGCAGAGAGCACTATTGTTTAAGATTTTCGAACAGGAAGACGAGCTTCCTCCTGTTGCGGTCATGTTCATGTATAAAGTCATTCGTTATATTGGCGACCTTGCTGACAGCGCTCAAAGCGTCGGCTCACGCCTCGAAATGACTATTGCGCGTTAATTGATAGACTCAAGTTGATAGACCAAGTTCAGTAGGGGGAACTTTTGGATTTTTTAATAGCAAATGCAGACACCATGATTTGGATTGCCGTAGCATTCGGCTTCCTCATGGCATTCGGTATCGGTGCCAACGATGTGGCCAACGCGATGGGTACTTCGGTTGGCGCTAAAGCACTGACTCTCAAGCAAGCGATTATTGTTGCGGCAATTTTTGAATTTGCGGGCGCTTATCTTGCCGGTGGCGAGGTAACGAAAACCATCCGTAAAGGCATGATCGACTCCAGCTACTTTAATGGTCAGCCTGAATTATTGGTATTCGGTATGATGGCCGCTTTATTGGCCGCGGGTATATGGCTATTAATAGCTTCTAAGCTAGGTTGGCCAGTCTCAACGACCCACTCTATTGTTGGTGCCATCGTTGGTTTCGCTGCCGTTGGTGTGACTACGCAAGCGGTCAACTGGGGCAAAGTAGGCTCAATCGTAGGGAGCTGGGTAGTGACTCCGGTGTTAGCTGGTGTGATTGCGTTCCTCATCGTACTCAGTGTACAAAAGCTGATTCTAAACACCGAAAATCCTTTCCAAAAAGCTAAACGTTATGTGCCTGTTTACATGTTCCTGGCAGGCTTTGTCATTGCTTTAGTTACCATCATGAAAGGCTTGAAGCACGTCTTTAAAGACAAAAGCATTGAGCTAAGCACCTTAGACATCTATTTAATCGCAGCAGGCGTGGGTATCATTATTGCTGGTGTTGGTGCTATGTTTATTAGCCGTATTAAAGTCGATAAGAAAGAAAACAAAGAATACCAGTTCGCTAGCGTTGAGAAAGTGTTCGCGGTATTAATGATTGTTACCGCTTGTGGTATGGCATTTGCACACGGTTCTAACGATGTCGCCAATGCGATTGGCCCACTAGCGGCAATTGTGAGCGTTATTCAGAGTGGTGGTGAAATCGGTGCTAAAGCAAGCGTTGACCCAAGAATCTTGTTGGTTGGTGCGATTGGTATCGTTATTGGCTTGATTGTATTAGGTAGCCGTGTGATGGCGACTATTGGTCAAAAAATCACACACTTAACCCCTAGCCGAGGCTTCGCCGCGGAATTAGCAGCTGCTTCAACCGTTATTATCGCCAGTGGTGCAGGCCTACCTATCTCGACTACGCAAACCCTAGTGGGTGCGGTTCTTGGTGTTGGCATGGCACGCGGTATCGCAGCATTGAACTTAGGCGTTGTGAGAAATATCTTTGTTTCTTGGGTAGTTACCTTACCTGCCGGTGCCATTTTATCGGTTATCTTCTTCTATATTTTCAAGGCGATTTTCTCTTAAATCCCTTAAGATATACCGATTAGTTCTAAAGCTTTAAAGAAAAGGTGGTCACATCAGTTGATCACCTCTTCCCCACCCTTATTTACTGCTATATACTTGCCCACTTAAACCGTTTAATCTGACCAGGATTGATATGTTACGTATCCTGACTTTATGGGCAATATTCTTCACTTCTGTGGTATCAGTTAATCTGGTTAATGCCGCCGATGAAGCTTCCTCAAACAGCCCTAAAAATACAACAAATTTTTATGTCTCTGATGATATTGGTGTTGTGCTTAGAAGCGGCCCAACCAATCGTTACCGTGTCACTGGTAAGATTGCCGCTGGAACGCCCATAACCATCTTGCAAAGCGATACTGCTAACGACAGTAGCGAAGTTCGTGTTGCTAACGGTGATACCGGTTGGATCCAAACCGACTATATTACCGATCAGCCAACCGTTCGCGCCAAATACCAACAGTTGTTACAAGAAAATATCCAATTAAAACAACAGGTTGATGAGTTAGCACAAGATATCGCTGATAAAGGCAACATTATTCAACTCAATAACAACCTGCAGCAACAAGTCTCTGAGTTACAGAACGAAGCAGACACATTGCGTCAACAAAATGCCTTGCAGAAAGATCGTTTTCATAAAGATGTATTCTATGCTGGCGCCTTGGTATTGTTATTTGGTATGTTCCTGAGCTGGGTACTATCTAGATTTAGTAGAAAGAAACGTCAAAGCTCCGGTTGGCGTTAAGGTTTATAGGTTTATGTTTTAGGTATTAAAAAGAATGTTACGAGCTAGTCATATATTTTCAGATAATTATAAGCACCTGTCACTGGATGAATGGCAGGGGTTGGTCACCCAAAATTATGCAGTCGACGAATCAGATTATCTGAATGAACTGCTGGCGCTAGCCACACCTGATAAGGACACCATCGAAAAGGTCACTCGCCAAGCCAGTGATCTTGTTACAGCTATTCGAAAAGATCAGCGCAATAAAGATGGCGTCGAAGCTTTTCTACAGCAATACAGCCTAAGCACTAAAGAAGGTATTATCCTGATGTGTTTAGCGGAAGCCCTCCTGCGTATCCCCGATGCGCGCGTGGCGAATAACCTTATTCGCGACAAACTGACTTCTGCTGACTGGGAAAAACATACCGGCCAAAGCGACTCGTATTTAGTTAATGCGTCGACTTGGGGATTAATGCTAACAGGTAAAATCGTTGATACCGACAAAGACGGTGATGGTAAACCTGACAACATGATTCGTGGCTTAATTGCCAAATTTGGCGAGCCCGTTATTCGTCAGGCGATGAATCAGGCTATGCGGATCATGGGACGCCAGTTCGTATTAGGTCGTAGCATTAAAGAAGCTCTAAAACGTGGCTCGAAGAGTGTACAAAAAGGATATACCCATTCTTTTGATATGCTTGGTGAAGCCGCTTATACCATGCCTGATGCTAAGCGTTATTTCGACGCTTACAGCAACGCTATTGATGAAATTGGCGCAGTCAAAACACAAAGTGGCGTAAAAGCTCCAAGCATTTCGATCAAGCTTTCAGCATTGCACCCTCGTTATGAAGAAGGTCAGCGCGATCGCGTCTTAACGGAAATGGTTGACACGGTAAAGAAGCTGGTTGATCAAGCTCGTCAGCTAGACGTCGCCGTTACTATTGATGCTGAAGAAGCCGATCGACTAGAAATCTCTCTAGACGTATTTGAAGCCGTTTACGATTCTGCCGTCTGTGATGGATGGGAAGGCTTCGGTATGGTCGTACAAGCTTATTCGAAACGTGCCCTGCCGGTTTTAGGTTGGTTGAATGCCCTATCTAAAAAGCATGGTCGTCGTATTCCCATACGCTTAGTGAAAGGTGCCTACTGGGATCAGGAAGTGAAGTGGTCTCAACAAGGCGGTTACTCAAGCTACCCAGTGTTTACTCGTAAGAGTGCAACTGACGTTTCGTACCTAGCCTGCGCTAAGTACCTTTTAAAAGCAGAAAATACCTTCTACCCACAGTTTGCTACACATAACGCACAAACCGTATTCAGTATTCTGGATATGGCTGGGGGTAATCGCAACTTCGAATTCCAGCGCCTACACGGTATGGGCGAATCGCTTTATGATCTTGTCCTAAAGCAGTATCCTGATATTAGTTGCCGAATTTATGCTCCAGTGGGCAACCATAAAGATTTATTGCCATACCTCGTCAGACGCCTGCTGGAAAATGGAGCCAATACCTCTTTTGTTCACCAGTTGGTTGATGAAAATACCGCTATTTCTGAGTTAGTAGAACATCCGTGTGAGACGCTCAAAAGTTTCGAAACCTTGCACAATGATCGAATCCCGCTACCACCACACTTGTACGAAGACTTTGGTGAAATGCGTATAAATTCAAGCGGTACCAATTTACATATTCATAGTGAGATAGAGCCTTTTATGAACCAGGTCAAACATTTCTTAGATAACCAATGGCATGCAAAGCCAATCATTGACGGTCAAGAGTTTACCAGCAACGAAGAGCAAGTAATTTGTCCTTACGACCACAGCCACACAGTCGGTACGGTTCATAAGGCTACTGAAGAACAGGCTCTTAAGGCTCTGAGCGTCGCTCACGAAAACTTTATTGCTTGGGACGTTACACCGGTCCAACAGCGCTCAGCTTTGCTGGATAAGGTCGCTGACGCTTTAGAAGCTCATAAGCACGAATTAATTGCCTTGTGTAGTCGTGATGGTGGTAAAAGCATTCAAGACGGTATCGATGAAGTTCGTGAAGCCATCGACTTCTGTCGTTATTATGCTTACAACGCGCGTAACCAGTTTGGCCACGAAATTCATCTACCTGGCCCGACGGGTGAGAGCAATGACCTTTACTTACAAGGTCGTGGTGTATTCGCTTGTATCAGTCCGTGGAACTTCCCACTGGCTATCTTCATTGGTCAGGTTGCAGCAGCTTTAGTTGCCGGTAACACGGTTATCGCTAAGCCAGCCGATCAAACGACGTTGGTGGCGTACCGCGCGGTGCAAATCATGCACGAAGCAGGTATCCCAACCAGCGTTCTTCAGTTTGTTCCAATTCGTGGCTCAGTTCTAGGTAACGTCATTTTGTCAGACAACCGAATCGCAGGTGTTGCTTTCACTGGTTCAACAACCACCGCACACACCATCAACCGTACTTTGGCAACGCGTGACGGCATGCTATCCCCACTGATTGCTGAAACTGGCGGCCAGAACGCTATGATCGTGGACAGCTCAGCACTACCTGAGCAAGTGGTTGAAGATGTTATCCACTCAGCCTTCACTAGTGCGGGACAACGCTGTTCTGCGCTTCGAGTCTTATATTTACAAGAAGACATCGCTGACAAAATCATCGAAGTACTTTCTGGTGCGATGCAAGAACTGCGCCTAGGTAACCCTACGGATTTATCGACAGACGTGGGCCCAGTGATCGACATGGCTGCTCGCGAAGAGTTGCAGAGCCACATTGATGAGCTTAAAGCTGCAGGCAAGTTTATTGCTGAAACGCCAATGCCAGAAGGTCTTGAAGGTCACGGTAGTTTCTTGTCACCAGTAGCCTTTGAAATTGACCATATTAATGACTTGGATCAAGAGTGGTTTGGACCTATCGTCCATATCGTCCGCTACAAAGCAAAAGATTTGGATAGCGTCATCGACCAAATTAACGACTATGGTTTCGGTCTAACCTTGGGCGTACACTCTCGTAACGAAGCGACAGCCATGTATATTGATAAGCGAGCACGTGTTGGTAACGTATACATCAATCGTAACATGATTGGTGCAACCGTTGGTGTTCAACCATTTGGTGGTCAAGGCTTATCAGGTACTGGCCCTAAAGCAGGTGGTCCATTCTACTTGTATCGCTTTGCAACCGAACACACTCGCACTAATAACACAGCGGCAATCGGTGGTAACGCGACCTTGTTATCGCTTGGAGATGAAGACGTTACTCCTGAGTTCTTACAAAAAGACTCATAGTTGCCCTTGTGGTAAAATCAGTAAAAGGCACAGCTCGTCTGTGCCTTTTCTGTATCAGTAGCGCGAGAAAATAACATGGCTCAAATTTCACCAGACTTTATTCAACACATACAAAAGCAGCTTCCAGCGAATATTCAACTTGAAGAGCTTCTAGAAGCCTGCCAACGTCCTTTGCGCAAAAGTCTGAGAGCTAACTTACTCAGCTCTACCCCAGAAATACTCCAAGCAGAACTCGAAAGTCTGGGTTATACACTCACCCCCATTCCATGGTGCGACGAAGGCTTCTGGATTGATGAGACGGAAAAGGCTCCACCAGACAATCTCGGTAACTGGCTGCCTCACTTGCAAGGGCAATGCTATATTCAAGAAGCCAGCTCAATGCTTCCTGTTAAAGCGTTGTTACATGACTTTAGCTATTCCGAAAGCTCCACGTTCCTTGATATGGCAGCAGCACCGGGCTCGAAAACCACGCAGCTTGCAGCCCAACTCAACAACCAAGGACTCATAGTCGCCAACGAATTATCCTCTTCTCGGCTAAAAGGCTTACACCACAATCTTCAACGATGTGGCGTTAAAAATACCGCTTTAAGCCACGCTGATGGGCGCCTGTTTGGAGACAAAACGCCACAGTTCTTCGAAGCCATATTGCTTGACGCACCCTGTGGCGGTGAAGGTACGGTTCGCAAAGATGAACAAGCGCTTGCCAACTGGGATATTGCATCTGTTCAATCAATCTCTGAGCTACAAAAAGAATTAATTTGCAGCGCTTACCGAGCGCTCAAGCCTGGCGGTCGACTAGTGTATTCCACTTGTACCCTCTCCAAAGAAGAAAACCAAGACGTTTGTGACTATTTACTCCAAACCTATGGCGAAGATATTTCAGTTAAGACACTTGCCGGTTTATTTGAGGGCGCAGACAAAGCCGTCACTCAAGAAGGATACCTTCACGTATATCCAAACACCTATGACTGCGAAGGGTTCTTCGTCGCATGCTTTGAAAAATCCACAAAGGTGGAAGTTACTAAAACAACACTGAGTGATAGCCAACATAAAAAATTTACGGCCCTGCCGCAAAAAACTTTTGAGCAATTGAAATCATACTGCGGTAATTTTGGCTGGGATATATCGCCCCTTAGAGATAAGTTAAAGAACAAATCCAATCGCGGAAGAAATGAAGAGGTGTGGTATATCAATGAAGACATGGAAGCGCTCGATCAGCAGTTTAAGCTGAACCGCTTTGGTATCAAGCTCTTTGAGCTGAATAAACATGGTCCCAAATTACAGCACCAAGCGGTGGTAAGCTTCGGTCAAGATTTTACGCAACAGATAGTTCCGCTTAGCTCAGAGCAGGCTCGCGACTACTATCAGGGAAAAGATATCTTTCTAGAGCACTCTCATAAACCACCACAGCACAAAGAAGTGATTGTTACTTATCAAGGTGCCCCTTTAGGGTTAGCTAAACACCTTGGCAATAAGTTAAAAAATAATTTACCGAGAGATCTCGTTAGGGATAAGGCGTTTTAAAACAGACGCAGTTTAGTTAACATTCACATCTTCAAGGTTGGGTAATATAAACTCCCGACCTCTATAGATGACCACTAAATCATTCTCAAGAATTTCCTTTACCACCAAACCTTGAGAAATCGTATCACCTTCACCGTAAGCTCGGCCATTAAGCATCACGAACCGGTCTTTCGGTTGAGTGGCATAGATATGCGTGGTGTAAACTAGAGATGGTAAGTCAGCTTTCGTCACTGATGTCTGTTCGCTCTGCTTTGATACCGTCTTTGAACGCTGGCTAGTGCCAGTACTTTTGTTTGCAGTACGACGCTGAACTTTCTGTACAATGGGTTCTGAGACCTCAAGCGGCTTATTGACAATTTGTGTATCGTTTTGATTTCTCTCCACCTGCCTCTTTCCACCTAAATTAGAGTCAGAAGAAAGTGGACGTGCTTCTTCTATCGGAGTGTGATTAGACGTTTTTTGTGTCCAGCGCTCTGAAATTTCCTTTGCAGATGGATTCAACAACATAAAGCCTAGTATGCCAATAATCAAAACCAATAGCATCACGACTATTGGCCAAATCCACCGGGTAAGACTCTTCTCTTCTTCAAACTCATGATACGCATGTTCGCTTGATAAATCAGGTATCTCACTCTGCTCGTCGCTTGCTTTGTTTTTCTTTAGGGCATCAAGAATGTATGACATTAATAATCTCCCTGGTATTTCGACGAAGAGGAGTTTGTTGATCGCTGTTGCAGAAGTTTTGGAATATTAGTCACAACGTTATTATTAATCAATATAACCGAATGCTTTCCTAGTATGCCATCAGCCACCAACCCATTTTCCATTTGAAATAACATCAACCAGTCTTCAACTTTTTTAGTAAAACGATCAGCTGGAGTGATGTCAACTTGATCAATATCATAAATTGCATCGGTTAACCAACGGACCACTGAACCACTATCTCCAAGCTTAGTGTGTTCCACAAAACCATCCGGCATTTTCCAAAAAAGCTGGTATTCACCCTGCCACAAAGGGTTCAGTTTTTTTCGAGACATGCGGACTTCATTGTCCCCAAACTGAAGCACTAGACTATCATCTTCCATCGATTTCAAAGTCCCCCAGAAAACGCCTGACTCTTTAGTTGAGAACTTCAAGTTTAATGGTCTGTTTAACTGCTGGATATAGTCCCAATCAGCCACACCAGTATCACAGCTAAGGTTATAATCTTGAGCAAAGTCACAAGGGCTGGATGACTGATAGGGGTAATAACTAACTCCCCATAAAGCAAACAAATTCCGCGAAGATGTTAAACCACTTCGATCCCAACCTTGATCACCCCATAACTCTTGGGCAACTTGATCATTACTTTTCTCAGGATTATTAGTTGTTATCAACCTTTGCTCAGCAGGCCTGTTAGCAGTTTGTTCACTATTTCCTGTAGGCTCTTCTGTAGTTTCAACAACCTCCTGCTCTTTAAGTTGCTGGGGATACTGTGTCATAACAAGATAGGTTGTAACTGCTACTAGCAATACTGTAATGGCGCCAAACCAAATCAACCTCGAACCTTTAGTGTTCTGACGAACTGCTGAGTGGTTATGACCTAATACTTCTGGAATAGCTCTTCTAACGATAGGCTCTGTCACAGCATTTTTCTTTTCGACAAAAGCACCGAGTAGAGAACGGTCAGAAATTACATTGATCAGTCTTGGTATGCCACCACTAGCTTGGTGTATTTTTTTCACCGCAGCAGACTTAAAAAGCGGTCGTTGCAGTCCAGCGATCCGTAACCTGTGATCAATATAAGAAGCGGTTTCATTCAGATTGAGTGGTTTGAGGTGATAACGTGCGGTGATTCTTTGTGCTAATTGACGCAGCTCTTTCTTAGCTAGCAACTCTTGTAACTCTGGCTGTCCAATAAGAATAATCTGCAGCAATTTCTTATCATTGGTTTCTAAGTTGGTCAGTAAACGAATTTGCTCCATCACTTCAACGCTCAAATTTTGAGCCTCGTCGATCATCAATACAGTATTGAGACCTTTTTCATGATTATCGAGTAAGTAATCCCGCAATAAATCAGTAAATGCTTTTAAGCTTTTTTCACCAGCTTGATAGCCAATACCCAGCTCATCACACATGGTCGCCATCAACTCAACAGCGTTCAGCTTCGGATTTAGAATGTATGCCAGTCTAACGTCACTGGACAGCTGCTCCAACAAACAGCGACAGACCGTAGTTTTGCCAGTTCCAACCTCTCCAGTCAGCATAACGAAGCCACCACCAGAGCCTATGCCGTAAAGCAAATGGGCCAAAGCATCACGGTGACGCTCACTCATGAATAGAAAGCGAGGATCAGGTGCAATGGTAAATGGTGAACTTTTGAATCCAAAAAAATCGTTATACATAGGTAAATGCCGCTCACATTGTGGATGAGCAATTATTGTTTAAGTCTCTGGCTTTGCTTATTATGGGTAATATATGACAAAGCCACGATCGGTACAATTGCTATGATCACAAGATGTCTCGCAGGAAGCCGCACATTATTGCTTCTGGCTTTAAGCCTTGTTGCACTGCAAAGCCCTGCAAAAATCTATAAATGGGTCGATAAGGATGGTAATACTCATTACTCCGATAAGCCACCTAAAGATAAGCGAATTAAGGCAAAACCACAAAATTTGGATAATATGAATATCATTCAAATGCCTCGCCCGGTTAAAACTAAGGCTCTTAGTAACAGTCAGTGCCAGTTAGCGATAGATAACTTTAACAAGAGTTTTGCAAACCATAAAAACGCTATAGAAAAAGAACTAGCGCAAGGAAGTATTGATGATATGCAATTTGCCGCAAAGCTTACCGAGCTAGAGAGCCTTAAAAAGCAAGTCACTCTAAAAAACTGCCACAAAGCTGATCCAAAGCTCAACACCCTGTTACACTGTATGGCTAAGAACCCTAACACTCAGGTTTGTAGCTAATTTATGGAAGTTTACCTTGTTGGCGGTGCTGTTCGTGACCATTTGCTCGGCTTAGAAGTCGTCGATCATGACTATGTTGTTGTAGGAGCAACTCCTGATGCGATGAAACAGCAAGGCTTCAAAGAAGTCGGCAAAGACTTCCCTGTCTTCCTACATCCAGAAACTGGTGAGGAATATGCACTGGCTAGAACGGAGCGTAAGTCTGGTCGAGGTTATAAGGGGTTTGAAGTCAATTTTTCATCAGATATTACGCTTGAACAGGATTTACAACGCCGCGATCTGACCATCAATGCCATAGCACAGCATGAAGATGGCACCCTAGTGGACCCTTACCATGGCCAGACAGATCTACAGCACAAAGTTCTAAGGCATATTTCACCAGCTTTTGCCGAAGACCCGCTACGGGTTTTGCGCGTGGCTCGCTTCGCGGCCCGCTTCCATCATTTAGGTTTTACTATAGCGCCTGAAACCTTAGCGCTAATGACCGAGTTAACCAATCAAGGCGAACTTGAGTATTTAACCGCCGAGCGCGTCTGGGTTGAAACTCATAAAGCCTTATCCACTCGCTCTCCTCAAGTGTTCTTTGAAGTATTAAGAGAGTGTGGAGCGCTAAACATACTGTTTCCGGAAATTAATCAGCTGTGGGGAATTCCTAATCCTGAAAAGTGGCATCCGGAAATCGACACAGGCGTCCACACCATGATGGTGCTGGAACAAGCAGCACGTAAGACTGATGATATTTGTGTGCGCTTTGCAGCAGTGGTTCACGATCTGGGTAAAGGCGTCACACCCAAAGAGCAGTGGCCACAACACCGTGGACACGAGGAAGCTGGAGTGCCACTGATTAAACAGTTATGCCGTCGCATCAAGGCGCCCAAAGACTACGAGAACTTAGCGATTCAGGTTTCTCGCTTTCATCTACATAGCCACAAGATGTTTGAGTTACGCCCAAAGACCATACACAAGGTATTAAAATCTATTGGCGCTTATAAAAAAGAGTCCACTCTTGAGCAGTTTATTATCGCCTGCGAATCAGACTTTAATGGTCGCCTCGGTCTTGAAGAGAAACCGTATCAACAAGGTGACCTGCTTCGCCAATGCTACCAAGCCTCAAAAAAGGTTGATGCGCAGCCTTTAATCGAGCGCGGCTATGAAGGGGCAAAGCTGGGCGAAGCGATAGAACGGGAACGTGTCCGCCGCATAAAATCCGTTCTCGAAAAAGAAAAAGCGGCTGAATAAGCCGCTTTTCAATTAACTATAGAAAAGTACCAGTAACCCGATACCCAACGCTAAGCGATACCAGACGAATGGCATAAAGCCGATTTTCTCTAGCCACTTTAAGAAGAAGTGTATACAAGCAAAAGCGCTGACCGCTGAAACAATAATACCCAGAATCAAGAAGCTCCAATCAAACTTGGCGCCCTCTTCAACCAACTGATACCCCTTTAGGCCACCGGGCAATAAAATCGCTGGAATTGATAACAAGAAAGAATACCGCGCTGCCGCCGTTCTCGAAAAACCCAACATCGCCGCAGCCGTCATGGTAATGCCTGAACGCGAAGTTCCCGGAATTAATGCCAACGCCTGCGCCATACCAATTGCAAATACATCTCGTAACCTCAGATCGTATTCATTTTTAAAATCGCGACGCTTTTTGCCGTTATACTGTGTTTCAGCGTAACCGAGCAACAAGCCAAAAATAATCGTAGTCGCCGCAATCACAGGGATTGAACGAAGGTAATTATCAACAATATCAAAAGTTTCTAGAAACAAGCCAAACAAACCGACAGGAATTGTGCCCCAAATTACCGCCCACGCTAACCGAGAGTTTGGACTCGACCCTTTACCTGTCACAGAACCAAACCAAGCAACAACCATCTCCGCAATCTCTTTACGGAAATAAATCATCACCGCCGTTAAAGTACCCACATGTACAGCAACATCAAACGCCAAGCCCTGATCCTGCCAACCTAAAACCTTCGACGTCAGAATCAAATGCGCCGAACTCGAAATCGGCAAGAACTCAGTAAGTCCTTGAATCAATGCTAAAAATACCGCCTGAAGCCAATCCATATTATTTCTCTTCTCTTGGGACTCCCACCATCATGGGAGTGACCGCTATGTTATGAAGGACTCAACTTCTGGTAAGAAGCTAGTAACCATAATCCTAAACAAAAAAATTTATCATCTAAAAGTCAGCATAATGCATCACTGAAATATTTTGTTCTTAGGCGAGGCAGAGTTAAAAGGATAAAAATGGAGTTTATTCAAATAAATGACTTTTTTAACTTTCCACTCTAACAAAGCATAAGGGCAAAATAGACGGTGATTTATTTAGTTAAGCCGACGTAAAACCCGTAGATCATCACCTGAATAAAAATAATAAACCAAAACCAAGCCCCAAAACCAACGGCTTTTAAGGTAAAGGTATTGAGCTTTTTACTGCGCCAGACCAATAGTGACGATAAACAAATAGAAATCACCACGGCTAGCGCCAATAGCCAGTACCAGCTATCACCTTTGCCAGCGGCCGCTGCAGCAGCTAATGGTGAAAATAAACCGAGTAAACCAGCGGTTATTAATTTTTTCATGCTTGATTCAATCCAAGTGAAGTAAACCCTGAAAGTGCGCCTGAAAACCCTTTGGATAAACCCAGAACCTTAATGTTCTGCCCCATCTCATTGGGCATCAATAATGTTTGTAACTGTTGCGCTACTGATAGGCTCGACATTGTATCAGAATCTTGTGGCTGCGCCACAAACTGCTCTATGCCACTCAAGGTCAAAAACTGAGATTGTGTGGTAAAACCCAAGACTTGAGCATTATTATCAAGCGCTGCTTGAGCAAGCTGAGTGAAGTTCACCGAACTGGTTATATCTTGTAATCCCAACAGCGCTAACGGCACTGAGTGCTTTCTCTGCTGATAATAACACTGCAGCGAGCCTTGTGGTCTGTAAGGAGAATACAACTCTTCTTCCTCATAGCCATAATCAATAAGCACAATACACCCTTGCTCTAAACACTCAACGAGGCTTTTTAACCAGTCTATTCTTAAATCATAAGACTCCGCTAAATAACCCTCTGGCCATTCCTGGCAAAGGTCGGCGTGCTTCTTTTGCCACCCTTGGCTAAAACTGGTTTCTTCAAACTCAAGCTTAAAGCCATTATTATTATGAGCGACGAACCCTTGCGTTAGACCTTGCTCAGTTTGCATGAAAAGATCGACAGGAATAGCATCAATAACTTCATTGCCAATAATCACTCCTTGGAATGACTCCGGCAACCGATCCAGCCAAATAACTAACGGCTTGAGTTGTGGCAACTTGTCATTCAGCATTTGTTGCTGGCGCTGACGCAATTCAGCCGATACTTCTAAAATATAATAGGCTTCTGGGAGCTGATTATCCGACTCACACTGCTGCAAGATATCGCACATTAGCTTTCCTGTGCCAGCACCTAACTCAAGAACGCATGGCTCAGTATTGTTCCAAGCCTGCTGCAAGCTCTTCGCTATAGTTTGACCGAACATGGGTGATATTTCAGGAGCCGTCACGAAGTCACCCCCCGCACCTAACTTATGGCTACCGCCACTGTAATAACCTAACCCGGGATGGTAAAGCGCCTGCTGCATAAACTGAGCAAAGGGTAGCTTTCCATTAAAATGAATTAACTCCGCTATTTTTTGTGCCAACTGAAAACTTGCTTCAATAGCCGCTTGTTCTGGCTCAGGGACTTCTAAGGCATGGCACTGATGCTGTAATAGCTGTTGATAATCTTGATAGTTCCGGCAAAAGTCCGGTAACGCCGCAGGCTCAACTGACATTATAAAAATTCACCACCATCAATTGGCAATACCACACCTGTCACGAACTCTTGACCGACTAAGAAAGCTACAGCCTCGCCAACGGCTTTCGGCGAACCTGTGCGTGCTAAAGGAATCTTCTCCGCCATCCGCTCAAAGTGATCTTGGCTGGCACCCGGCGGTGGCATAATAGCACCAAGCGCTAAACCGTTGACTTGGATGTTAGGCGCTAAATCCTGTGCTAAAGCCTCGGTCAAATGCCATAGTCCCGACTTTGATAGGCGGTATACCAGATGGTCACCGGAAGGTCGATTTATACGAGCGTCTAGTATATTAATGATGTGGCCAGACAGAGGAGTGTTATCGACAAAAGCTTTTGACAACTCCAGTGGCGCTCGCAAATTCAAATTCATGACTGAGTCCCACTCAGCGAGCCCCTCCATCACAGAGTCAGTTTCAGGGAAAACCGCCGCACTGTTAACCAGTACCGACAAGTCGTTCTCTTTAAATACACGCTCAATCAACTCACGGCACTGCTCAGGCTCACTCAAATTAGCCTGATACAGTTTGGCATTTACTCCAAACTTTTTAACCTCTTCCGCAGTTTGTACAGCCTCATGAGAGGAGCGGTTATAGTGAATCGCAATATCATACCCCTGCTCCGCTAAAGCCAAGGCAATAGCCTTACCCACTCGAATAGCACCGCCCGTAATTAACGCTGTTCTTCGCGTCATAAAGCACTCTCCCAATCGAACTTGATAGCCCACAAACTTTGCTCGCTTTTGTTGTCAAAAGCATCCCACAATTCTTGATAAGATTTCTTTTCAACCGGATGCTCTAAAGTCGGAGCGATTTCAGCCAAGGGCAATAACACAAACGCATGATGTAACACTTCACCGCGAGGCAACTTGATCGGTTTATCACACACCAAATCATCATAGAGCAAAAGGTCAATATCCAGAGTTCGGTTACTATATTTAGCTTCTCCCCTTACTCGCCCAGCAGCTTTTTCGATTTCCTTAAAAGCCTGATCCACCTGCGAGATACTGAGCTGGGTTTTAGCGCTCGCCACCAGATTTAAGAAGTTATCGCCATCAAATCCAACCGCCTCGCTTTCATAAACTTGAGACACGTTTAAATCTGAAAAGTAATAGTTCAACTGCTTGACGCCGAAGCGCACTTGCCGCTCCGCGTCTTGGTTACTGCCAATGCTGATATAAATTTTTGGCATAACAACTCGCTTAAGCCTCTTTAGTCCCGCGCTCAATCAACACGCCCACATTTTTAGAGCCTCGAACGGCTCCCGGCTTACTGAGCTTTAGTTTTAGCCATGGAACATTGAATTCAGTTTGGATGATTTCTGCGATCTTTTCTGCCAAGGTTTCGACTAATTGAAACTCAGCTTCCTCAACAAACCCAATCACACGCTTAGCCACAGATTTATAGTCCAAGCACTGATCAATCGTATCTTCCTTTGCCGCTGGACGAATATCATGAGCCATTTCTAAATCAATACTAATGGTCTGGCGGATCTGGCGTTCCCAGTCATAAATGCCAATGACTGTATCGACTTTTAAATCTTCAATAAAAACAATATCCACGTTTTTCTCTAATTATTCTGTTAGTAGCCCGTTAGAATATCAAATTCCAGCCAATTTGTTATCAATAGCCTGATTTTTTGTATAAACTACCCACAATGGCTATCGCGACACACATAAAGATGGAGTTTCGAGTCTTCAATGGCACCTTTGCTCATGAAAAACTATAAGGATACCCCCTAACTCATGGAATGGGACGTAGTAGGACTATGGATACTGGCCTATCTCACAGGCTCGATTTCGAGCGCTGTTATTGTTTGTCGCATTATGCAATTACCCGACCCTCGGAATTTCGGCTCCCACAACCCCGGCGCAACCAATGTCTTAAGACTTGGCGGAAAAAAAGCAGCTTTATTTACGCTTCTCGGTGATATGCTCAAAGCTATCATCCCAATCCTGATTGGCTACGCGCTCGATCTGCACAATCGAAATCTCGGTTGGGTGGGTTTTATGGCCTTTATCGGACACCTCTACCCGCTTTACTTTAACTTCAAAGGCGGTAAAGGTATGGCGACTTATTTTGGTGCATTAGTCGCACTATCACCGCTTTTATTAGCTTTCTGTGTGATCACTTGGGCCGTAACTGCCTTCTTCAGTCGCTATTCATCTCTTGCATCTCTACTATCCAGTTTTGCTGTTGCAGCCTTTGGCTTCTACATGGATCATAGGTACTTCTTCCCGCTTTTCGCCATGTTCCTAATACTGACTTGGCGACACCGTCAAAATATCAAAAACTTATGGCATGGTACTGAGCGAAAAATCACCGATAAGAAAGAGTCGGACAGGAAAGAGCCACCTAAGGTCAACGAATGAGTGCAACCCACATTAAAAACCCTTTACGACTTCTGCCACTGTTAGCATCAATTGTTGCGATATCACCCCTAGCGATTGATATGTACTTACCGGCCATGCCGACCATTGCCGAAGAATTATCGACCACACCGACAGCGGTACAAAACTCGTTAAGTATTTACATGGCCGGGTACGCGTTGGGAATGTTATTTTTCGGTCCGATTGCTGACCGCATTGGCCGTCGTCGCGTGGTCATCATTGGCTTGCTTGGCTTTGCTTTTTTCTCAGTGGCTTTAGCATTTGCGGAATCTATCGAAAGCTTCCTGACCTTACGTTTTTTCCAAGCGGCGATTAGTAGCGGCGCCACCGTCGTAGTACCCGGCGTGATCCGAGATATGTACGGAAGACACACCGCAAAAGGTTTGTCTTACGTCAGCATGATCATGATGATTGCGCCGATGATCGCGCCCAGTATTGGTAGCTTTATCCTGCACTTTACCGGCTGGCGGAGTATATTCTTAGTCTTGGCGGTGTATGCCGTGTTAATTCTCGCGCTGGTGCTGTGGAAACTGCCGAGCAGTATGCCAAAGAAGAAAAACCGTCAATGGCTTAGAGAATTTGCCAACAACTATCGTTCGGTATTCGCTAACAAAACGGTGCGACTGGATATTTTCACCTCCATGTTCGCTACGTTTGCGTTTTTCTGCTACCTGACATCAATTTCGTACCTTTACATTACGCACTTCGGCGCCAGTGAAAAATCCTTCAGTATTTTATTCGCCATCAACGTCATCGGCCTCTTTATCAGCAACATCATCAATAGCCGCATTGTTGAACGCTTTGGCTCACGCAAGCTACTACGCTTCGGTTCAGTTTACGCACTGTTTACAGGCACAACATTTTTTACCGTGCTGCAACTGGACTTAGGCCTCTACGCCACAGCCGCCTCCATTTTCCTGCTACTCGGCTCGCTGGCTTTTATCACCACCAACTCCGACGCACTTGTGCTCAATACTTTCGCCGAAAAAAGCGGCACTGCCACAGCGGTTATTGGCACCCTCCGCTTCGGCTCAGGCGCCCTCGCTGGCCCACTACTCGCCATTCTGTTCGATGGCACACCGAGTAATTTTGCATGGTTGGTGTTGGGCTCTGTTGTTTTGGTTTTATTGATGCAGGTATTCAATAGGAAAGCGAGTCATGTATAAACAACTAACGCGGTAAAGCCAAAGTAATCATTATCTATGTTTGAACTGCTTCTTCTTTTTAGCGCTGGACTTCTTGGCGGCATGGTTAACTCTATCGCTGGTGGCGGTAGCTTTATCACCTTTCCGGCATTAATGTTTGTGGGCATACCGCCAGTCAGCGCTAACGCCACTAACACTTTTGCTTCTTGTGGTGGTTACTTAAGCGGCGCTTATGCTTTTAAAGAGGATTTGCGTGCGTATAAAAAAGAGTTACCCAAGCTTGTCTTTATCGCTCTACTCGGCGGTATTTTAGGCGCTTGGCTACTACTTCAAATTCCTGAAGAGGCGTTCAGAACCTCCATCCCATGGTTACTGCTATTCGCGACACTTTTATTTATTTTCGGTGGGCGCATCAACGCTGCATTGAAAAAGCTCAACACTCGGCACCGACACGCCTCAGCTATCGGCAAGGTTTTGCTGGCGCTAACTTTATTTGGAATTTGCGTGTATGGCGGTTTCTTTAACGCCGGTCAGGGGATTATCACTCTGAGCTACTTAGCGCTAGCGGGATACACTAACATCAACGCGATGAATGGTATTAAGCTTCTACTTTCGACGGTTGTGGCGTTAGTCGCCATTGTCATATTCATCTACAACGATGCCATCGCTTGGTATGAAGGCTTTATTGTCTTAGCTGGGGCTTTAGTCGGAGGTTTTATCGCCGCCAATTTATCTAAAAAGCTGTCTCAGCACCACGTTAGGCTTTTTGTGATTCTTGCCAGTATCGCTATCACTATTTACTTTTTTATTGATACTTATGCAGGGACAGTTCTTGCTTAACCCGACCTCTTAACTCAGTCTTCTAACTTAGTTCCACAATCGGCCAGCGCGGCTTGGCTCTAACCGCTGGCTCTTCAAACTGATCTTGCCCATTTAGTATCGCTTGGTGGCGGCAATAACCCGCGTAAGCGATCATGGCGCCGTTATCGGTGCAGAATTTAGGACGTGGATAATAGGCTTTACCGCCTTTCGATTCGAGTAAGTCTGTCAGCTTAGCTCTAAGTGCCACGTTAGCGCTTACACCACCAGCGACTACCAGTCTTTTGTGACCAGTTTGCTCTAAGGCTCTTCTGCATTTAATAAAAATCGTGTCGACTACGGCTTCTTGGAACGCGTAAGCGATATCAGCCATTGATTGCTCGGACTTGTCAGAACCGTTATAAAGATTGGCCACGGCTGTTTTTAAACCACTAAAGCTAAAATCTAAACCTGGGCGATCAGTCATCGGACGTGGTAGCTTATAAATTCCCGCTCGACCTTTTTCCGCAAGCTTCGCTAACGCAGGACCACCCGGATAACCTAACCCCATAATCTTAGCGGTTTTATCAAAGGCTTCACCCGCGGCATCATCAATCGACTCGCCTAAGATTTGGTACTGCCCCAATTCCTGTACGTCCACGAGCAATGTGTGCCCACCGGAAACCAGCAGTGCAACAAAGGGGAAGTCAGGCTTGTCGTCTTCCAGCATTGGCGCTAAAAGGTGCCCTTCCATATGATGCACGCCAATCGCAGGGATACCCCACGCATAAGCCAAGCTGCGCCCAACGCCGACACCAACAAACAAAGCACCAATTAATCCGGGACCTTTGGTATAAGCAATCGCATCAATGTCATCTTTAGTACAGTTGGCTTGCTTTAGCACTTCTTTAACCAACGGGATCGTCTTACGCACATGATCACGCGAAGCCAGCTCAGGCACCACACCTCCATATTCCGCATGTAACTCAACTTGACTGTATAAAGCATCGCCAATGATCCCTTGCTCAGAATCATAAATAGCAACCCCCGTTTCGTCACAAGACGTTTCTATACCCAGTATTTTCAATGCAAATTTGCCTTAACTATGTCCTAAATCAATGCAGGAATTATATATAAATAAGCCTCTCTTAGCGAGAGGCTACAACCTTGGTAAAAATTGCTTATAACATTTGTATAATCTAGAACGATTTCACAGATTATCACTGATGTTATCGCTACCTTAGCCCTCTACCATATAGGGGGAATACCATGAAAAAAACCATAATACACGCAGCTGTCGTGGCAACACTTGCAGCTAGCTACTCAACCACCGCCCAATCTGCTGACGAGAATAATAAAGCAGAAAAAGGCAAAAAAGCTGAAACCATGATCGTCACCGGTACTCGAGTCAGCGGTCGTACGATTGAAGATACAGCCGTTCCGGTCGATTTGATTACCAGTGACATTATTGAAGAGTCTGGTGCTAGCGAGGTCGGCGAGCTGTTACAAAAGCTTGCACCTTCATTTAACTTCTCACGCACCACCGTGAGCGACGGTACTGATATCATCCGCCCAGCGACGCTTCGCGGCCTTGGCCCCGATCAGGTTCTTATTCTGGTCAACGGCAAACGCCGCCACAGCCAAGCCTGGGTCAATATCCAGCAAACCATTGGTCGCGGCTCGGCAGGTACCGACATTAACTCAATCCCTGTTTCTGCTATTGAACACATCGAAGTGCTACGTGATGGCGCGGCAGCCCAGTACGGCTCAGATGCTATCGCTGGCGTGATCAACATCATCCTAAAAGGCGGCGGTGCTGGTACGACGCTTTCCGGTAAGTGGGGCGAGACCAAAGAAGGCGATGGCCAGGTTAATCAAGTATCGGCTAACAGCACGATTAACATTGGCGACACCGGCTTTTTGAACTTAACGGCTGAGTTTCGTGATCGTGGCGCAACCAACCGCGCAGGGATCAGTAACCGCAAAGACCGCGTGATCATGCGTTTAGGTGATTCATCTTCCGAAAATAAATATTTATTCTTCAATGGCGAAGCAGGTATTGCCTATTTCTTCGGTGGCGTATCTGATCGCATTGGCCAATCAGCAGGATTCTACCGATTTGAAGACCGCGCTGATCGTAACGTGCCACAAGTCTATTCTGATGGCTTTCTACCACTTCAGAACACCACCGTAAAAGATACGTCACTCGCTTTCGGGGTTCGTGACTTTATTGGAGAGTCATCTTGGGAGTATGACTTAAGTGCCGTTTATGGCAATAATGAATTCGGCTTTGCTGCGTCCAACTCACTGAATGCTTCCATTGCCGCCGAGTATGTACAAAACAACCCTGGCGCTACCGATGCTGAAATTCGTGCCAACTCAGGCCCAACCTCCGCTGACAGTGGTAGCATTGGCTTTACTCAAAGAACCTATAACTTTGACTTAAATGGCGCCGTAGATTGGGGCTGGTATGACGATATCTATTTAGCAACCGGTCTAGAGTATCGCGAAGAAAGCTACGGCATTAAAGCTGGCGACTTAGTGTCGTATTCTTGCGGATATACTGGCGATACCAATAACCCTTTCCCTTCCGTCATCGATCCGAGCGTTGCGGCAGCTTGTGGTATGCAAGGCTTCCCCGGTTACAGTCCCGAGATCGCGGCTTCAAGCCAGCGTGAGCGCGATAACTATGCATTCTACGTAGATATGGAAACGAACCTCAGCGAAAATTTCTTACTGGGGATTGCCGGACGCTATGAAGACTATAGCGATGCTGGCGATGCAACCACCGGCAAAATCTCCGTACGCTGGGACGTAACCGAAAGCTTTGGTCTACGCGGAGCGGTCTCAACAGGCTTCCGTGCACCGAGCTTAGCCCAACGAGCATTCACCACCGTGTTTACTGACGTTGATGGCACTGAGTTGTCACAAACCTTCCACGCGCCTGAAGGCAGTGTGTTTGCATCAGCTTATGGTGTTGAACAGTTAGAACATGAGTCGTCTGAAAACGTTAGCCTTGGAGCGGTTTACAGCCCAGGAAACGGCTTAAGCATATCGTTAGATGCATACCAAATCGATATCGAAGACCGCATTGTTCTAGGCGGCGGCTTAAACGGCCAAAATGCCGATGCTAACGGTAACCCAGTGGTGAACCAGGAAGCGTTAGATTTCTTGAATGCCAACGGCTATAACAAAGGTCAGTTCTTCTCTAACGCGATTGATACTGAAACCTTTGGTGCTGACTTAGTGCTGACCTACGATTGGGGCACTGATGACTGGGGCGACTTTACTTTTACTTGGTTAACCCACTACAACCGCACAGAGATTAAAGAAATCAACGCACCTGACGGTGTATTACCTGAAACCTTATTCTCGCAAGCTCAGGTCGATAACGTCGAAACCGGCCAGCCACGCCAGCGCTTATTGCTGGGTTTAGATTGGGCCATCAATAATTGGTCAACATCATTAAAAGTCAATCGTTACGGTAAAGTCAAAACATCCTTCTTCACCTGTCAGGGCTTAGGCATTCCAACGCAGAACCCAGACGTGTGTAATGGAGTGCTAGGAATTGACCCATCTCCAGCTGTACGCTCGAGCGCGAAATGGCTGGCTGATTTAGAAGTGCGATATGACTTCGACAATGGCGTTAAGCTGACGGTTGGCGGTAACAACATTACCGATGAATACCCAGACAAATTACCGGAAAATGCCGTTCACCGTTTCATCAGTGATTCGCCAGAATTTGGTAACTATATCTACCCATGGGAGTCGACGCCTTTCGGAATTAACGGTGCTTTTTACTACGTAAAACTCGACTACAGCATCCAATAACCAAAAAAATGGCCCCAAAAGGGGCCTTTTCTTTGCTTTTTGATCAAAAAATGTTTAAAATTTGCGCCCTTCTTGTGACAATAGTTTGGTTGCAAGACAGTAACTACATGATTTTATTAACATTAATTTAAAGGTTAGGTGATTTTTAATGCCAAGCGTAAGAGTAAAAGATAACGAGCCTTTTGACGTTGCATTACGTCGCTTCAAGCGCTCATGCGAAAAAGCAGGTATTTTGGCCGAAGTTCGTAAACGTGAACACTACGAAAAGCCAACATCTGTGCGCAAGCGTGAAAAAGCAGCGGCAGTAAAGCGTGCAGCGAAGAAAGTAGCTCGCGAAAACGCTCGTCGCATTCGCTTGTATTAAGAGCTTATTTAAGCAATTCTTTTTAAGAAAGCCATTAAATAAGTGAGAGGATAGCCGTGTCAGGATTACATGATCGTCTTAAAGAGGCAATGAAAGATGCCATGCGCGCTAAGCAAAAAGAGCGCTTGACTACCATTCGCCTAGCTTTATCTGCTATTAAGCAGGTCGAAGTTGACACTCGTGAAACACTAGATGACACGGCCATTCTTGCTATCTTAGACAAGCTCGTTAAGCAACGACGCGATTCAATAAAACAATATGAAGATGCTGGCCGTCAAGAGCTAGCGGACATCGAAAAAGCTGAAATAGATGTTCTTCAAGAATTCCTTCCGCAGCCTTTGACTGATGAAGAAATTAATGCCCTGATAGAAGACGCAGTCGCCAAGACTGGTGCGGAATCTATGAAAGATATGGGTAAGGTCATGGGGATGCTAAAGCCACAGCTTCAAGGCCGTGCCGATATGGGTGCTGTCAGTGGCAAAATTAAGGCACGTTTGTCTTAAGCCAACATTTCTATTCTACACCCCCGTTTTTTATCCACTAGTTCCGTTACGAACTAGGTAAAATATTCGCCCTCTGCTATTATTGGGCACATTAACTGTATTCTCTACAATAAAGTTTCTCTAAGATAATAAAATGGCACTGATCCCTCAGCAGTTTATTCAAGAACTACTGGCTCGAATCGATATTGTCGATTTGATTGACTCGCGCGTGCCTTTAAAAAAAGCGGGAACCAATTATAAAGCTTGCTGCCCTTTTCATGGCGAAAAAACACCCTCTTTTACCGTTAGCCAGGATAAACAGTTTTATCACTGTTTTGGCTGTGGCGTTCATGGCAACGCTATCGGCTTCATTATGGAGTACGATCGCCTCGAATTCCCCGACGCAGTAGAAGAACTGGCTACAAGTTTAGGCATGGAAGTCCCGCGGGACGAGAGTGCTCCAAATCGTCCGAAGGTAGATGTCAGCCTTTATGAGCTAATGGAAAAGATTGCCAAGTTTTACCACCGCCAACTCAGCACTCCCCAAGGCAAAGTCGCAGTGGACTACCTAAAAAAACGAGGGCTCAGTGGCGAAATCGCCAAACAATTTGCTATCGGCTATGTCCCTGGCGAATGGCGTAACCTAGAGAAAATATTTCCTAAGCTTGGCACCGACCAGAAACTCCAACAGCAGTTAATTGACTGTGGCATGTTAATTAAAAAAGAAACGTCGGTTTACGATCGCTTCCGCGACCGCATTATGTTTCCGATCAAAGATAAGCGCGGTCGAGTAATTGCTTTTGGCGGGCGCATTATTAATGACGGTGAACCAAAATACTTAAACTCACCAGAAACACCCATATTCCATAAAAGCAACGAGCTGTATGGTTTGTATCAAGCTCGTCAAGCCAACCGTAAGCTTCAACGTTTATTGATTGTTGAAGGTTACATGGACGTGGTCGCCCTCGCTCAGTTCGGAATAAACAATGCTGTAGCGACTTTGGGGACTGCCACTACCGAAAGCCATCTCCAACAATTGTTCCGTGCGACTCGTGAGCTAGTATTATGTTTTGACGGTGACAGAGCTGGTCGTGATGCTGCGTTACGCGCTTTAGAGCACGGTTTGGCTCAACTCAGAGATGGGCGTGAAATTAAACTTATGTTTTTGCCGGATGGCGAAGATCCTGACTCGATGGTGCGCCAGGTTGGCAAAGAACAATTTATACAACAAGTCGAATCAGCTACGCCATTATTTGAATTCTTACTCGAACACTTGGCCTCACAAGTTGATTTAGAGTCGGTTTCAGGTCGAGGCCAGCTAGTACACCTAGCAAAACCTTATTTGGAAAAAGTCACCGACCCCATTTATCATGAGTTTTTCAGCAATGCACTGGCTCAAAGGGCGCGACTGTCTGTTGAGAAATTAGAGAAAATCATAGAACAACCGGCACCAAAACCACAGCCGGCACCGACTCAGAAACCAGCGCAAGCATCACAAAAAACGAATAAAACCATGCAGTTAGCGCTAACATTGCTTCTGCAAAACCCCTCTCTAGGGCTCAATATTCATAACTTTGCATGGTTAAAAACCTTGCCTGATATGGGCCCAAAGCTGTTACAGCAACTCCTTGAAATCATCCACAAGAACCCCAATATTACTACAGGTACCCTGCTAGAATATTGGCGAGAACAGGAAAAGCTGTACCAGCGACTTTCCCAGCTCGCGGTCACTGAGCGTGAAGAGCGGATGCAGGGTAACGAAGAGGCTGAACTTCAAGATTGCATGAAGCAATTGTTGCGCCAAGCCCAGACACTCCGTCTGGACTACTTAAGGTTAAAGGATAAACAATCAGGTCAAAAATTAACGGCTACAGAAAAATCCGAATACCAGCAATTACTATTGTTGGCCAAACAAAAGCCCCGAAAAGCAGAGAAAAGCTAAGGCTTGCTGTGATGGGGGCAAATTCTGTATAATTTGCGGTTCGCCATGCGTCAACCGCTAGGGGTTTGTGCGTCCAACGCAAGCTCCACAACTATTGTTCGCAAACGGTGTGTGATCACAACAAAGGTATTCTAGATGTCAGAGAATTCGCAACAGTCACAGCAGTCGCAGTTAAAATTACTTATTGCGCGTGGTAAAGAGCAAGGTTTCTTAACCTATGCTGAGGTCAACGACCATTTACCACCCGATATCGTCGATCCGGAACAAATCGAAGATATTATCCGCATGATTAACGATATGGGGATTCAGGTGTACGAAACCACGCCTGATGAAGATGAGTTAATTATCAATGACGACTCTGTAACTGATGAAGATGCTGCTGAAGAAGCAGCGGCAGCATTAGCCAGCGTCGATGGCGAATTTGGCCGAACCACTGATCCGGTGCGTATGTACATGCGTGAAATGGGTAGTGTTGAACTTCTTACACGTGAAGGCGAGATCGATATTGCTAAGCGTATTGAAGAAGGTATTCGCCAGGTTCTAACGGCTGTTGGTAACTACCCGGATACGATTCGTATTTTGCTCGAAGAGTATGAGCAGTATAAAAACGAATTTATTCGTTTAACTGACATCGTTACTGGCTTCCTTGACGGTGAAGAAGCAGAATTCGTACAAGAAGAATCAGAAGCAGCGCAAATCGCTAACGCCAATGCGGAAGCTGATGACGAAGATGTCGACGATGACGCCGATGATGATGAAGACGATGATGATAGCACTGAAGTCGATACTGGGCCTGACCCAGAAGAAGCGGAGCAACGCTTCTCTGAGCTGGCTAAGCAGTACGAGAAAACAGTAAAAGCTATCAAACGCTACGGACGTGATCATAAGTCATCAGCGAAACAGCTTGAAGCCATGCGCGAGCTCTTTATGAATTTAAAGCTTGCCCCTCGCATGTTTGAGTACCTTGTGCAGAACCTTCGTACAAAGATGGACGGCATTCGTGAGCAAGAGCGCTACATCATGCATATGGCAGTTAAAAAGTCACGCATGCCTCGCAAAACCTTCATTACAACCTTCTCAGGTGCAGAAACCAACCCTGAGTGGTTAGATGGACACCTTGCGAAAAAGAGCAAATACTCAGAAGCATTAGCCGAGTTCGCTGAAGATATTCGAAAAGCACAGCGTAAGATGCAGTTAGTTGAAGAAAGCTGTGACTTATCAGTGCTAGAGATTAAAGAAGCCAACCGTGAAATGTCGATTGGCGAAGCGAAAGCTCGTCGCGCGAAAAAAGAAATGGTTGAAGCCAACCTGCGTCTGGTCATTTCTATCGCTAAGAAATACACCAACCGTGGCTTACAGTTCTTGGACTTGATTCAAGAAGGTAACATCGGCTTGATGAAAGCGGTCGATAAATTCGAATACCGTCGTGGTTATAAGTTCTCGACTTATGCGACTTGGTGGATTCGTCAGGCGATTACTCGTTCGATTGCTGACCAAGCGCGTACCATTCGTATCCCGGTACACATGATCGAAACGATCAATAAGCTAAACCGTATTTCTCGTCAAATGCTTCAGGAGATGGGTCGCGAGCCACAGCCAGAAGAATTGGCAGAACGTATGGAAATGCCGGAAGATAAAATCCGTAAAGTCCTAAAAATCGCTAAAGAGCCAATCTCAATGGAAACACCGATTGGTGATGACGAAGATTCGCATCTTGGCGACTTTATCGAAGACTCGACGATTGACTCACCGGTGGACGCCGCTACAGGCGAAAGCTTGAAAGAAGTCACTGACGAAATCTTAGCCGGGCTTACGGCTCGTGAAGCAAAAGTTCTTCGTATGCGTTTCGGTATTGATATGAATACCGACCACACGCTTGAAGAAGTTGGTAAGCAGTTCGACGTAACCCGTGAACGTATTCGTCAGATCGAAGCTAAGGCGTTGCGTAAACTACGTCACCCAAGCCGTTCTGAAAAGCTTCGCACTTATATTGACGAGTAGTACCTATTTATCAGTCGGTTTTATACCGATTTGATATTGCACGCGCAGGAGTTTTCTCGTAAACTTCTGCGCGTTAACATTTTTAGCGTCAGACAATTCCTGTAAGGCGTCTCAAAATGGGCCCGTAGCTCAGTTGGTTAGAGCATCCGACTCATAATCGGCAGGTCCCCCGTTCAAGTCGGGGCGGGCCCACCATCTAAAATCATTGATACTTCCTTGGCTTTCGTTAACAATAAACGAAAAACACAAGGGACACAGTAGCCATGAAGTCATGGGCATCAAAACTCTATAATCTATGGGAACTGACGAGAAGCAGTTTATTTTATGTACCTGTCATCATTTCCTTAATGTTTATTGGTGGGATTCTTTTGGTGTTTCGGTTAGAACTCAGCTATACCGAATATGTTGAAAAGCTAGACTTCTTATACGCAGGTTCCACTGAAGACGCAAAAACGATTCTTCAGACCATACTGTCCGCTCTCATCACTATGACGACATTGGTCATCTCCATTACTATGGTGGTCTTGAGTTTGTCCGCTTCGCAACTTGGCCCAAGACTGATCAAGATATTCATGAGTAGCCGACTGACTCAAATCTATATCGGTGTCTTCTTCGGCAGTATCGCTCTAACGTTAACTTTGCTTATCTTGTTACATGATCAGTCGACCTTCGAACAACCGCCTAAATTAACCATCAGTTGCTGCTTTCTGCTGACCTTTATCAACCTGTTTGTACTACTCGGTTATGTGAACCATGTAGCACGCTCCGGAATAGCAGACACCACTATAGAACGTGTTACTCAGGAATTAGAAAACTCCCTAGCGCGTCTCACCAGTAGCACCCAAGACAGTTCTCAACACGCTCCTGCCCCATCGATACCTCAGGAATTAGCGCAACAGAAGCGTGATATTTATAGCGCCTGCAGTGGTTACATTCAGAACATCCAGTATCCATCTTTACTTGAGCTAGCTACAAAACATGATCTTTTGATCAACATTGAATGCCGAGCTGGTGACTACATATTCTCTGGGCAGAAGGTAGGAGCGATATTTCCAAAAAGCCATGCCCACGCAGACACAGAAATAAACGTTGTGGGCTGTATTGATATTGGAGCCAATAAAACTGGCGCGCAAGATATCGAATACTCTATCAGACACTTAGCCGAAATAGGGTTGCGAGCATTATCGCCGGGAATCAACGACAACTTCACCGCAATCACTGTTTTGGATAAGTTATCCGGCGTTTTAAAGAAAGCTCTGGATAAAGAGTTACCAGAACACATATATCATGATGAGCAAGATACATTAAGGCTTATTGGAAGATCTGCAACTAAGACTGACATCGTGCATAGTGCACTCTCCCAAATTCGTGATGCCGGCAAAACAAAGCCCGATATTTTGTATCATCTCATCGTAATAATCGGTCAAATTAATACCTCATTACAATCGAAAGAAGCAAAACAAGCTTTGGTTCAACAGGTTGCTTTTATCAAACAACATATTCGGGATAATTTCCACAACAAAGAAGAAGAGACTTACTTGCTCAATGCTTTAGAAAAGTATTCTTTTTAGCGGAAAGCTGCAGGGAACTTTTCCCTGCAGCCATAAAGTTTATAGACTGGATTTTTACTTTGCCACAGTTCGTTTCACCCAATGCTTGACGTGAGTCGCCTTATAGTAAAGCAACGGAACCAGTACTAGTGTTACTAGCGTTGATAGCAAAATACCAAAGCCTAGCGAGACGGCCATTGGAATCAAGAACTGTGCTTGAGTAGATTTCTCGAAAATCAAAGGCATCAAGCCGGCGAAAGTTGTCAGTGAAGTCAACATGACAGGCCTCAAACGTCTTACGCCAGCATGTAAAACAGCATCTGTGAGCGACTCACCATATTTACGACGTTGCTGGTTAATATAGTCAACCAAGACTAACGAGTCGTTCACCACAACCCCTGTCAGAGCCAACATCCCCATCATACTCATGATCGATAGCGGCATTCCCATAATCCAGTGTCCAATCGTTGCCATGGCTGCACCAAACGGTATGACTCCCATGACCACGAAAGGCTGTACATACGATTTAAATGGTATCGCTAACAAAATATAAATCGCGAATAAAACAAAACCCAAGCTAATTAATAAATTATAATTTGACTCTTCTTGTTCACGAGCCTCACCTTCAAGGCTAAATGAAACACCAGGGTAATTCGAAACAATGTCAGTGGCATCTGCGATGATGCGACGCTTAATCGCTTCTATATCGGCGTTCTCTTTATCCACATCGGCCGTGATGTTTAATGTTCGCTGACGATTAATACGATAAATACTTGCAGGGCTTTTTCCGTAGGACAGCTCAGCCAATTGAGACAAAGGAATCTTCCCGCCAGCGGGAGTATTGATCAATAAACTATTAAGTCCTTCCAAGCTACCCCGTTCTTCTTGGGCCAGTCGAAGCATGACACGGACATCTTCTCTGCCCCTTTGTATTCGCTGAACTTCAACCCCAAAGTAAGAGTTACGGACTTGTCGAGCTAGGTCACTCAAGCTAATCCCAAGAGTTTCAGCTTGTGGCTTTAAGGTAAACTGAATCTCTTGTTTGCCCTTAGAGAAACTATCTGTAATATCAAATACCCCCGATACGGTTGAGAGAGTTTGTTTGACCTCTTTAGCTGCTGCATTTAACCGAGTTATGTCAGAACCACGTAACTGAACATCAATAGGATCGCCGCTTCGTCCAATCTCTGCTCTAAAAGTTAATGTTTCAACACCGGGTAGTGGGCCGATTAACTGTCGCCACTCGCTGACCAGTTTTGTACTTGTGATCGATTCATCACGCTTTTCAGGTGGCATCATTTCAATCATAACGCGACCAATATTAGACGACGCTGAACCTCCGCCCCAGGTTGATCCACTGGAAGAAAAGATATGCTCAACCACAGAGTTGCCGTCATCATCACGATACTTTTCTTGAAGTTTTAATGCCGCATTAGTGATTTTTTCAACGTACGAATCAGTCACTTCAAAAGGTGTGCCCTCCGGCATCTGTAATGACACTCGCGCAATTTCACTTTGGATTCTAGGGAAGTAAACAAAGCGAGTAATCCCACTAGAAATAGTCGCCCATACGATCAACAGTATCGATACAAATATCACTAAACTTAAAAACCAATGATGCAGTACAAAAGCTAGTAATGGTTTATAAAATTTGAGAATGGCTTTTTCAAATCCTTTGGCAAATTTTTGCTGATATTGGATGAGTTTATTCGGCTCTTTCTCCTTCGAAGCTGCCTTCATATGACCAATATGAGCAGGCAAAATAAACTTAGACTCAACCAATGAAAAAATAAGTACCGGGATCACGATATACGGAATTTGTGAATAGAACACGCCCCAGCCGCCACCCATAAAGGCCAGTGGCAAGAAAGCCACCATGGTTGTAATAACACCGAAAGTCACTGGCACAGCAACTTCTTTGGTGCCGTTAATCGCGGCATCCAAAGGTTTATCGCCTTTGTTCAAGTGGTTGTAAATATTTTCACCCGTTACAATCGCGTCATCGACCACGATACCGAGCACCAGAATAAATGCGAAAAGACTGATCAGGTTGACGCTGATACCAAGCTCCGGCATAAATATCATGCCGCCTGCAAATGCTATAGGAATACCAAGACTTACCCATAACGCAATACTCGGTCTTAGGAATAGTGCCAGTAATAAAATCACTAGCAAACCACCCTGCACAGCTGAACTTATAAGAGTACTTAAGCGGGCTTCTAGTGGCTCTGAGCGATCGCGCCACACAGACAAGCTCACACCTGCGGGCAACTCTGATTTTTTGGTCTTAACGTAGTTAATGACTCGCTCAGATACTTCAATAGTACTTTGTGTCCCTGTTCGATAGATTTCTAACTCAATTGACGGTTTACCATCAAAACGAGTGTTAACACTTTCTTCTTCAAAGCCATCCCGAATCGTGGCTAAGTCTCCAAGTTCAAGAATGGTCCCATCTGGTCGTGTTAAAATCGGAATTTGAGTGAACTCTTCCCGCGTATAAGATTGACCTTTTAAACGCAATAAAATATCACCGCGCTCGGAGCGAACCTGCCCAGCAGATAGATCTAACGAACGCTGATTTACCGCGCTAGCGACATCTTGTAAGGTTAGGTTAAACTCGTTGAGTCTGGCTTGATTAAACTCAATAGCAATTTCGTAAGAACGAACACCAGAGGTTTCGATTTGCGACAAGCCTGGTAACGACGCAATTTCTTGTTGAATAATTTCTGCGTAGCGTCGTAATTCTTTTTCAGGAAGATCTCCGCTGACAACCACACTAATCGCTTCGCGTCGTCTAATGGACTGTGAAATAATAGGTTTCTCAGCTTCTATTGGCAGTGTATTTAACGCATCGACTCGACTCTTAACTTGATCAAGCAAGTCTTTAACATCATAACCTTCTTCGACCTCAATCGTGACACGACCAACGCCTTCAGAAGAACTCGACGATAATTCTTTTATTCCTTCTAAATCATAAACCGCCTCTTCGATTCGAGTTGAAACCGTTTGCTCGACTTCTTCAGGCGTGGAGCCACGAAATGGCACTGAAACATTAATGTAGTCAAATTCAATACTAGGGAAGGTTTCAACCGTCACGCGCTGCCACATGGTGTAAGATCCAGCGATCAGAATAACGAACATTAACAAGTTCGCGGCGACAGAGTTTTTAGCAAACCAACTAATCATTGTTCTTACTCCACGCTAGAGTTGTTGGTAGTAGGCGCTCGCGGTTTCTTCTTCGCACCCGTCACTGCATCCTTTAAGCGTGCTTTTGCACCGTCCGCAACAAAACTAAGACGGGAAATAACCAACTGCTCTCCCTCTTCTAAGTTAGGTTCCGCACCATAGGGATCGATGACTGTGCTTTTTTCGTCCTGCCACAAAATTCTAATATCTCGACGATATACAGCGCCTTCACGATAAACAAAGATTTGATCATCAGCGGTAAGAATGGTCGAGGGTACCACCACCACATCTTCCAAAAGCTCACCTTCAATTTCAGCGCTTACAAACTGCCCAACCTTTACTTTCGGATTAACCGTTAAAAAGTCTGAAGGTAACTTTGCTGTTACGTACCATTGTCGTGTTTCCTCATCAATAACACTATCGCTACGGTCGACTGGAACGATCCACGACTCAGTCTGGCCTGCGAAATCTGCTTCCAATTTGACTTGTGCAGCCCCCTTACTTGGGGACTTAAGGAACTGTACTTTATTGCTTGGGACAGGTAATCGCGCTTCTAAAGAGTCGCTAGAGAAAATAGTCGCCACAGGAGTATTGGTATTAATTAGTTCACCAACGCTAACCAATCGTTGAATAATATATCCGTCATAAGGCGCAGTGACTGTTGCCCGGCTTAATGCCAATTTCGCTTTCTCCAGACGTGCAGTTGCCGCTTCTAGACTTGCCTGTGCTGATGCCAGTTGCGGCTCCCGTAACACTAAAGCATTGGCTTTTTTGTTAGGGTTAATTTTTTTCCAATCTTTTAACGCTTGCTCGGCACGAGCTTTCTCTTCATTCAAAGCAAGCTGAGCATTAGCAACTTCAGCGCCTGCAATTCTGACTTCAATTTGATAATCACGCGCATCGACTTGGAGTAGTTCCTGTCCTTTCTTGATAGGAAGGCCAGTTTTAAAGTTGTCAGCAACTGATATAACTTGACCCGAGACTTGAGCAACCAACTGGCTTGACGTTGACGCTTCAATATTACCGTATGAGTCTATGAACACTTGATAGTCTTCATATTTAACTGGAGCTATTTCCACCGTTTCCACGGTTTCAGGCGGCTTTCGGTTAAATGCTTTAGGCTTGCTGCTGGTCATCACGTTCACTAAAACCACGACCCCAACTAGGATCACTAAAGGTAAAATAACGGATAACCATAGATTCTTTTGTTTATTGCTCATATGCCATTCTTTATAACTATTTGAAATAATTAGAGTTTTATCAAACCCCAGTCCGATGCAAAATTATAGCGACTACAGTGTAAACATTTCGTCGATAGCGCACTCTTAAGTCTAGCTTTATAAATGTAACAGGATGTTACACAGCTGTGCAGAGTTACTATTAATAAATTAAACCAAACCATGTATGCTATGGAGCATCTTAACAATAAAGGGTTAAACCGTGAAAAAAATAGGACTAATAACAATCTTTAGTAGCCTTGTGCTGGCTGCGGGCTGTAACCAGAGTGAGGACGGCAAAGACATTAAAAACGACAACACAAAAGTCGTAGAGTCTTTAGCTGAACAAAATTCTAAAAAGCAGGACAATGAAGCGGTAAAGCAATCGATCGCCGAGTCGAACTACCCTAAAGAGATTCCTACCGGCAGACTGCCATCAACGATAAGCCCTACCAGCTACGAAGTACACTTAAAAGTTGACCCTGATCAACCAACCTTTAGTGGCACAGTGGTGGTCAACCTACAAGTTGATGAAGCAACAGCTCACATCTGGCTTCATGGTAAAGATATTACTGCCCATAGCGTGACATTAACGCCTCAAGGCAAACCACCAATCAATGGTTCTTATGAAGAAGTCGACACCACCGGTGTGGTTAAGTTGTCTTTTGAGGAGCCGGTTAATACAGGTCACGCCAAGTTGACGATTGATTACGAAGCGCCCTTTAATGAAGCGTTAGAAGGCTTATACCGAGTCAAAGACGGCGAACTTAACTACGCCTTCACCCAGTTTGAAGCCACTGCGGCTCGATTGGCATTCCCGAGCTTTGACGAACCAGCCTTTAAGGTTCCATTTTCCTACAGCATGACTGTTCGTAATGAGCACAGAGCCTTCACCAGCACACCAGCAATCTCTGAAACCGATCTTGGTAATGGCTGGAAGAAGATTGTGTTTGCAAAGTCAAAACCACTTCCCACTTACTTGGTTGCTTTTGCAGTCGGTGATTTTGACGTTGTTGAGTGGCAGGACATTCCGGCCACAGACGTGCGCGACTTTTCGATTCCGCTACGAGGTATCGCCACGAAAGGCAAAGGTCACCGTTTAACTTATGCCTTAAAAAACACCAAAGATATTTTAAACGGCCTGGAGCAATACTTCCAAATTCCTTACCCCTATAAAAAATTAGATATCGTAGCAGTTCCAGACTTTAACGCTGGTGCGATGGAAAATGCAGGCCTTATTACCTACCGTGAACAATTGCTGCTCTTTGATAGCACTATTTCATTGGGACAAAAACGCGCCTACATGAATGTCCACGCTCATGAGCTTGCTCATCAATGGTTTGGTAACTTAGTAACGCCGGTATGGTGGGATGATATTTGGTTAAATGAGGCTTTCGCGACTTGGATGGCTCACGTATCCAACAACAAGGTTTACCCGAAACAAAAGTTTAGACAAGCGCTGTTAGAACGTTCTTTAAACGTTATGGGTTCCGATAGTCTTATCACGGCACGTCAAATACGCCAGCCGATCGAAAGTAATCATGATATTCAGTCGGCTTTCGATGGTATTACTTACTCTAAAGGTGGCGGTGTTCTCAGTATGCTAGAAGCTTTTCTTGGCCCTGAAAACTTTAGAGCCGGCATTCAGCATTACATGAAAAAGTTCGAGTTCGGTAACGCCACCGCTCAGGACTTTATTACCGCCATAGGTGAAAAATCGCCACACATACCACTTGAAACCATACAAGATGCGTTTAATAGCTTCTTAGAGCAGCCTGGTATTCCTTTGTTAAACGTTGAGTTATCCTGCGAAGCAGATAAGGCAGCGACTGTGAAGGTTTCACAGTCACGCTACCTTCCTATCGGTTCTAAAGGCTCTGTCAAACAAACGTGGAAAGTTCCTGCCTGCTTTAAGTACGCGATTGATGGCAATCAACACCAAGTATGTAAAGTGTTAGAAGATGCCAATCAAAGCTTTGAACTTGAAGAGAAAGGTTGTCCGGCGTTTGTGATGCCGAATGCTAACGGTGCGGGTTATTATCGATTCAGCATGGAAAGTGACGGCTGGCAGTCCTTGTTAAGCCATAAAGCACAACTCAGCACTGAAGAGATGATGTCGCTCAACAATAGTCTTCAAGGGGCTATTAACGCCGGCAAAATGACCTTCACCGATTTAATTGAAATTGCACCTAAAATTATAGCCTCTGACTCAGAAGCTATCGTTATGGGGCCAAGCAAACTGTTGAGCTTCGTATACGGTAAGGTTGCTGACTCAGACGAAGAAAAAGCAAAGCTGGCAAGTCTGAACCGCTCTCTTTACGGCCAAAAGCTAACAGAGCTTGGACTGGAAACCAAGAAAGATGACTCGGTTGATACGATCCGTATGCGTACTGGATTAATCAACTTCTTAGCCGATGAAGGCGAAGATAAAGCGGTGAGACAGTACTTAACGGATATGGCTATTGCCTACACAGGCTACAAAATCGATGGCAACATTCACCCCGACAAAGCCGACAGCAATGTTATCAGCACCGCCATAAAGGTCGCGGTTGAAGACCTGGGCACGCCATTTGCCAAACATTTGAAAATGCTACTCGACTCATCTAATGATGGAACCGTTCGCGGACGTTTATTAGGTGGTTTAGGATCGGTTCAAGACCCAGAGTATGCGACCGAGTTAAGGGAACTGATCTTGTCGGAAGAGCTTCGAGATAATGAAATCTATTCCATCCTAGTAGGTCAGTTGCAGGACAAAGAGCTACAGAAGCCTATGTGGGAGTGGTTCAAAACAAATATCGAAGGCATCAAGTCACGTATTCCGCCTTTCGGTCAAAATCGCTTACCGGTGGTCGGGCAGTTCTTCTGCTCGAGCGCCATGAAAAATGATTACAAAAAATTCTTCAAACCTATTGTTGAGGAACTGGCTGGGGCACCGCGCCCTTACAAGCAAAGCATCGAGTCAATTGAGCTTTGTATGGCGCAAGTTAAGTTCCATGAAGATAATGTTAAAGAGTATCTGAGCAATCAGTAACTTTCTTACTAACTATAAATCGTTTAACGAAAAAAGCGCTCCTTAGAGCGCTTTTTTTTATGACAATACAATTATTTTTCGGCGAGAAGTTTTTTCTGAATAACAAGGCTGGCAAAAACACCATAGCCAATTGCAAAGGTTAAAAAGGTTTCTACGCTATCGAATAGTGAAAATAAGTAAGGTGCAATGCCTGTAGAAATAATCATGGTCGCCGATACCAGCGCTCGAATAGCACCAAGATGGGTATTACCGAACACTTCCGCATAGAAAGAGTTTATTACTGGGCCACTCGACGCCACCGTCATTCCCGCTAAAACCATAAATGCCAATAACCATGCTTTATGGTCACCAATATACAAACACACCATGCCTAAAACTAGCGGCAATAAATACCAACGCATGTAGACGCGAGGATGGGAAGCATCCACCAAAGGCCCGGTTACGATCGCACCTAAGAAGTGTATTAACCCATACAGCATCAGACCGATTGACAACCAGTCCAGCGTCCAGCCCTTACCATCAATCAAAATCGTTTGATGGAAAAATATCCCGGTAATCAAGAAGGCTGGACCAATGATGGCTGGCAAAATCAACCAAAAACGCCAATCTGACATGACTTGTAAACGCGACCAATCTTTTGTCGCTGCGCCATCTTCAGACTGCTCCGACATTTCATGTACAGGCACTAAATCGGCTTTCTTCAACAACCATAACAACAAAGGAAATACGATGATTAAAGCGACAATAGCGTAACTGTGCCAACTGGTGCTATGGCCGTAATTCTTCAGTAGGCCAACAGCAATGGCTGGCATAATCATTTCACCAAACGCCATCCCCTGTAACGATAGACTCACTGCTTTCCCGCGATGTTGCGGGATATAGCGCATAAGCGTTGTTACCGCAATATGCGTCATCAATCCTTGACCACAAAGCCGAATACCAAGGTACGAGAAGAACAGCATGATAAGGTTTGAGCTGTTGGCAAACAAAATACAGGAGCCAATTAACCCCAGTATAACGACAGTGGTAAACGTCTTAACTTCAATATCGTCAATCTTCGCGCCAACAAAGAAAATGGTGAACCCACTAATTAAGGTGGCAACAGAATAGACCAAGCTTAGGTTATCTTTTTCGAGTAACAGATTACCGATGAGGTCTTTATTGAATAATGAAATAAAGAAGGTCTGCCCTAGGTTCCCTACAAAAACACAAAGAAAACCGAATAGAAGCAAATACTTATTACTTTTGACAAAGTTGAGATAGTTCATGGCAGATGCCGTGACGCTAAAAATTAGGCGAGCATTATACTCTGAGCGACTTCAAGTTACAGCCCACCCGCCTTACTTATTCCTGAACCTCTTTGAGACCCAGGGCTAATAATCCAGCTAGTAAACACATCACTGCCATAACCGCTAACACCGCCACATTGCCGAATACTTGGGCAATCGCACTGAAGCCGACACCGGTTAATAGAATCAGTCCAATGATGGTATTCGAAAGCGCGGTATAGGCAGCACGATTATCCGCCTCCGCCATATCAACCAAGTGAGTCGAGCGCCCCAAACGAACACCGTGGTAAGCAATCATCAGCACAAACAGTACCGCGGGTAATACGATACTGTGTCTGATCAGCTGATACTCAGCCAGCAAAACCGTTGCCGCTAGAGCAATCATTGCCACGATTGATGATAGTATCAAAACTTTGCGACTGGACTTATCCGCTAACCAGCCCCAGACATAACTACTCAAAAAGCTGGCGAGCGATGATGCTAAAACCAACGCGCCTAAACCACCTAGCATGGAATCAAGATTCTCGACGCCACCTTCACCATTCAGCGTCACCATAAACGGTGGCGCTAACGCAGTTGCAATAAGCAAAGCTCTGACACTGATGAACAACAACAGTTGCTTGTCTTTCAATAATGCTAAATTTTGCTTCGCGACCTGAAGTGGGTTACCACCACCTTCCGTTGCCCCTTCTGCTTCTTCCAATTTGGAAAAGGTCAAACTGGCAAAAATCCATAATCCTGCGGCAAGGGTCATCGCAATCAGTACCAACGTCATACGCTCGACATAATCGGACGCAAGTACTAAGCCAAAAACAATGACTGCGCCAGATGCCACCGAGGCAGCTAAGCCCGTCACCTTCCCTCGCATCGACTTAGAAACTGTTTTGCCTAGAACATCTTTATAAGAAACAGAGCACACACTTCGCGCCACAGCAAGAATGCCAAGCAAAATGACAATAGCAACTCCTGCTTGCTTACCTTCTAGCAACACAGCGCTCATTACCATGCCAGCCACCGACAGCCCCTGCACCAGGCTTCCCAGCGCCCACGCCCACTTTCTTTGCGGCAAGCGTCTTAAGGCACCCGCCGTAAACAACTGAGGCAACAAGGCTCCCGCTTCTCTAATCGGTACTAATAAGCCCACTAAAAAAGTCGAAGCGCCAAGCGCTGACAACAACCAGCTGAGAATTAACTTGGGATCAATAAGACCGTCAGCCACTTTAGTCGCAGCCAACGAAATGATGTGAGTTGTGACATTTTTAGGCTGATGATCGCAGGCCTGCTCAGGAATATCCTTGCAGACCCGCCCATCATCACCACTGTTGATAGCCTCGTAGACTTGCTCAACCGTGGATTGTTTCGACATTCAATAACTCTCCACTTAAGCGTTAATAAAGTCTCTCAACACATAGTGAAGAATACCGCCGTTCTTGTAGTATTCCAGCTCAACCTTTGAGTCTAAACGAGACAGCACCTTGAAGGTTTTGGTTTTACCATCGCTGCTTTTCGCCTCCACTTCAAACGTCTGGTTCACTTCAAGACCGTCAGAAATGCCTTTAATGGTAAAGCTTTCATCACCGCTTAAGCCAAGGGTTTCAGCGTCTTCGCCATTCGCAAACTCAAGCGGTAACACGCCCATGCCGACTAAGTTACTACGGTGAATTCGCTCGTAGCTTTCAGCAATAACCGCTTTAATCCCAAGCAATGTCGTACCTTTAGCTGCCCAGTCTCGCGATGAACCACTACCGTATTCTTTACCCGCTAACACGATCAGCGGCGTGCCTTCGGCTTGATATTTCTGCGATGCATCAAATACTGTCATGGTTTCGCCGTTTGGAATGTAGCGAGTGTAACCACCCTCTTTATCCACTAACTGGTTCTTGATACGAACGTTGGCAAAAGTACCACGCACCATCACTTCATCGTTACCACGGCGCGAACCGTAAGAGTTAAACATCCGTGGCTCGATACCGCGACCTTTTAAATATTGCCCCGCTGGCGAATCTTCTGAGAAACCGCCCGCTGGAGAAATATGGTCCGTAGTAATCGAATCCCCCAGCTTTAATAGAACGCTGGCACCTTCGATATCTTTTGGCTGCTCCACTTTCGGCTTCAAGCCTTGGAAAAACGGTGCTTGCTTGATATAAGTCGACGAATCATCCCACTGATACACTTTATCAGTAGACACGTCCATATCACGCCATTGCTCGTTACCGTCAAAAATCTTGCCATAGTTTTTCGCGAAATCAGCAGGCGTCAGAACCTTATTCATGACTTCTTGAATGTCTTCATTACTAGGCCATAAGTCCTTAAAGTAAACCGGTTTGCCATCTGGTGTATGTGCCACCGGCTCTTGATCAAAGTCGATATCGACACGACCCGCTAGTGCGTAAACCACCACCAACATTGGCGACATCAAGAAATTCATCTTCACATCAGGATGAACACGCGCTTCAAAGTTTCGGTTACCCGACAGAACCGAAGCTACCACCAAGTCGTTTTTAACCACAGCCTCGCCAATAGCGTCAGGCAGTGGCCCTGAGTTACCAATACATGAAGTACAGCCATAACCGACCAAGAAGAAATCTAACGCTTCTAGATCATCAAGTAAGCCTGAGTTTTCAAGGTAGTCGGTAACCACTTTCGAGCCTGGTGCTAACGATGTTTTAACCCAAGGCTTAACGGTTAAGCCTAGTTCATTGGCTTTTTTCGCCACCAAACCAGCGCCGATCATCACGCTTGGGTTCGAGGTGTTAGTACAAGAGGTAATAGCGGCAATCGAAATTGAACCATCGTGTAGTTCATAATCTTGATCACTATCTTTGTCATCAACCTTAATCGTTTTCAATAAACCATTATCGTTATCCGCTGGGCTACGATCTTCTAAAGGCTGATAACCACGACCATAGTTTAGCTCCATCAAAGACTTGAACTGAGCTTTTAAATTGCTGATCGCAATTTTATCCTGTGGGCGTTTTGGACCCGACGCTGTAGGAACAACAGTACTCAAATCCAGCTCAACCACACTGCTGTACTCGATGTCGCTTTCGTTCTCGCGCCATAACATATTATTTTTAGTGTAAGCTTCCACACGCTCAATCGTTTCTTTGCTACGATTCGTATCGCGCATGTAATCCAAGGTGCGATCATCGATCGGGAAGTAAGTCACGGTACAACCAAATTCAGGCGACATGTTCGAAATGGTCGCACGGTCGGTTACTGTTAAGTGATCCAATCCTTCGCCAAAAACTTCGACAAATTTGCCAACCACGCCATGCTTACGCAGTAATTCAGTAATGGTCAGAACCATATCGGTCGCTGTCGTACCCACTGGCAGTTTACCGGTCAGCTTTAAGCCAACGACTTCTGGCATGATAAAGAAGATAGGTTGACCAAGGATCGCAGCTTCAGCTTCAATACCGCCGACGCCCCAACCAACAACACCAATACCGTTCACCATTGGTGTGTGTGAATCAGTACCTACTAAGGTATCAGGGAATAAAGCACCATCACGCTCCACAATACCTTGAGCCAAATACTCTAAGTTTACTTGGTGACAAATACCCATGCCCGGCGGCACCACGGTAAAGTTATTAAAGGCAGTCTGCGCCCACTTCAAGAACTGGTAGCGCTCTTCGTTTCGCTCATACTCCATCTGGATATTTTTATCCAACGAGTCTTTGTCGCCATAGAAATCAACCTGCACCGAGTGGTCAATGACCAAGTCCACAGGGATTAAAGGATTCACTTTTGAACCTTCGACGCCATGCTTGGCCGCCTCGGCACGAACGGATGCCAAGTCGACAACCGCAGGTACACCGGTAAAATCCTGCATCAAAACACGCGCAGGCTTATAAGGAACTTCTTTTTTCTCGGGATTCGGTTTCCATTGCAACAAAGTATCCACATGCTCGCTGGTCACGCCCAGTCCATCGTGGTTTCTTAGTGCATTTTCCAGAAGGATACGTATTGAAAACGGCATCTTCTTGATGTCATGCCCCTGCTCTTGTAAGTCTCGCAGGCTCCAAATGTCGAAATCCTTACCGCCAACGGATAACGACTTCTTACAATCAATAACCTCTTCGCTCATCATGGGCTCCCTTATGATTAAATGTTGATTACCATTGATTTTATTACAATAATAAAATCAATGGATTAAACTGTTTTCACGCTACTCTTCACTATACATCAGTTAATCAACAACATAAAACTTAGACCGTTAAGATCCTGTAAAATTGCTATACGCTCACGCAAAACGTGGAGAAATTCACCAATTCTGGTATCATTTCGCAGCAATATTTATATCCGACGGGTGTTGCCGCGCAGCCCCGTAACTCTTTGGATTCAACTGTATAACACAATAGGTCACATCCATGAGCCTTGCTGATAAAGTTTTAGCCGTTAATGACGATCTCCCGATCCGTACCAACCAACCGGTCCACAGCGGTAAAGTCCGCTCTGTCTACTGGCTTACCGAAGAAGATAGCGCACGCTTGATCAAAGAACGTGGCTATGACGTGGCCGCCGACACGCCATTAGCGATTATGGTGATCAGTGACCGCATATCAGCGTTTGACGCTATCTGGCACGGCGAAGGTGGCATGAACGGTGTTCCAGGCAAAGGCGCTGCGTTAAACGCTATATCCAACCACTGGTTTAAACTTTTTCGCGAGAATGGCCTAGCCGACAGCCACATCCTTGAAATTCCGCACCCATTTGTATGGATAGTGCAAAAAGCCAAGCCCGTTAAGATTGAAGCAATTGCTCGCCAATACATCACAGGCTCCATGTGGCGTGCCTACGCCAAAGGCGAACGTGAGTTTTGCGGTATCCGCCTTCCTGATGGCCTAGAAAAAGATCAAAAACTTGATGAGTTATTAATCACGCCATCAACCAAAGGCATCTTGAAAGGTATCCCAGGTGTCCCAGAAGCTGACGACGTCAACGTGACTCGCAAGAACATCGAAGATAACTATGAAGCTTTTGCTTTCCGCAGCAAAGACGATATCGACTTATACGAAAAACTACTGAAAGAAGGTTTCGACTTAATCAGCAACGAGCTTGCCAAGCTTGACCAAATGTTTGTCGATACCAAGTTTGAGTTTGGTTACGTCAAAGGCAAAGACGACAACGAGAAGTTGATCTATATGGATGAAGTTGGCACGCCTGATTCGTCGCGTATTTGGGATGGCCCAGCGTTCCGTGAAAACGGCAAAGTGGTCGAAAACTCAAAAGAAGGTTTCCGCCAGTTCCTACTGAATCATTTCGAAGACTCAGACATTCTATTGAACAAAGACCGCATGGACGAACGCCAAGCACTCGCTCGTGACAACGACCTACCAACAGAAGCTTTGATGAACCTGTCAAAAACTTATACGAGTATTGCTGAAAAAATTACTGGCGAGAAAATTGAATTGTCAGACAACCCCAAAGCAGAAATCACCCAAATCTTAAAAGACGAATTTAAGCTGGTTGATTAAACCCTAGCCCCCATAACCCCGCTTCTTTCCGCAGAGTGAGGGTTATGGGCACTCCCCCCACATCCTCAATTCATCTTCCTGTGATACAAATTCTTTATATATATTTATTTCACGAATCAAATCTTGAGGTAGAGGATTCTTAGGAATTCGTGCTAACCCATGTTCGGTTCTATAAAGGTCAATTTCTTTTATTTTTTCTTTTGCCCAGAGTTTATTTTTTTCGGTCAAGCTTGGCAAACCAATGCTACTATAGCCAAAAATATCTAGCCCATGAAGCTCTTTTTTCAAAGCCCGCCAATTCATCTTTTCTTCTGGCGGAATATCAATAAAGTCAAAATTCATAGTTAAAAGGTTTAGAGCTGTAAAATTCCCTGTTTCTAAAAACATACTATCTAGGGCGGCAACATATGACTGTCCGTCAGCGTTTTCACCGAATAAATGGTTAATAGCAACTCGACTCATTGCAACAGGATCTCTATTTTCCGCCAACGAATCTAACGTTTTCTTATCAAAGCTCTGATAACTCGATATTTCGCTACTGTGATAAAATAAATGATACCCTCTATCCTCTAACCACGCCTTTCCTCTAAGGTCGCTCTCAATCATTTCATATACGTTTTGTGCAATATCATATGCACAGTCTTGCCCCAAAATGTATTGCTTTCCGGCAATCTTATACATTTTATTATTATCAAACATCAGCGCAGTTTTAAATTTCTTAGTGTGATTAGCCCCCTCATTATTTTCTTTGTCCTGCGGCTTTTTATTACTTTCTCTAAAGGCGACATTTTTACTGCTAACCTGTTCATCATCAACTAACCCTACTTTTTGCTCCCCAGAGTTACTCCAAAGAAAAATGCCAACTAAACCTACGACCAATAAGCCTACTGCAACTACTCTCTTCACTAACTTAACCCTCCAAAAAATTGTGACGCCACGACCGGTATCGTATAATCCACCACCAAGCCCTCTGTTGGTTCTGGATTAATTTCTACCACAGTAGCGCCTTGGCTTTTGGCGAGCGCGGCGAGTCCTGCGGCGGGATAGACTTGACTGGAAGTTCCTACGGATAGAAATAAGTCGCAGGAATACGAAGCGCTTTCGGCGTCGCGCCAGGCGTGTTCGGGTAAGGCTTCACCAAACCAAACGACTGAGGGGCGTATTTGTCCGCCACATTCAGGGCAATCGATAACAGTCTCCACTCCATCAACGTCACCTTTATAGTCTTCGCGACATTGCAGGCAGTGATTGCGCCAGATATTACCGTGTAATTCGATAATTTCTTTGGAGCCACCAGCTTGATGTAAGCCGTCGACATTTTGCGTAATCAACGTGACGTTTTGATCGTTAGATTGTTGCCATTTTGCTATCGCTTTATGGGCATCGTTGGGTGATTTGTTTTTAAGTTCGCTGCGACGCCACTGATACCACTGCCAGACTCGGTTTGGGTTTTCTAGGAAACCATGAATACTCGCCATCTTTTGCGGATCGTATTGGCTCCAGAGGCTTTCTTTAGTTTCTTCTTTGTAAGAGCGGAAAGTAGCGACGCCAGACTCCGCAGAGACTCCAGCGCCGGTAAGAATAGTCACGCGCTTAGCGCGCTGAATTACAGCAAGAACTTCAGGTTCGATATCCATATCGTAGATATGATTACTCTAATGAAAGGCTGCTAAAGTCAAAGCGAGTATCAATCACTTCGCCTTTAGCGCCAGTGTCTTTTAGCGCTTTTAGGTAGCGCTCCGCAGTTTTAGAGTCCACACCCTTTTTTACGGTTCGAGGCTCCTCTTCCGACAGCTCAAGAAGCTTTTTGGCAACTTTATCATCAACTCCAAACAGCTCAGCTAGCGCATGCTCAATGTAATACTTTCCTTTGTCTAAATCTCCGTATCCTTTTAAAACAACTTTATGCGTACCTTCAGACATTGTTTCTTTAGACATAATTTCTCCAGTATAGTATCCAGTTCTAATTATTTTAGGGTTGAATAACGATCAGCTAAGCCTTTGTAAACTTGATTTTTAAAGTCTTCGTGTGTTGGGTCTAACGTTTCTAAAATTTCAACCAGCACCTCGTTGTCTTCAAGACCATCCCACTCTTTAATATAAGTGCCGTCTTTATAACCATTATCTTGGCGGAAAAAGTTAAGCGTATTTTTACCGACATAACTTTTGAATAACTCTTCAAAGGGCATCTCGATTTGCTCCATACAACCCGCAAAACTTGCACCATCAAAATGCTGATACATCACAGCTTGTCCAGCTAAAATTTCGAGGGTTTGCTTAAAGTCATCTTTAACCACAGGCTCCAACATTTCGCCCGCAAGCTCTTCCGCGATTTCATCAAACGATAGTTCACCATCAATTCTCGAGCTTAAACCAAAATGGAAAATATCCACCAGCTCCATTTTCACCTGCTCAACGTCAGGCGTCTGATGTTTCCACCACTTCCAACCGTGATGCTCTAACATCTCCGCACATTCAATCCAAATCGCACGATACCACTCGTAATTTTGATCAAACCATTTTTCATGAACTTTAGTGTTCATCGCGTGCTGCATTTCCAACATCACCGCAATTTGCTTTACCATCAATTCTTTATTCATTCTAATCTCTATATGCTTAAATTATTTCGTCTATAAAACCATTAACTCTATTCTTCATAAAACGTCACGAGCGAAGAAAGTGCGAGGCAAAAAAGTTAGTTTATGAAGCGCGTTTACTCTAGTAAATAAGCTGATTAAATAACTCTTTTAACAAAGCAATTTCAAGCGCAGTAGTTTTACCACCCTTTACTTTTTTTGATCAACTCATACGCAGACTTAATCTCCTGCGTCTTCTCCGTCGCCATCTTAATCATTTCTTCGGGCAAACCTTTCGCTACCAATTTATCAGGGTGATGTTGCGACATTAATCGACGATAGGCACGTTTCACCGTTTTCTCATCATCCGAACTATTCACACCCAGCACTTGATAGGCTTGCTCAACACTTGGACCACTCGGTGCTTCATGATAAGTACCGCCGTGACCTCCAGCTTGCCCTTGGGAGTGACGATGAAAACCCTGTTGCGCTTGTACCATTTTGATCAGCTGATCAATCATAAAGCCAGCAAAACCCAAGTGCTTTCCGACTCTATGTAAAATAGCTCTCTCATGATTATGAATAGTGCCATCAGCAAGCGCCATGGTAATTTGAACTTCGAGGAACATCTGCATCAAATTACGACGACGCTGGCATTCCTGCTTAAACTGCCTAAGTACCGCTTCTAGATCAAAGTCACTGGCTTTGCCTTGCTGAAATAAATCTATCGCAAACTTCCGTGCGTCTGGATCGAGGCCCATTCGTTGCATCACGTTTTCTGCGTGGCGTATTTCATTTTGCGTGACCGTGCCATCAGCTTTAGCGATATGCCCCATGGTGGAGAAGGTCGCCGTGAAAAAAGCCGCCTGCACACGCTCTTGATCACCCGGCGCGTAACGCTCTTGGTAATCTTCTGTTTTTTTATCCAATTGATGGCCAAGTACGGCGCCAATAATAGCGCCAATTGGGCCTCCCGCTAGCGAGAAGCCTAAAACACCACCGATAACTTTACCAAACCAGCTCATTCTTTTAATTCACCGCTCTTGTTAAGAGTTACAATTTTCCATCGTACTCAATTGTTTTAATGCGTCGCTGGAAACTCAAATTCAACGCTTCTAATCGTTCCGGCGTACCTATGTCATGCCAACGCCCATCATATAACTCACCAGTCACCTCAGCCTCAACCATTAACTCTCGCAAGATAGGTGCTAATGGATAAGGTTCATCTAAAGGCACATCTTTAAAGATGTCAGGCTGATAAACGCCAATCCCAGAAAAAGTCACACACGGCTCTCCTTCTGCGACCACCAAGCCATCCTCTCTAAGCAAGAAGTCGCCTTGCGGATTGTGATCAGGGTTAGGCACCAGCACGACATGCGCCAGCTTAGAAGGCTTTCTGAGCAAACCTTCGTAGCTAAAATCAGACCAAACATCGCCGTTTACGACAATAAATGGCTCATCACCAAAGAACTCTAGGGCTTTTCGGATACCACCCGCAGTTTCTAGGGCTTGAGGTTCGTGGGAAAAAGTTAAGTTAACTCCCCAGTAAGCACCATCACCTAAATACTCAGGAATTTGCTCACCTAGCCACGAGGTGTTGATTAAAATCTCTTTAATTCCAGCTTCTTTTAATGCTTCTATGTGCCACTCGATCAAGGCACGGCCATCCACTTTAAGTAGCGGTTTCGGATGACGGTCCGTTAATGGACGCATACGCTCACCGCGCCCCGCTGCTAAAATCATCGCTTTCATGACAATTGCGCCTGCTTTTCTTCAAAAAGAGGCATGACCTTTTGTTCAAGCCACTGATGAAACTCGGACATGGCAGGGTACTTTTCAGCTTGCTGAAGAATATAAGTGAGGGTTAAAGGGATATCTTTCAAGTAACCCGCTTTCCCATCCCGGTAATTAAGCCGACAAAAGATTCCAGCCACTTTGATATGACGCTGCAACCCCATCCAGTCAAACCATTGTCTAAACTGTTCTTTATCTAAAACGGCTGGCGATTGCTTAATGTAGTAACCAACCCATTTATCCACCTGTTCAGGCGTCCATTGGATGTAACAATCCCTTAGCAACGATAATAAGTCGTACGTCAAGGGCCCACGCACCGCATCTTGAAAATCAATAATGCCAGGTTGCTTCGTATTGTCACAGTCCATGATGTTTCTAGAGTGGTAGTCCCTGTGAACAAAAACCTGCGGTTGAGCAAGCGCACTTTCTATTAAGTGTTCAAACGTTGTATCCAACAAACGATTTTCGACTACCGATAGCTCAAGGCCTAAATGCTTGCCCAAGAACCAATCGCGAAAGAGCTCCATTTCGGCACGAAGCATAGCTTCATCATAATCCGGTAATGAGCTTGCGGATATTTCCTGCATCGTCTCTAGGCTGTCAATGGCGCGGTGATACAAGTCATCGGCAAGGTCGATGTTACCGCTTTCTTGAGCTTCTTTCAGCAAAGGGAGATAAAGTTGATCGCCTAAATCACTTAGCAACATAAAGCCCTGGTCATAATCTTTAGCCAAGACTCTTGGGGCGTTAATGCTTTCCAGTAACTCGGCAACTTTGACAAATTGCCGACTATTTTCATACTCAGGAGGCGCATCAACCGCTATCCAGCTGTTTCCATTATCTTGAGACCATCTGAAATAGCGCCTAAAACTGGCATCACCAGAGACCATTTGCCAAGATAAACCTGAGTCTAGGTCGGCTTCATCGGTCTTCAGTAGCGATATTTGCCGCTGCGACCATTCTTTTAGCGCTAATTGTCGTTTATCTTTTGTCATTATTAATTTTCAATCTGTGGCGTAAGCGTTTATCATTGAGTCTTTATAACTGATGTCAGTTACAAATCGTAAGCCCTTGAATCGACGGGCTGTTTATTTTGTGACCAACCCGTAGAAAAACACGAAAAGTACATGGTAAGCAAGAAAGTCCGTTGGGTAAAATCTTTTTTAGCATCTGCAATCGGCGCTTCGCTGACTGTTGTTGCACTGCCGTCTGCTGCAGACTCTGCTGTAAAAAACGTGTCAGAGCAACCAGTAGAAGAAAAAAACTCTGAATCAGGTAACACATCAGAGAGTCAGAAGAACGGCTCCGTACGACTCTATCAGTTTCCTGAGTTTAAAACATGCCCTAGCGAGGCGATTGAGCCTATACGCTATCAAGCCGATCTCAGCAACCCCAATGAACCGATTAAAATCTACTCAGACGAAGCATCTCGTGAAGGCAACATGGCCTACCTTACGGGTAATGTTCGTGTCACACAAAATCAGCAACAATTAACGGCTGATAAGCTAACTGCTGATAATAGAGATAAATCATACCGAGCTGAAGGTGACTTACTCTTTACCAGCCAAAATTTTGTGGTCGGTGCAGATAGTCTTGATTATTACTCGTTAGAAGGCTCGACAGAAATCCAAAATACTCAGTACCACCTCTACAGCAATAATGCTAATGGTGAAGCAGAACAGATTCGAGTTGATAATAAACAGATTTTAACCTTGTCCAATACTGACTTTTCTACTTGCCCTGACGATCAGAAAAGCTGGGTATTTGAATCCGACGAAATTGTTATTGACCGTGAAAGTGGCTGGGGTAAAGCCTATAACAGCGTTGTAAAAGTTGCTGATATTCCCGTGTTTTATTTGCCTTACATAACATTCCCCGTCGATGACCGCCGAAAAACAGGTCTGCTACCACCCTCTTTTAGTAACTCCAATCGAAACGGTCGTGATATCAGCGCTCCTTATTATTTTAATTTAGCGCCAAATTACGACTTAACCTTAACGCCTCGTTACATGACGTCACGAGGCTCTATGCTCGGCTCTGAGTTCCGCTACCTCACAGAACAAAACAGCGGCGAACTTTTTTTCGAGTATTTACCCAGTGACAAAGCAGCTACCGCAACTAACCCCGAAAACTTGCCAGACAAACGCTGGCAGTATGATGTAAACCACTTAACTCAACTGAGCGAGAACTGGTCGAGTGGAATAGCTGCACGAAAAGTAAGTGACGATGGCTACTTCCAAGATTTTGGCGGTAGTATTCAAGACAGCAACCAAGATATTCTGAGCCAAAACCTTTACGTACAGTATTTGACTAACGAATGGCTGGTACGCACTGAATATCAAGACTGGCAACTGCTAAACAGTCCCGTAGAGCGTTACACCATTGCTCCTCGTGTGCAGCTGACGCGTTTTTTCGAGCCCAATGAGAATGATTTTGAGGCTAAAATTCATACTGAAATCACTCGCTTTGATAAAGACAACGCAGTGACAGCCGATCGCTACCATGTCGAGCCTTCGATTGGCTGGAGCCATGAAACCTTATATAGCTTCTTTCGCCCAGAACTTAGTTTTGCCTATACCCAATACGAGCAAACAGACGTTGCTGGTATTGAGCAAACCTTAGACAGAAGCTTACCGACGCTTTCCATCGATACCGGTTTATTTTTCGAGCGAACCCTCGAGTTTGATGATGGTGACATGACTCAAACCCTTGAACCACGACTCTTCTATTTATATACGCCATTCGAGGATCAGCAGGATATTGGCATTTATGATACCAGCTTGCCGACCTTTAACTTTACGCAACTGTTCAGTCGCAACCGTTTCAGCGGTATTGACCGAATTGGCGATGCCAACCAAGTCAGCGGCGCTATAACCAGTCGGATTCTAGACGAAGAGGGTCGAGAAAAGGCTTCCGTTTCAATTGGACGTACCGTCTACTTAAAAGATCGTAAAGTGACCATGCTTAACTTGCCCGTTGAGACCAATAAGCAGTCCGGGCTATTGGCAGAGGTGAACTGGCGCTGGACTGACAATATCGAGGTCAAGTCTGCCATCGAGTGGGATGATCAGATTAACGAAACGACACATGGCCTAGTCAACGTTCATTATGAGCCAAAACCGAACCATATTATTAACCTCGGACATCGCTACCGAAAAACTCCTAACCGCACTCAAGAAGAGGCTGAGCTTGCATTTGCATGGCCAATGTCCCAAGATTGGCGTCTTCTCGGTCGCTATAACCAAGATCTGACAGAAAATCGAACTAACGACTCCTTTCTTGGTCTAGAGTATGAGTCTTGTTGCTGGGCAGTGCGCGTAGTCGCGAGACGTTACATTAATATCCAGCTGGACAGCCAAGGTGGACTTGTCCCAGACCAACCTGATGAGCACAGCTCAGGCGTGTATATTCAGTTTGTATTAAAAGGGGTGGGGAGCTTACGCGGCAGTACCACTGAATTTTTAGAAGAAAGTATTTACGGATACGAAGATTTATTAGGCAAATAGTATGACATTGAAACACTTGATTTCGGCTTGCTTGTTGGTTGCTTCATTAGCCACTTTAGCACCTCAAACTGCTGTTAGCGCAGAAACTATTGATAAAGTCATTGCACACGTTGATCAAGACGTGATCTTGCAAAGCGAGCTTGATCGTAAAGTCATTCAGGCAAAGGACCAGCTTAGAGCGCGTGGTGCACAGCTCCCGCCTGACGATCTTCTAAGAAAGGAATTGCTTGAACAACTGATTATTCAAAGCCTGCAATATCAAATGGCAAACCGAGCAGGCATGCAAGTACAGCCGGCCGAGCTACAACAATTCGCAACTCGAGTTGCTCAGCAGAATAATATGTCCTTAGAAGAGTTTCGATTACAGATGCAAAGCCGAGGCGTAGCATGGGAACTGTTCTTGGACGATTTACGAAAAGAGATAGTGACATCTCGTTTTCGCGATGCTTATGTAGCGCGTCGCATTAAAATTAGTGAAAAAGAAATTGATTCATTAGTTCAGTCAATGAATGCTAAAAGCCAAGTCGAATATAAGCTTGGCCACATCCTTATTGCTGTGGACGAAAGCGCATCGGAATCAGAAATCAATACTGCTAAGGCTAAAGCCGTTGATATTGCGAATCAGCTTAAGCAAGGTGGCGATTTTGAAGCCATGGCTCAAAGTTACTCTGATGGCTCTGAAGCAAGCTCCGGCGGTGACTTTGGCTGGAATTCTGAGCAAAACCTTCCTGAACTGTTTAGAACGCCAGTCTACTACTTAGAGCGTGGCAAGGTATCAACACCTATTCGCAGCCCCGCAGGCTTCCACATTCTAAAGCTATACGACAAACGTGGTGATTTAGAACACGTAGTCCAACAAACCAAATCACGTCATATCCTTGTCCGCCCTGATGCTATCACTACGGAACAGGATGCTATCGATTTACTCAACCATATTCGCGAACAAGTGATTGCTGGTGAAGCAGACTTCACCAATATGGCCAAAAAACACTCCGATGACCCTGGTTCGGCTAACTTAGGTGGCGAGTTGGGCTGGAATAACGTCGGCGCGTTTGACCCCGCATTTGAAGATGCATTAGGTAGCTTGAGCATTAATGAAATCAGTCAACCGTTCCAAAGTAGTTTTGGCTGGCATATCGTTCAGTTAACCGGCAAGCGTCAAGACGATCAGTCAGAAGACATGAAGCGTCAACAAGCGGCTAAAATTTTGCGCCAACGCAAATTTTCTGAAGAAGTTGAAAACTGGGTTCGTGAAATTCGTGATGAAGCTTACGTCAAGAAAATTGTTGAAGAAGAAGCGTAAGCTTTACGATATCCTTTTATAATATCCAAAGGACATCATATGGATATTCCGAGAATATTAATTACGGCGGGAGAACCCGCCGGAATTGGTCCAGAAATTATTGTTAAAATGGCACAAAAGACTTGTTCTGATCAGCTAATTGTTTGTGCCTCACCTCAATTATTACACCAAGCGGCTGAGGTAGCCGGCTTGCCCTTAACGCTCAATGAATTTTCCGTTGGCAGCTCCCCTGAACCACATAAGCCCAGTCATTTATGGGTCATACCGCAAGAACTTACTTCAGAAGTTAACTTCGGCGAATTAGACGTTGATAACGCAGCTTATGTTCTCAAGACGCTTAAAACAGCCAATGATATGGCGCTGCATGGCGATATTGATGCGATTCTTACTGGCCCCGTTCATAAAGGGATTATTAATGATTCGGGACTCAAGTTTTCAGGGCATACCGAGTTTTTTGCAGAGCACAGTAACAGCAAAAAAGTCGTTATGATGCTAGCCACTGATGGTTTACGGGTCACACTGGCGACCACTCACCTTCCCCTTAGACATGTTGCCGATGCTATTACGCCTCAGTTATTAGAGGAAGTTATTACCATTATCGACACAGAGCTGCGCCAAAAATTCGCAATCACTCACCCCAAAATTCTAGTCTGCGGGCTCAATCCCCACGCAGGTGAAAACGATCACCTTGGAACGGAAGAGTCGAGAATTATTACACCAACTCTCAAAACCCTAAGCCACAAGCTAGACGCTACAATCATTGGGCCGATACCTGCCGATACGGCATTCCAGCCCAATAAAATTAAAGATGTCGATACCGTACTTGCCATGTACCATGACCAGGGGTTGCCAACCTTGAAATATAAAGGGTTTGGTAAGGCTGTTAACGTCACCTTGGGATTACCTTATATTCGTACCTCCGTCGATCATGGCACCGGCTTAGATATAGCGGGCAAAAATATTGCTGATATCGGAAGCATGCAATATGCGTTACAATTCACCCAAGACTTAATCCGACGTAGTAAACAGCCTTAAACCCATCATGGCAAATTCAAAAATTGTTCAAGGTCACCAAGCGCGAAAACGTTTTGGTCAAAACTTCTTATCTGACAACCATTACATTTCTCGGATTGTCGACTCGATAGCGCCGCAACGTCATGATCATATTGTTGAGATTGGGCCTGGCTTAGGCGCTATCACTGAACACTTAGTCGAAAGTGCTGGGAAACTCGACGTGGTAGAACTTGATCGCGATTTAATTCCAAGACTTGAAAACAAGTTTGCTAACCATGATAACTTCACGATTCATCAGAGTGATGCACTGAAATTCGACTTTACTCAATTAGAAGAAAATGAACAGAAGCTCCGCATTGTGGGTAACCTCCCCTATAATATTTCGACACCGCTAATTTTCCATCTACTGAATCAGCGCCATGTCATTCATGACATGTACTTTATGCTGCAGAAAGAAGTGGTTGAGAGGCTTTGCGCTTCCCCAAGTACGAAACAATACGGCCGTCTCAGCGTTATGGCTCAATATTTTTGTGAAACGGCAATGCTATTCGTGGTACCTCCAGGAGCTTTTTCTCCAGCCCCTAAAGTTGACTCTGCCATTGTGCGCTTAATGCCGCATACACACATTAAAAACCCCGTAAAAGACTCTAAACTTCTTTCTCAAATTGTGACGGCAGCTTTTAACCAGCGTCGAAAGACCATCCGAAACAGCCTAAAAGATTGGCTTGGACAGGACGACTTCGAGCAATTAGGTCTTAAAGCCACAGAGCGCGCGGAAAGGCTTTCACTCAATGATTTCGTGTCTATTTGCCATTTTGTTGAGGCGCACCAAATTTAAAAAAGTGTGGACTTCTTCACAGTTTTTGCTTAGTCTAATTAACAGCAAGGATGCATATTTAAGAGGAGTAGGCTATGAGAATAGAGCAAGATGGTCAATCTAAGAAGCCCAAACTAGCTGGGCAGAATCCTAGTGATGCAAGACGCTTCTTTAGAGTATCTATACACCTTCCCGTTGCAATCAGGCAACAAAACTCTGACGTACTAATATCCGAAAGCTTAGACATTTCAGAAGGCGGCGTATTGGTCAAAAACAACAATGATACAAGGCTAAAGAAAGGTGACAACGTCAAAGTCCACATTGAAGGTATTCTCGGTGAGGATCTTGACCATATGGTGCTTCACCCCATGCGAGTAATACGCGTAGAAGAAGACAAAATAGCACTAGAATTTGTATAGCTGCTAGATTACAAACTAAGCACTCTAACAAAACTGTTTTTGCAAAGCCCTGTCGCACTAGCGGAAAAGTCTTCACGCCTCTTGTTACATTGTACTCATGCAAACTAAATCACATCGAGTATTTATTAAGTTGGCTATTCTATTCCGGTCATTTCCTAACTACATTTATTGACGAAAATCATCACTCTTTAGTGTTATAGCACTTCTAAGTATTATAGTGATGGTCTCAGTATATAAGGGGTAGAGACTAATAACACACAAAAAATAACAAACTTTGAGCGGCTTTTGCCGCTTTTTTATTACTTGTTGCTTAAAGCCAACCTCGGTGCTCAGTTTTTTTTATTCCCAAATACAGGTATCATAGCGACTGATTCTATTGACTACTTCAGCGTAAAATATGCACGATTACCAAACACAGTTCATAGAGCTGGCACTATCAAAAAATGTTCTTAAATTCGGTGAGTTTACGTTAAAGAGCGGCCGCAAAAGCCCCTATTTCTTTAATACAGGCTTATTTGACAGTGGTGCTGACCTAGCGCAACTGGGACGCTGTTATGCACAAACTATTGTGCAACAAAAAATTCCTTACGACGTCATATTTGGCCCAGCCTATAAAGGCATCCCCCTCGTCAGTTGCACGACCATGGCTCTCGCCGATCACCACGACATCAGCGCTCCTTACAGTTTCAACCGCAAAGAGAAGAAAGATCATGGTGAAGGGGGCAGTATTGTCGGCAGTGCCCTAAATGGAAATGTCCTAATCATTGATGACGTCATCAGTGCAGGAACTGCTATTAGGGAGTCAATTGATATCATTAAACAAAACGGGGCGACTCCGAAAGCAGTGCTCATCGCCTTAGATCGACAAGAAAAAGGAACCGGAGAGTTATCTGCTGTTCAGGAAGTTGAACAAGATTACGGAATTCCAGTATTTTCTATTATAAAGTTAGCGGATCTGCTAAATTATTTAAAAGATCATCCTACATTTAGTGACTTCTACCCCAAAGTGCTCGAATATCGAGAGACTTACGGTGTCGAGTAGCTTATCGAATTAACGGATGCCATGAACTTTACAACTGGAGTACTATGAGTCTGAAACATTTATTTTTATTTCTCACTCTTGTCGTTGCGGCTACAGCTGTTAATGCGAAAAACTTCTACCGTTTCAAAGACAGCAATGGACGCCTTGTTGTTAAAGATTACCTTCCTAATTCAGCCTTAAAGTCTGGATATGAAGTTATCAATGAAAGTGGACGTTTGATCGAACGCGTCCCGCCTATGATGACTGACGAAGAAAAGCAAGCTGAGCGCATTCGCCAAGAAAAACTTGCCGAACAACAAGCCAAAGAGCGCAAAGCGCGCCTTCACGACCGCATGCTACTTCGTCAATATAGAACTATTGACGATATAAAGCGCACTGAAGAGAACCAAACCGCCTCCCTTGAGATTAACATCTCAATTTTGCAAGGTCATAATAAAACCTTAGAAAAAAAGCTATCTGATCTTCAGTCCAGTGCCGCTGACTATGAGCGCAAAGGTCAAAACGTCCCTAAATCTATTTTGAGCCAGATCAGCGCTACAAAAGAGCAAGTTAATGAAAACCATGCTTCTATAGAACGTTACCATTCACAAGTAGAAACCATTCGAGAACAGTTCAAAAACGACCTAGTACGCTTTAAAGAGCTTCAAGCTATGCGAATGGTTGAGCAGTATGCTAGGGATCAAAGGTCTTTGCCCACCGCTACAAAGGTTCTATGCAAAAACACTCTAAGTTGTGAACGCTCTTGGAAGCTCGCACAAATATTTGCCCATGAGAATGCTACCAATAAACTCGAAATCGTGACGGATAGTTTAATTATTTCCAGCAAACCAAAAGCAGAGGATCACATCGGGCTTTCAATCACACGAATTCCCGCCAAAGAAGAGTCCATGCAGATCGTGCTAGAAGTTCAATGCACTGATAATGAAGCTGGAAAAAAACTATGCAGCAGCAAAGAAGTCTCCCAGCTTAAACAGGATTTTGTTGAATACATCACACAAAGTGATATCTAAGCTCTACATCAATCAACTGCTGTAATAGATTGCAGCAGTTGCCATTGATTATCCCAGCTTGCTAATGGGGATTGTGCAAAATCAGTTCTGACATACTGCAGTATTCTTCCCTCAACAACAGCTACCAATAAATTTGCACGGCTTCCTATTTCTGGTGTGTACTTGCCCTTTGTCGCCACTTCATGCTGACGGAAAAGTTGTTTAATCTGGGTCTCAACTCGATTGAACAACTGGCTAATACGTCCGCGCAAACGCTCATGCTCACCAGACAAAGCCTCTCCTGTGAGTAATCGACAAATACCCGGGTTTCGGCTTGCAAAGGTCAAAATAAGCCCTAACGTTTGCTGGCATTGTGTATCCAGGTCGGCTTGCTCTTTAGCGATCAGGTTCATCCGAGAAAAAATCGCTTCTTCAGTAAACTCTATTAAGCCTTCAAACATTCTAGCCTTACTTGGAAAGTGTCGATACAAAGCTGCTTCAGAGACTCCTACCTCTTTTGCTAACTTTGCTGTTGTAATACGTTCCCCAGGATCTTTTTCAAGCATTAGTGCTAAAGCTTGCAAGATTTCATTCTTTCTCTTCGATGAATTTCTTGTTGTCATGTGTCTCTCAAATTTGTGTTTTATAAAATTTTTCTAAAAGTTAAGTTTTAGTTTAGGTGCTATTTTTAATAATTGTTTCCGTAAAGTATCTCTTACCGCTTCTAAAGATACTTCATTATCGGCTTCAAATTTTACTACGATGCTTGGAGTGGTATTTGATGCCCTCGCGAGTAGCCAGCGATGTTTATAATCGACCCTCAAGCCATCAATAGTCGTGACTTCTCCTTCGCCAAACTCGCCTTTCGCAATTAGTGCCTTGATTAACTTAAACTTCACCTTATCAGGAACCGGCACATTAATTTCTTCAGATGATAAGCCTTCTGGCAACTCTTCAAACACCTCTGACGATGTTGCTTCTGAACGGCACAATATTTCTAGTAATCGAGCAGCCGCATACAAAGCATCATCAAAACCATACCAGCGTTCATTAAAGTATAGATGCCCACTACCCTCACCGCCGAAAGGTGCTTCAGTTTCACGCATTTTAGCTTTCATTAGCGAGTGTCCGGTTTTCCACATTAAAGGCTGTCCGCCAGCTTGCGTAATGACATCTCTTAGGAAACGAGTACACTTCACATCATAAATAATCTCAGCGCCAGGATTTCGCGTCAGAACATCTTGCGCGAACAACATCATCAAGCGGTCAGTCCAAATGACTTTACCCTTGTTGTCGACAACACCAAGGCGGTCACCATCACCATCAAAAGCCAAACCAATATCAGCTTTTTCAGAGGTGACCATCTCTATCAAGTCATTTAAGTTACTGGCAGAATTTGGATCTGGATGATGATTAGGGAAGTTTCCATCTATTTCGGTATACAAGCCAATAACCTCACAACCAAGGGCTTGTAACATCTTAGGTGCCACTTCACCCGTCACTCCATTACCACAATCCACAGCAACCTTGAGTGGCTTATCCAACTGAATGTCTGAAGTTAAACTTTCAAGGTAATTTTGCTCAATACTTGACTCGCTTAAGCTTCCCTTACCGTTAAAGAATTCCTGCATTTGAATACGCTTCAAAATGTCTTGTATATCTTTTCCGTATAAGGTCTCACCAGCCAGTACTACTTTCAAACCATTATGCTCAGGAGGGTTATGACTGCCCGTAATCATTACGCCAGAACGTGAGCCCAAGGTATGGGTCCCAAAGTATACTAACGGTGTCGGCACCATACCTAAGTCAATCACATCACGGCCACTGGCCAACAAACCTTCCGTCAACGCTCTGTGTAATTCTGGACTCGATAAGCGACCATCACGTCCAACAATCACACTCTGCTCGCCACGAGAATAAGCTTCACTGCCGATAGCCTTGCCGATGACATACACCGTTTCATAATCCAGGCTCTCCCCCATAACACCCCGAATATCATATTCGCGGAAAATGTCTGGATTAATTCTTTGTGAAGCCGCATCTTCATTCACATCTTTAGCCATAGTAGGCTCGTCGTCACTGCCAAGGTCAGATTTATTGTCAGCAGCCTCATCAGCTTGGCTAGCGTCATCCTCAGGGTTAATCAGTGGACGGGCTCGACGCTTTTTATCAGCGTCCTCTTTGGCTTCCTCAATATCAATGTCATCATCCACACTCTCATCTTGCTGAAGTGGTGCAGGATCTCCTGAAGCTCTGGAAAAGCCGGCGGCGAGCTCATTAAAGAAACTCAGCTGATACTTTTTATGAGTTACAGAACTATCCTTAACACCTTTGATGAAATGACGCGCATCACTACTAAATAGACGTTTCATGCTTAACAAAGGCATTAGCCCCACAATCAAAAAAGCAACGACTGCAGCGATAAACAATAATAATGGTAACTGACCAGCGTCGGTAGTTAGAGCACCTACCCGTTGCCATAGCGCCAGTGACCAGTTGGCTCCAAAGGTCGGTGACTCAATGAGAGGCGCACCCTCGGCAGGCTCACTCCCAACAAAAGCAACAACATGAGATGTATTGCCAAAGCTCTGTCTAAGCTCCAAGCGGCTTTGACTATCAGCTTTGCCCAGCAACGCTTTAATTTGTGACAAGCTGACTGTTGCTAACACCAACCTATCGTCACCCAGTTTTTCGGTAAAAGCGATATAATCGGGTTGGCCATTTTTAAGGATCAGTTCGGGAGGAGTCGGCTCTCCTTGCTCGGTTTTTCGTAATAAATCAATAACGACATGAGTAATGGCTGGAGTTGCATCATTAGCGGGCTGTATGGATGCATTTTCAAACACGACAACCTGCTCGAGTTGCGGCACTTGCTTTTTTATCTTTTCAATGACTTCACTATTGTCTTCTGCAAACACAGACTGGCTTGCTAAATCCAGTGTAGCTTGAATCTGCTCAATTCTTTGCTCGATTAAATTGGCTCGCTCAGCGGTTCGAGACGCCAATAACTGCTGCGCCTGCTTTTCCAAAGGATCTTGGATCCCTAGGTAATAAAGACTTGCAGAAACCCCCACTAAGATCACTAAACCAATAACTAAAGGAACAATAAAAAAGCTGGCTAAACTCTTACCCTTTGTCATTAAAGACTCCTCACACTCCTGAGTGCTCGCTAATTATTAAGATTGGCGAACTTTATCAATTAATTGTATTAGCTCTTCAGCAACCAGCGATTTACTTGCTGGGCCTATCGCCTGTTGTTTTACGTCATTATTATCACGATAAAAAACCTGTAGTTCATTATCATCGCAAGAAAACCCTATATCGCAACGACTCACATCGTTTGCACAAATCATGGTAATCCCCTTGCGTTCCATTTTAGCTTTAGCATATTCGCTAACATTCTGCGTTTCAGCAGCAAAGCCAACACAGAAAGCCCCACTCTCTTGTGCCGCCCATTTTAAAATATCAGGGTTTTGCGTCAGCTCCATGACCAAACCATCATCACCGGACTTTTTCATCTTTTCGCTAGCAACTTCTTTTGGCTTGTAATCCGCCACCGCTGCACAAGACACAAATACCGATTCGCCTGAAACAGCATCTTTGACGCCGTCCAGCATAGACTGCGCACTTTCGACACTAACTCGGTTAACCCCAAACGGTGTCGCAAGACAAACTGGGCCACTGATCAGGGTCACTTTGGCTCCCGCACGAGCTGCGGCTTCCGCGATAGCATACCCCATTTTTCCAGAGCTACGGTTCGCCAAATAACGGACAGGGTCTATTGCTTCTACAGTAGGCCCTGCAGTAATGACCCAGTGTTGACCGTCTAATGTTTTGGGGTAAAAAAATCGTTCGACATGTTGTAGCAGAGCTTGCGGCTCTAACATTCTTCCTGGGCCAACATCGCCGCAGGCTTGGTCACCTGAATCTGGGCCCCAAATGCTGATGTCTCGGTCTAAGAGTGTCGCCACATTAGCTTGCGTTGCTCGGTTAGCCCACATTTGTTGATTCATTGCTGGCGCAATTACCACTGGTGATGCAGTTGCCAAGCATAATGTGCTCAACAGATCATCGGCTGCTCCAGCGACCAGCTTCGCCATCACATCCGCTGTCGCCGGCGCAATCAACACCAAGTCTGCCCAGCGAGCCAACTCAATATGCCCCATGGCCGCTTCAGCATCAGGATCAAGCAAATGCTCATGCACGGGGTTGCCGGTTAAGGCTTGAAAGGTCATCGGTGTAATAAAGGCTTGCGCGCCCTTTGTCATGACGCAACGAACCTCCGCGCCTGCTTTAATCAGCAAACGACTCAATTCAGCGCTTTTGTACGCAGCTATGCCGCCCGTTATTCCTAACAGGATTTTTTTACCTTGCAAACTCATGCTAACCGATTGATTTAACTTATAATGACTTACAAGTTTACGCTTTTACGCACAAAAATTATAGTCATATTCTTAATTACCTAACTCAATAAAAACCATACACTCTTCCTACCTAATAGCTACCTTTTGTCATTAACAGGACACTCTTACACTTAACGACTAAATCTATCGCGCCTAAAAGCCTGTTAATCGAGGTCTTAGAAGAATAGCTGATGTTGTTCAAACAGTGACTCATGGCAAATCTAGTTAAAATCTAACCACAGCAGGAAGTGACATGAAAATAATGGAATGGCCAGCACAGGAAAGGCCACGAGAACGCCTACTCAGAAACGGCGCAGAAAGCCTATCCGATGCAGAATTATTGGCAATTTTTCTACGTACCGGAACCAAAAGTCATAATGTTGTTGATCTATCACGCCATTTACTTAAAGAGTTTGGTGGACTACGACAACTACTCGAAGCCAACCTAAAAGAGTTTACACATCAACCAGGCATGGGCAATGCAAAATTCTGTCAGCTCCAAGCCAGTCTAGAGTTATCCAAGCGCTACTTGCAACAAAGTCTTCAACACAATCAAAGCTTTAGCTCACCGGATGATGTGCGAGACTTCTTATCATCGCTCCTAAGCCGTCACAAGCGCGAACAATTTGTGGTGCTGTTCCTCAATAATCAGCATCAACTTCTGGTTCAAGAGACCCTGTTTCAGGGCACAATAAATAGCTCAGAAGTGCACCCAAGGGTTGTGGTTGAGAAGGCCCTGAGTTATCATGCCGCCGCAGTGATATTGGCGCACAACCACCCCAGTGGTTGCTTGGAACCCAGTCCTTCCGATCGGCATATTACCGACCGCATCCGACAGGCTCTCCAGCTAGTAGACATTCGAACGTTGGACCACATTATTATCGCGCAAAATAAAAGCTACTCCTTTGCGGAACATGGCTTAATTTAAATGAATACGACATTTACTCATGGTTTCGATGATTTTTCGTGAAAAACCTGAGTAAATTGGGCTTTTATTGCCAGTTTAGTTGTCAAGGCGACGGCTTTCTGGTATAAAGTGCGCCCTATTTGAAGAGTCGCGGTGGGTTAAGACATTCTCCCCCGCAATGTAATGATTATTTTTTGGAGGCTATATCATGGCTAAAGTTTGTCAGGTAACAGGCAAGCGTCCAGTGACAGGAAACAACGTGTCACACGCAAAAAACCGTACAAAACGTCGTTTTTTACCTAACTTGCACACTCACCGTTTTTGGGTTGAGTCTGAGAAGCGTTTCGTCAAACTACGCGTATCAGCAAAAGGTATGCGCATCATCGATAAGAAAGGTATCGAGACTGTGCTTACTGAATTGCGTGCTCGTGGCGAAAAAGTATAAGGAGCTGAAAGATGCGCGATAAAATCCGTTTAGTGTCAAGTGCTGGTACAGGTCATTTCTATACCACTGACAAGAACAAGAAAAACATGCCAGGCAAGATGGAAATCAAAAAATTTGATCCAACCATCCGCAAGCATGTGATTTATAAAGAAGCAAAAATTAAGTAATTTCAAAAGCTTAATCTAGCTTTACAGTTTTCTGCCTCCAAGAAAACGTATACAAAAGCCCAGTTAACGCTGGGCTTTTTGTTATTCTGCACTACAATATTCGTCATTACTCTTAAATCAAACCAATCATTCATTACCATGCCCGAATTACCCGAAGTTGAAACCACAACTCGAGGACTTGCCCCTCATGTTACAGGGCAAACAGTCACCACAGTGAATATCTATCAGCCTCAACTGCGCTGGCCGATTCCTAAAGAGCTCACACAGCTTGAAGGCCAAACCAGTGGCGATATCACACGCCGCGCGAAATACATGCTGTGGAACTTCCCCCAAGGCTCGGTTGTGATGCACCTCGGTATGTCCGGCACCATGCGAGTGGTCGATGCAGAAACACCACTCAAGAAACATGACCACTTTGAAGTAGTTTTTGCAAACGGTAAAGCACTCCGCCTTAATGACCCGAGACGTTTCGGGGCTGTTTTATGGCAAGAAAAAAATACAGAACTGAGCATTATCCAATCTCTTGGCCCAGAGCCTTTAAGCAACCACTTTGATGGTAACTACCTCCATCAAAAACTCGCTAAGCGCAAAGGCGCTATCAAAAACGCGATCATGACTAACGCGGTGGTCGTTGGCGTTGGTAACATCTATGCTAGCGAGTCGCTATTTTTAAGTGGCATTCACCCCAAACGTGCCGCCAACCGCGTCAGCAAAGAACGTTGCCAGCTACTCGCCAATAATATAAAGCTAGTGCTTAAAAAAGCCATACAACAAGGCGGCACCACCCTGAAAGACTTTACGCAAGCTGACGGCTCTCCAGGCTACTTCGCGCAACAGCTGAACGTTTATGGGCGCGAAGGCGAGTCTTGCGCTCAATGCCAATCTATCATTAAAAATATGACACTAGGGCAACGTTCTAGTTTCTACTGCCCAAAGTGTCAACGTTAAAGAACATAGCCGTCTAAATTGCCAACCCCCTCTTTTAGCGCTATATTGAACTTAAGCGCTGGTCAGATGACTGCGCAACAGTCATCTCCAGAGTCGTTGATATAACATCAATAACTATATCTACCAGAACCAAGGGGTGCTCTATGAAAAAATCTCGTCGTGGGTTCAACAGCGATACTGAAAACAATAAAGTCGACATGACTTCGATGCTCGACATCATCTTCATTTTATTACTGTTTTTCATCGTTACGACCAGTTTTATAAAAACTGACAGCTTAGAGGTTTCACAACCAACGACTCACTGCGAGAAAAATTGTGATAGTCAATCTCAGCCGTTAATTTTGACCATTGATGCGCAAAACCAAGTGTCTTTTAATGAGCGTATTATTGATGTTGAGGCGATACAGGCCAATTTAGAGAGTCAGTTGGTGAACGATATACAGGCGCCTCTTATCGTACGAGTGCATGCTGACGCTCATAACGTGACCATGGTATCTGCGGTCGACCAAGCCAATAAAGCTGGTATATCAAGCGTTAGCGTTGCTCCATGGCAGGACTAATGACTCAACTTCACAGTTAGAGGTACGATTTGCTCTTTTTTACACAAATTAGGGTAGACATTTAAGACTGGATCACATTTAATGTGGCGGTTATACTTTAACGATTACTTTAAACAATGCCGCCTTTGTGGGCCAAATACTTTTATTTAAAAGTAGCAAAAAGTGCGACAGGATAAGATATATTATGCGTAGAAAACATAGAGAAGACGAAGATACCGCGATTGACATGACGCCGATGCTAGACATCGTATTCATCATGTTGATCTTCTTCATTGTTACCACGTCATTCGTCAGAGAAGATACGGTTGAAATCTCGCGTCCAACGACGAACCAAGATACAACGCCACCAAAGAACCCACCACCATTGATCGTGGTTTCTATTGATGAGCAAAGCAATGTGTTCATGAATGACCGTTCTATTGACCCTGAAGCGATTCGTGCAAACATTGAAACTCAACTCGCAGCGGACCCACGCTCGCCAGTACTGGTTCGTGTTCACGAAGAAGCAGTTAACAATGTCTTGGTAACGGCAGTTGACCAAGCCAACGCTGCTGGCGTCTCCAAAGTGAACGTAGCGCGCTGGATTACAGGAAAATAATCCTGTAAAGACCTTTAAAAAGGCGGCTTATGTCGCCTTTTTTATTGCCGGCTTTTTATTGCCAAGATAAAGACTATCGACATGTTCAAAACCTTAGAACAATTTTGCAGTAAGCTCCCAGGGGCTGAGTTTGATCTCAAATGGGATAGCGAACGCACCTACTGTATTGCTGACAAAATGTTTGTGGTTTTCTGTCCAGACACAAAATCTAGCGATGACATTAAGCATGTATGCTTCAAAGTATCACCTGCAGACTTTTTAGCACTCACAGGCAGGTCCGGTATCGCCCCTGCGCCCTACCTGGCTCGATATCATTGGGTTTCAGTAGGCGCTGACAATGCCTTAACGCAGAAAGAACTGGAAACACTCATTAAAGGTTCCTACGATATGGTTTTTTCCAAGCTGACTAAAAAGAAACAACAAGCGATTTTAAGTACAAGCTCATGACCAACCTACTTGTAATTTTAGCCATTGCTCTAGCCGTTGGCGTTTGGATCAATATACGTCGGGCCCAAGAAGCGGCATATAAAGCAGCTCAACGAGCCTGCCAAGAGGCCTCTGTTCAGAACCTAGACGGGTATGTTGCGTTAAAAAAGCTGTATTTCGATAAGAACGAAGAAGGACGCCTGCGCTTTCTCCGACGTTACCAATTTGAGTTCGCCACTGATGGTGCTCAGCGTTACACAGGACATATTGTGATGCAGGGAAAATGGCCAGTTATCGTTGAAATGGAGTCCGTTTAAACCGCTAACGCGATTTTAGCGTCATCCCCAACCTCTCGCCCTAAAGCTCTTTTGGTCGCTTTGTAGGCCGCTTCAAAGGCTTGTGGACCGACATCCAGCTTTGTTGGGCCACTTCGAGGCAAATCAAACAACTGTAGTGTAGTCATATTAGCTCTAGCAGGCACTTCTAACGCCTTAGCGCCTTTTTTACGCCATGGCGAGACTGATACAATATGATGATAGAATACCCGCTCATCATTTCTCACATCGGCCAACGCAGGGCGATCTTTAATCCCGCCATCGAGTAAGCGATAACCGTTATAGTGAATGGGTTGAAACAAGAAAGGAATCGCACAGGATGCATAAATCGCTGGAATCAATTCACCACTATTAATAATGATGGTTGATTTTGACTTAATGTCATACGCCGATAAGGATAGTTCAGCTCGACATTCTTCAAACCGCTCTACTGGCAAAATGTCCTTTAAGATGGCTTTAAACTTTTGCCCTTTGAGCAAGCCCCAACCAAAGCCTGGATCCCAAAAATCCTGACGTTTTAGCTTAAACAAGACAGCCTTCAAGTCACTCGTACTCATTCCAGCAGCCCAGCAACTGGCGACTAACGCTCCTGCGCTAGAGCCGGTGAGACGCTGTGGCAATAGATTGTCTTCTTCTAAGGCACTGAGCATGCCTGTGTGTGCAAAAAAACTAAAGAAGCCAGAGGAGAGGGTTAAAGTGAAAGGTTCGGCGGCAAGCCATTCTCTAAGAATCATGGGCGTGTATTTATAAAAACCACTTATTAGTCATAGTCAGTCGCACGACCTAGACTTCGACGTAAGCCTCACCGGTTAAATTTTCATATTTTATAATAAGCTGCTCTTTGGTCTCTTCATGCTCTTCGTCCAAAGGAATACAGTCCACAGGGCAAACCTGTTGACACTGTGGCTCATCATAATGTCCAACACATTCCGTGCATTTGTCGGGATCAATCTCGTAGATCTCCTCACCCTGATAGATCGCGTCATTAGGACATTCAGGTTCGCAAACATCACAATTAATGCATTCGTCTGTAATTTTTAGCGCCATACGTTATTTATACCAAGTGTTCTAAAAAAATATCATCCATCACTGTGTGAATGAGCATCTCTATTATCGCTTATATAGTAAACAAGTTCGAGGCTATTCTGAAAATTTCTTCTGTAACGCTTTTTGGACGATAGGATCAACAAAAGCCGTAATGTCACCACCTAACGATGCTACCTCCCTGACTAGGGATGATGAGATATAAGAATACTTTTCTGAAGGCGTTAAGAAGATAGATTCTAAGTTAGGATCCAAGTGTCGATTCATGTTGGCTAACTGGAACTCAAACTCAAAGTCGGATACCGCTCGTATTCCACGAAGTATGGCTAGCGCGTCTTTTTCCTGCGCGAAATGAGCCAGTAAGCCATTGAAACCTTCAACCTCAACCTGAGAATTCCCTTTAAAAGTTTCACGAACCATGCTCACCCGCTCTTCCAGAGTAAACATTGGCTTCTTAGAAGGACTTTCAGCCACAGCAATGATAACCGTGTCGAATAATCGACAGGCTCTTTTCACAAGGTCCATATGGCCTTTGGTGATAGGGTCAAAAGTCCCTGGATATAAAACAATTTTTTTCATAAATAGTCTTTGTTTCTGTGAAGTCTAATAGGGCTTGATGGTTAACCCGTCAAAATTGCCCACCTCAATAAGAAGCTCTTCATGGCTTCCGGGTGATACTTGTACGCGATGCACGGCATAAGAATGTCCACACCCATCTTTGCCCATTTGCACAGAAATCACATGCTGCCCCTCAATCAAGTTAAGCGTTACTTTCTGTCCATTATCTAAGCTAGCCATCTCGTTGCCGTCAACCAATATACTATAGGTACAAGCGATGCCCGTAAACTGACTAGCTCGCACCACAACTACGGTACCTTCAAAATCTGATGCAGCCCGATTCCAGACAGACTGATTAAACACTTGTTCCGCTGAGACTTCCTCAGCACTCTGTGGACTCGTGGTTGCACACCCGAACGTCAGCAATAAAGTCACAACCATCAATAAAATTCGCATTACCCATCACTCCTTCTATTTTTTATCTTTTCATTAAACCCAACAAAAACTTAGCCACTTTAGACTGTGGTGGATACATCAACTTAGTACCGGCAAAGCGGCTTTGCTTAAAAATACTCTTTGCTTTTGAGAAGGTCTTAAAACCTTCTTCCCCATGATAGTGCCCCATGCCACTAGCACCAATTCCCCCAAAAGGCAGTTCCTCTTGGCTGACATGAAAAATCGTATCGTTTAAGGTGACACCACCAGACATGGTTTGTAGCATATAGTCTGACGTCACCTTCTTGTCATGACTGAACAAGTATAAAGCCAGCGGCCGTGGCTGGTTGTTAATATAATCAATCACCTGGCTATGATCATCATAACCAATCACGGGCAGCATCGGACCAAATATTTCTTCCTGTCGGACCAACATTTCATCAGAAGTATTAAGTACCATAACTGGTGGCACCTTTCTTCCCTGCGGCTCAATGTCGTCCAATAGAGGAACAATGTCAGCTCCTTTTTCTATCGCATCGTTAAGTAGCTCATTGTACCGTTCAAATTGCTTTTGCGATGATAAGGCAGTGTAAGCTTCTTCTTTCCAGTTGGGGTAGAAACTTTTAGCTTTAGATTTCAGCAAAGACATAAACTCATCTAACTGATCTCGGTGGACAAACACATAATCAGGAGCTAAGCAGGTTTGTCCAGCATTTAGTAGCTTACCAAACAGTAAACGCTCGACTGCAACTTTCAATGGGAAGGAAGGGTCAATAATCGTCGGCGATTTTCCGCCCAGCTCTAAAGTCACTGGCGTCAAATTCTCACTCGCCGCTTTCATGACGTCTCGTCCAATTCGGCCAGAGCCTGTAAACAATAAGTGATCAAAAGGTACTTTTGAAAAAGCTTCACCAACTTCTGGGCCGCCATTGACCACACGAACCCAATCCTTACCAAGGTATTGATGGCAAAGTTCAGCAAAACGATGACTAAACGCAGGCGTAAACTCCGACATTTTTAGCATCACTCGATTTCCCGCCGCGATAGCGCCGATTAGAGGCCCTAGAGCTAAGTAAAGAGGATAATTCCATGGCACTATGACGCCCACCACGCCCTTGGGCTGATACATAATGCTGGCTTTGGCTGGCTGAAACCAGATGCTAACACCCCGATTTTCAGGTGACATCCAGTTACCGAGTTTTTTCTTGGTATGACTGATTGACTTTAAAGAAGGATAAATTTCTGCCAACTCGGTCTCAAAAGGTGAACGGTAGCTAAAATCTTCGCTGATGGCTTGAATTAACTCAGACTCATTTTCCTTTAATAGACGAGTCATCTGTTTCAGTTTTTCAAGGCGTTGCTTTATCGTTGGATAGGGCTCAGCAGCATGGCTCTTTTTTAGGGCTTGAAATTCAGCGTTTAGATCCATAGCGAAATACTTTTGATTTCAATGAGTTAGTTATCATAGCTTAGCAGAAACCCAAGCTAAAACCTAATGGGCTGGTGCTTATAAGAAGCGGTCAAAATAGTTCAAGATGGTTTGCTCTAAGTAAAAGCTCACCCCTTTACTGGTAGGTGCAGAAACAAAACCGACATGACCACCATGCTCACTGATTAATAACTCTAAGCTATTAGGCAACTGATCTTCTTTTGGAATGATCTCAGGCGACATAAAAGGGTCGTCCGCGGCATGAATCACCAACGCGGGCTTCTTAATGCTACCTAAATAATAAATACTGGATGCGGTACGGTAGTAATCCTCAGCATCTTCAAATTCATTCAAAAAAGAAGTCACTCGGTTATCAAACTCGCGAAATGAATTTATCGCCATGACGTCTCTTGGCGACATATTTAATAGTTCCAACAAGCGCTCCGGCGTAAACTTATTCACGATACGCTTTTTCATTGAGTTTAAGAGGTAGAACTTATAAATTTTAGAGAAGCCTTGCTCAATAGAGTCGGCGCAAATCGATAAGTTGAATGGCGTTGACACCGCACAGCCAGCATCAATTCGAGCCTTTTCTTCGTTCTCACCAAGCCACTTAAGCAATACATTCGCGCCTAATGAGTACCCCGCGACAAACAGCTTTTCAGGCGAGTGGCTTTTGTGAATCTCTGTGATCACTTCATCGAGGTCTTCACTGCGACCTGAGTGATACGTTTTGTCGAGGCGGTTCATTTCCTCACTACAGCCACGCCAATACACCAGCACACCACGCCAGCGACGCTGTTGAATCTGAAACAACATACGACGCAAATAAGGAGAATCAATATCACCCTCAAGCCCATGAAGTAGCACCACTGTTGGCGCATCTCGTTCGGGGTTGACCCAGTCCATGTCGATAAAATCACCATCACTCAACTCTAGCCTCTGCCGCGTTAATTTTGGCAAAGGTAGCTTCGGCGCTAGGGGCGCCCAAAACGTTTGTAGATGTCGATTCTTTAACCACCAAGGTGGATCAAAGTGGCTTTCCTTAAGCATATAACCTATTTGTATCGTTTATTGATGATATTTCTTACTCAACTCATGCACAGCGTTAATAAAGACACCGGCTTTTTCAGGGTTCACCGTTTGATGTATCCCATGCCCTAAATTAAACACATGTCCATTGCCATGTCCATAACTAGCTAAAATAGTCTCGACTTCTTCACGGATTCGCTCGTCAGAAGCATATAACATCGAAGGGTCCATATTCCCTTGCAATGCGACCTTACCAGCGACGCGTTGACGCGCTTCATTCAAATCAGTCGTCCAGTCAACGCCAAGGCAGTCGCAACCTGTCGCAGCCATTAAATCTAGCCACTTACCTCCGCCCTTTGTGAATAAGGTCACGGGAATTCTCTGACCATCTTTTTCACGCGTTAAGCCGTCCACAATTTTAGCCATATAACGCAGTGACAACTCTTGGTAGTCACGCGGAGTAAGTACGCCACCCCAGGTATCAAAAATCATTAATGCTTGCGCGCCAGCTTCAACTTGGGCATTAAGGTAAACAATAATTGAATCAGCGAGCTTATCGAGCAACTGGTGCATAACCGCTGGCTGCTCGTACATTAAACCTTTAACTTCGGAGAAGTTTTTAGTCGTGCCACCTTCGACCATATAAGTCGCCAGAGTCCAAGGGCTGCCAGAAAAACCAATTAACGGCACACTACCTTTGAGCTCACGGCGAATCGTACTCACAGCGTCTGTCACATACTTCAACTCTTGATGTGGGTCGAGAATTGGTAATGCCTTCACAGCTTTCTCATCTCGCACCGCTTTTTTGAACGCAGGCCCTTCTCCCGGAGTAAAATACAAGCCCAGCCCCATGGCATCAGGGATTGTCAAAATATCCGAAAACAAAATTGCCGCATCTAAAGGATACCGACGGAGAGGTTGCATCGTTACTTCGCAGGCCAGCTCAGGGTTCGTGCATAAATCCATAAAACTGCCGGCTTCTGCTCTGAGTTGACGATATTCCGGTAGGTAACGCCCTGCTTGGCGCATCATCCAAATGGGGGTGCGGTCAGTCTCTTGTTGCAGAGTGGCTTTGATGTAACGGTCATTAACGAGTGGGTGGCTCATAAAGTCTGTAAATTGGTGTTTTGATGGCGGCTATTATAAAGGTTACGCCGACTGAAAACAGCCAAATTCTTTATTTGTTGCTATATATAGTAGGATTCTATTAGTTTGCGTCAGGTGAAACTTCTTGGCTGATTGCTGAAAGCTGACGTATCCAAGGCTTTTGTGCCAAGATTTCAGGGGGTAACGACTCTACAGCCTGCTTGGCTTCAGCGCGTGTATCAAACGCTCCCCATAAAACTCGGTATCGAATTTTTCCATCTAAATCTGCTGGATACACATAACTATCAGCCAAGTCTAACGATGCCTGGAAACTCTTTGCCGCCGACTCTTCCGAGTGTGAGAAAAGCTGAAGACTATAGGCATCTTGCGAGTGTGTCGAAAGCCATTGGTTAAAACTTTTTGTACTATTTGTGCTCTTCTCAACAGGCGTTTCTTTCTTGGCCACTTTTAGCGCAATAGATTCGATTGGATCTGCGGTTTGAGCCGCTTCTTCGACTTCACTTTCGGTTAGAGTGTTGTCAGACTCAACATTTTTTTCGGCGACAGGCTCATTAACAGCAACCAATTCGTCGTCTCGCTTATTACTCTCAGCTCCCGAAGGCTCCTGCTCCGCAAAAGACTGATCGTTTACCTTTTCCGGCGACACAACAGTTTTATCAGCAGCGCGCTCATCAGCAGTTTCTAAATCCTCAATGGCGAGCTCGTTTAATTCATCTAGTGCAGGTTGTGCAGTATCATTGGCAGTTTGCTCTACGGCAGATTGCCCTTGTCCGGCTTCGTCTTCCTCCCCTCCCATACTGATGGCTAGAGAAATAATAAGGACCAAAGCCGCGGCGGCTAAACCGGCTGTCATGTACCAACTTTTATTGGCCCTTTCAAAGTTTTCACTACTTTCTTGACCCGAAAACAGTTTACTTAAATTTTTCTTAGCCTGCTCAATAATATCTTTAGGTAGCCCCTCGCTTGAATACCAAATCGTATCACTTTGCATTGGTGAAACTTGAGCATACTTGGGTTGATCTTGGAGCTGCTTCTGTAAAAATTCGAAACAATCTTCTTTTGAAAATAAGGGCAACTCAACACGGCGCTCAGCAAATTCATCAACGCGGTCACTAATACCTGGTTCAGCAAGTAGCAGCCAATAAACGTTATCAGTAGGAACGGTAAGCTTTTGGAGTAATAAGGTTGAAGCCTCATGAGCATCATCAATAATGACGATCATGGGTTTATCTGGGGCTTTAGGTAGCTGAGCTCGAATTTGCTGGATAGTACTTAACGGGTGAACTTGCACAATCTGGCAATCAATAGTTTCATCAAGCACGAGTTTCTTTTCGAAAATCTTTCCGAAGGATGATTTGCCAGCACCAAACTCCCCTTCCATAACGGCATAACCACCATTAGGAACCTGATACTTAATAAGGCTCATCAACCTTTTCCAGCTCGATGGCAAGAAAAGTACACGATTATGCTTTTCAAAAACGTTTGGATTCAGTGACTGTGAAAAAGCCATTTAAGTCAGCGCCTTATGCTACAAGTGACTCAAGATTACGTTTTAAATATTGCTCGACGTCTTGAGACTTTACAGAATGCTTTATAGTAACTTCACCAATAGATTTTGGCAAAATCAGAGTGAGATCTGCGTCAACATTTTTTTTATCCAACATCATTGCAGACACTAAGTCATTATGAGTTAACCGCTTTTCGTAACCTGCGAGGGTCGATGGTAGGCCCAAACGGGCTATTAGTGACTGAATCCGGGTGACATCCCCTTGGCATAAAAGGCCGCTTGCCTCCGCATACTCGGCCGCCATAACCATTCCAATAGCTACCGCTTCGCCGTGCAATAACTCACCATAGCCCAAGCAACGCTCTATAGCGTGCCCGAAAGTATGACCCAAATTCAACCATGCTCTAACGCCTTGCTCTTTTTCATCTAACCCTACAATTTCAGCTTTAATTGCACAAGAGCGTTCGATCATAGTAATCAATGCATTTTCTTCGTGGCTTAAAATTTCACTAGCACAAGCCTCTAACCACTCAAAGAAATTAGCATCATAAAGCAGGGCAGCCTTTATGATTTCGGCTAGACCAGCTTTAAATTCTCTATCAGGAAGGGTCTCTAAAGTGTCTATATCGGTAATAACCCGGCACGGCTGATGGAAAGCACCAATCATATTTTTACCTAACGGGTGGTTTACAGCAGTTTTACCGCCAACCGACGAGTCAACCTGAGACAATAGCGTTGTCGGAATTTGAATAAATGGAATTCCGCGTTGATAGGTTGCAGCAGCAAAGCCTGCCATATCTCCCACAACACCGCCACCCAAAGCGATCAGAGTGGCATTTCGTCTTAAACCAGCTTCTAGCATGGCATTTAAGATTTTGTGATAGTTTTCAAATGATTTATGTTGTTCACCATCATTTAACAAAAACACATGACACTCAAACGATTCTAAGCCACTTTTAAGACTCGCCAAATATAAAGGAGCCACGGTGTCATTAGAGACGATGAAGACTTGGTTGCCTTGGATAACTGACGTGAGATGGGATTTATCGGCAAGAAGGTTCTTACCGATAAGTATTTGATAATCTGAACTTTTTGAGGATAACTTTAAATCAAGACTTTTCAATGCTACGACTACGCAATGGGTTGTTCCATCAACTCAACGATTTCTTTAGCAACAGACTTCACAGAACTTATGTTAGTAGCAACTGTTAAATCTGCGATTTCAGTATACAGTGGCTCACGTTCCTTCATCAGATCTTCAAGGGTATTCTTGGGATTACCGTTTTGAATAAGCGGACGACGTTTATCTCGGCGAGTCCGCTCTAGCTGTTGCTCAATAGAAGTTTCCAGATAAACGACAACTCCACGCGCAGCAAGGTGGTTACGACTTTTGTCCGATACGACTGCTCCACCACCAGTAGCAAGCACTATGCCCTGCCTTTCCGTTAACTCTTCAATTATTTTTTCTTCACGTACGCGGAAACCTTCTTCACCTTCGATATCAAAAATCCAATCGATAGGTGCGCCAGTGCGTTCCTCAAGCTCATGATCGCTATCCACAAACTCAAGCTTTAAGATTTCAGCTAACTGCTTACCAATGGTAGTTTTACCTGCACCCATTGGTCCCACTAGGAAGATATTGCGCTTACCTTTCATTATTAACGTTGAACTCTTTTATTAACCAAATATTAAAAACCAAAAACCCAGGCACGCGATTATACCCGGGTTTTTAGTATTTGGGTATGACTGTCTAATATTTCAAGCCTTCTTTAATAATTTTCGGTGTGACGAAAATTAACAGCTCTTCTTTAGCATTCTCTCTAGAAGTATTACGGAACAACCAACCTAATAACGGAATGTCTCCTAAAAGCGGCACTTTAGTTTCATCTAAAGTAACTCTGTGCTGGAATATTCCACCAAGAACGATTGTTTCTCCGTTATCTACCAAGATTTGGGTACCAATTTCTTGGGTGTTAATTGCTGGAGCTCCGCCAACAGCTTGACCATCCGCTGTAGTGAACACGACTTCCTCACCTCGAGTATCTTGGCTGATTGACAGATCTAAGAAGACACGACCATCAGGAGTAATTTGTGGCGTTACTTTTAATTCTAATACAGCTTCTTTAAACTGAATATTTGAAGCACCTGAAGAACCACCTTGTAAGTATGGAATTTCTTCACCAGCCTTAATAAAAGCTTCTTTCTGGTTTGCAGTAATAACTTTCGGGCTAGCGACTACTTCACCGCGGTTTTCAGCCTCTAAAGCAGAAAGTTCCATATCAATAATCAAGCCATCTGCCAATCGAGCAAAAGACAACCCTAAGCTACCTGCAGCATTACTCACTGGCAAGTTAACATTAAAACCGCCATTTTGTGTTCTTTGACCATCGACTGAGCCATTGATACGACCTGCATCTTGGACAGTACCAGAAACTCCAACTTCGCCTGAGTTCATGGCATCGCTTATACCAAAGCGAGCACCTAAATCTCTAGTAAAGCCATCTGTCGCAGTTACAATTCTTGCTTCAATAAGCACTTGCTGAACCGGGATATCTAGCTGCTCAACTAACCGTCTTACGTCTTCAAGTTTCGAAGAGACATCTTTCACAATTAGCGTATTGGTTCTTACATCAACTGATACCGCCCCTCGCTCAGACAAAATCCCAATCGTCGGCTCGTCGCCTGAACCACTAGAGTTTAACAGTGCTGCCACTTCTGTTGCTTTAGCATAATTAACCTGTATCAACTCAGTTCTAAGTGGAGCTAACTCTTCTTGCTGCTTATTAGCTTCAAGTTCTTGTTGCTCACGAGCAGCAATCACATCCGCAGGGGCAATCATCATGACATTCCCGTCCTGACGTTTATCCAAGCCTTTTGATTTCAAGATGATATCCAGCGCTTGATCCCAAGGAACATTGACTAGATTCAAAGCCATCGATCCTTGTACGTCATCACTAATAACAATGTTGATGCCGGCGAAGTCACCCAAGGTATGAAGGATTGCTTTCAGGTCCATGTCTTGGAACTGAAGCGTTAATCGTTCGCCCGTATATTTAGGTTTTTCGCGTTCACGGCGTTCAACTTCTTGCTTTGTTAGTGGCTTTAACTCAATGGTATAAAGGTCATCAGCTTGATACGCGAGGTATTCAAAGGCATCTGTTCCTCTAACGGTCAGCCTTACATTATCCCCGCGTCTTGATGTTTCGACGAGCTGGGCCGGCGTACCAAAATCAACCACATCAAGTCGACGAATAAAGCTAGGGTCAATGTCACTGCCGATAAAATCAGCAATAACATTGCGTCCTTCTTGACGAAGGTCAACATTAACATTCGAAGCCCCAAGGTTTACTAATACTCTAGCTTCCCCCGCTGTGCCACGACGGAAATCTACACCAGCGATGTCATAATCAGAACCTGTATAACTTGATGAAGTACTTGGCTTAGATTGCTGAGCGATAGCTCCAGAAGTTCCTGCATCCAAGGTAATAACGAAATCACTACCCTCAACTCGACTGTTGTAAGAAACCAATTCAGATAAATTAATCACTACACGCGTTCTATTCTGCGCTTCAACAGCAGTTATGGAGCCCACAGCACCAATACCAATATCTTTAGTTTTATAACCAAGTCCAGAGTCTACTCCGGCAAAATCCATAGAGATCCTTGCTGGGTTTGCCGTGGTAAATTCCTGCGGTGTCGGCGGAACATCCGTATAGCTCAAACGAACCATAAGTTTATCACCAGGCAATACATTATAATCTATTGCCTGCAGTTGGCTGGCGTTAACGCCCCAAGAAAACAGCATCAGTCCGCACAGCGCGACACAGCTTTTCATAACTTTCTTCATCTTTATCAACATAGTCGTTTTACCCAAGTCTGACTTGTTCATCCGTTTTTCATTTATAATACGCATATTCAGCCCCTCACTGCCCTATCACTAGGTATTGTGTGCGGTTTTCCCAACAGCCTCTACCATTCGGAACAATTGCTTCAATGGTGATTTGATTGCTATCAATCTGACTAATGCGCCCATTGTTTAGACCAATATATTCACCGACATGAACCGGCTGAATAACACCAGCACTATCACCGCTGAGGATTTTAACCAACCCGCGCAATTCTCTCTTATTCGCAATCATACCGGAGTACTGCAAAGCATCTAATCCGTATTTCTCCATTTCAAATTTTTGGCGATTTGGATCAGGTCTTACATCAGACTCGCAATCACCATCTACCAGCATTGAGCTAGACTCATGCTCTGGGTCCAGCTTAGCAAATGGACTGCGTAAATCTTGAGCCGAGTAAGTAAAGGGCTCATAAGCCACTACCTTAGGTATTGGCTCAATACTCTTCTTTGTTTCGCTTTTGATCTTTTGTATTTTTTGATCTAGCTCTTTCATGCCGTCGTCTTCACAACCACTTAATGCTGTAAGCGTTAGTACTGCAAAAAGAAGGATGTTAGTTTTGTTTAAGATTTTCACTATTATCCCTCCTCTGACTCATAACGGTATGTTTTAGCTAATACACTAAAACTTAAAAGCTCATTATCACCGGCCGTTTGGCTAGTATTTCTACTGCCTTTTACCCCAGTAATAGTGAAACCATGGAGAGTTACAATTCTTGGTAATTTAGAAACCCGGCTAACAAAGTCTGCGATTTGATGATAAGTTCCGGTAGCAACAATTTGTATAGGTTTTTCTATGTAAAACTGTTTTTTCGACTCGTTCAAATACTTGTGCGAAAGTAGCTCAACGCCAGCGCCAGATGCGGCATACGAAATTTCATCCAGTAATCCGGGAATTTCAGTATTTTTAGGGAGTTGCTCCAGAAGGCCTTTAAAGGTTTCCTTCATTTCAGCCATTTGTTCCCGATATGCCTCAAGATTAACAGCCTTTTCATACTCGCGCTTATAATCCTGCAAAAGTTGCTCTTGTTTTCTTGCTTTAGACTCTAACTCACTAAGTTGTTCGCTAGTATCAAAGTAGTAACCAAGCCCCAAGACCACAAACATCGCAAGTGCTATAAAAACAATTTTTCCAGGAAGCGGCCAAGAACCAATATTATTAAAATCTTGATATTGACTTAAGTCAGCCATTACTTAGTCCCCTCTGTTTTCTTTTGCCCAGGAATAACCTGTTTGGCCTGCAGAGTGAAGTTCTGGGCAGGCAATCCTTTCGTTTGCTTCTGTACATCTTTTAGCGCACTAGTTTGCAAGCGCTCCGAGCTGTCCATTTTACGCATAAACTCTGAAATTCGGGGGTTTGTCTCGCCTTGGCCAGTAAAAACCAAACTGTACGTAGCAGTATTCCCAGCACCAGTAACCGTTTCGTTTCGTTTCCAGGTGGATAAATTAATTCCCTCAGGAGTCACTCGAACTAACTCATCAAACATTCGGACAACTTCAGGGCGACTTTGTTGTAAGTCGGTAATCAAGTCCATACGCTTAATGAGCTCTTCTTTTTCTTTTTTCAGTTTCTCAATTTCCTGAGTTTGCTTTTTTAGCACGCCTATTTCAGTGTTGAGCTTACTAATACGGTCATCTTGCTTTTCAATACGAGCGCTCATCACTTGATTCACCAAAAACCAAATTAGCACTGCTAAAATTGCCATTAAAGCAAAAGTAATCCAAAACTCTTTATTGCGTTCCTGGCGCAACTCTTCACGCCAATCGAGTAAGTTAATACGAGCCATTAGTCAAAACTCCTTAATGCTAGTCCACAGCTTATCATCATTGCTGGCGCATCCGCGCTCAATGCTTGTGTGTTCACATGAGATGAGATAGACATATCGGCAAAAGGGTTAGCCACACGAGTCGGAGTACCTAAGTGCTCTTGAATCATGCTATCCAGGCCATCAATCGAGGCACAGCCACCTGCAAGAATCACTTCATTTACTGAGCTGAACTCACTGGCAGAGAAGAAGAACTGCAGAGCGCGCCCAACTTGCTGCGTAATAATCTCAGCAAAAGGCATCAGTACTTCAGTTTCATAATCATCCGGCAAACTACCTTGCTTCTTCGCAAGTCCGGCTTCTTGGTACGACAGTCCATATCGACTCTGAATCTCTTCGGTTAGCTGGTTGCCACCGAATAACTGCTCACGGTTATAAATAACTTGTCCGTTTTGCAGTACATTGAGACTGGTCATCGTTGCGCCGATATCAATTATCGCCACCACAGAATCTTCAAGGTGCTCAACCGTCTTCTTTTTCGTCAATTGATAAGCACGCTCAATGGCATAGGCTTCGATATCAACGATTTTTGGTGATAAGCCGGCAATATCCAAAGCATCAACACGCGTATCCACATTCACACTACGAGATGCGGCCAATAAGACGTCAACTAAGTTATCGTCATTCGCAGAATCCCCTAACACCTCGAAATCAAGGTTCACCTCTTCAAGAGGGTATGGAATGTATTGATCGGCTTCAACTTTGATGACATCTTCCATTTCTTGATCAGAAAGGCCTTTCTCCATTTGTATGGAGCGAGTAATCACTGCGGAGCCAGACACTGCAACAGCGGCATCTTTTGTTTTTGCGTTCGCTTTTTGAACAGCTTTCTTTATTGCATTACCAACCGCTTCGGTATCACGAATATCACGTTCAACAACAGCGCCTTGCGGTAATGGTTCGACAGCATATCTATCAACTCTGTATCGACCACCTGACTTACCAAGCTGTAAGACTTTAACTGCAGTCGAGCTGATATCAATACCTATCACTGGTACTTGTTTATTTTTGAATAACCCCAGAACCATAAATCCTATGCCTCATTAAGTTGGTTCAACACAGTCCATTTGTTCGTTTTATCTTATATTGATCTCTAAGACATGTCCCCAAGAAAGTGGATACAAATCCACATAAAAGTTAAACTTTTTTGTTAACTAACACTTCTAAGATACTATATTTACACTGATTTACAAAAAAATTCAGCCTTTTTTTTTAGAAAAGGTATACTGGTACTCAATTCGCAAACCAGCTGTAACGCTTCACAATAAGTCTTTCAAAAAAAATGACCATCAATATATTGAAGAAATTAGCCCTATTTGTGATTTTTATCACAATATTTGTGGTTATGACCATTATTGGCGCTTTCCTCTATGCGACTCCGCAAGTGCCAGAAATCGACTCGCTGAAAAATGTAAAATTACAAACGCCCATGCGCATTTTCACCCAAGATGGCAAGCTAATCGGTGAGTTTGGCGACGTCAGACGTGAGCCGGTTACCTTTGAACAGATCCCTGAAAGTTTCATTAATGCACTGGTTGCGACAGAAGATCAACGTTTCTACGAGCATAGTGGCGTCGATTTCAAAGGGTTGTTGCGAGTTCTAAAAGTAGCAGCAACCACTGGGGAATTCTCAGAAGGCGCCAGTACGCTCACCATGCAAACAGCTAGGAATATGTTCCTCACCAGAGATCAGCGTTTGAAACGTAAGCTGATTGAGATGTTTCTCGCGGTAAGAATGGAGCAAGAGCTCTCGAAACAACAAATTCTTGAGCTTTACACTAATAAAGTTCACTTCAGCCACCGCGCTTATGGTTTAGCTGCTGCCTCTGAGGTGTATTACGGTAAACACTTAAGCGACCTGACTTTACCGGAAGCGGCGATGATGGCTGGGTTGCTTAAAGGTGAGTCTGCTTATAACCCCATCTCCAACCCTGAGCGAGCTTTAGGTCGTCGAAACTTGGTTCTGAGTCGAATGCTCAGTGAAGGCTACATTGACCAAGATGCTTATCAGTTAGCCATAGAAACACCACTAACCGCGACAAAGCATGCTGCCGACCTTGATGTTAGCGCTCCCTACGTAGCAGAAATGGTACGTCTTGATGTCATTAATCGATTTGGACGCGAAACTGCCTATAATCATGGCCTTGATATTGTCACCACTATTGATTCGAAGCATCAAGAAATTGCTAACAATGCGCTACGGCAGGGCTTATTAGAGTATGACCGTAGGCATGGGTACAAAGGTCCTGAGCAACAGATAGAGGACTTTTCCAGTAAAGAAACACAACAACTCCTACAGATACTGAACAACACCCCAACCATTGCCGATCTAGAGCCAGCTATCGTTCTTGAGGTCGGCGACAAAAGTGTCAAAGCCCTTACCAAAGAAGGGTTAGACATCACCATACCTTGGGAAGGACTGAATTGGGCTGCAAAGTTTATTAGCGACAGTCGCATCGGCCATAAGCCTAAAACGGCTTCAGAAGTAGCCTCTGCGGGCGATCTAATTCGAGTCATCAAGGTTGATGACCAATGGCAATTAAGCCAAGTCCCTGAAGCTTCGGCAGGTTTTGTGTCGATTCGCTCTAAAGACGGTGGCATTACCTCGTTAGTCGGTGGCTTTGACTACTTCACCAACAAATTTAATTTGGTCACCCAGGCGAGACGCCAACCCGGCTCAAACATTAAGCCCTTTATCTATGGTGCAGCCTTTTCGAAAGGGTTCACTCCGGCCAGCTTGGTAAACGATGCACCTTATGTCAAAGTGAATAACGAGATTGATGAAGTATGGCGGCCACAAAACGATAACCTTAAATACAATGGGCCAACCCGTCTTCGAGTCGGGCTGAAACGTTCCATTAATACCATTTCTACCCGACTAATAGACAGCATCGGGCCAGCCTACGCTGAAGATTATTTGGTTAAAATAGGCTTGCCCGACGAGCACATGGATCCCTACCAATCGTTAGCGCTGGGAACTGCTAGCTTTACACCATTAGAGATGGCGACTGCATACGCGGTTCTAGCCAATGGTGGCTATCAAGTCGAACCTTACTATATTGAGAAGGTGACCACGTCTTATGGTGATATTTTGTATCAAGCAACACCTAAGGTTGTTTGCGAGTCCTGTGAGCAAATCCGGATCAACAACCAGATTAGGGAAGCGAAATACAAACCGGAAATTCGTAACTATCCAGAGTTACCACTTCCAGAGCATAAAATTGCGAAAGAAGTTATTGACCCGCGTGATGCCTTTATTCTTTATGACATGATGAAGGACGTCATTCACAGCGGAACGGCTACCACTCAGCTTAAGCGCCGCGGTAGCTCGTTATTAGAGCGCCATGACTTAGCGGGGAAAACGGGAACAGCGAATGATTACAAGGATGCCTGGTTCTCTGGCTTCAATGATAAGCTTGTTGCCAGTGCTTGGATGGGCTTTTCCGACCACCGGCGTAGCTTAGGTCGCTACGAATATGGTGGTAAGGCCGCATTGCCGATCTGGGCATCTTTTATGGAAAAAGCATTAGACGGTGTTCCAGAACAAGAAATCATTCAGCCTCCGGGCGTCGTCTCCGCTAAAATCGATCCGGAAACAGGAAAATTAGCCGCTCTGGGCCAACAAAATGCAATATTTGAATACTTCCGTGATGATAATGTTCCTTCGGAGATCAGCCAGAGCTCTACTGATTTTGGCCGACTGTATAACGGAAATCGTTCTGACGAATCGGAGAACGATACCGACAACCTTGAAAAAGAAGAGCTCGATCAGCTGATAAACTCAATCCAAGAAGACTCGCTTGATGAAGAGCAAGAAGAAGAACCGGAGCCTAGCTCGATATTTTAAACACCCCGTACAGCGCTTTATACGCACACTTCACATCAAAAAAAGCTTGCGAACATAAAAAAAGCACCTCGGAAGGTGCTTTTTTATTACGACTCTTTCTGCAAGAGTTACGGAGCAATTACTTATTAAGTGTACGGCTACCGAAACGCTTACGGAAACGATCAACACGACCGCCTGAATCAACCATTTTCTGCTTACCAGTATAGAATGGGTGACATTCAGAACATACATCCAAGCTGATGTCAGAACCTGCTGAACCAACTTCGATGACGTTACCACAACTACAAGTTGCTTTGATCGCTTTGTATTCTGGGTGGATACCTTCTTTCATAATTCATCTCTCTTCATTGGAGTCGCCATTTGGGCTATAGCCTCACTTCACCAAAAGCCAGCTACGCCAAACACCACTCAAATATTTAGGAAGCGCGATTGTACGCGCCATTAAGGCTAAGATCAAGCCATAGCCCACTGAAACACTGCCGACATGCTTTACTGTACTGGGATAGATAAATCCACATCAAACAGAAAATCACCGTCAATGTCGAACTCTCGCTGCGATATTACCCGGTCTTTATTATCAAGCACTTCGAGCTTATAGTTTCCATTAGTCAGGTTATCCACTCGGAAATAGCCAAATTGGTCGGTGTAGGTCTGCATCATAACCTCACCATCACTGTTTTTCAGCAAGACCTTCTGCTCAAGAGCTGGGTTACCCTGAGTATCAGTAACTTGCCCAGCAGCACTGTATTTCGCTTGCATGTCGAAATCTATCCGTGTCACCGATGAAGCAGCCACTTCAACCACATAACTCTTTGTATCAGGCACCAACTCAATCGGCAGAAACTCACCATCCAGCGATACACGGTGCACACCTGGCGTGACCTTGTCTAGATAGAAGGTACAGCCTTGTACAGGCACCTTGTAGTTCGCGCCATTAATAAGGACGCTGACATGCTCTAAATCGCAAGCCTCATTTCCTGTATTCAAAGTTCCTGCGATCGTGCCCTGCGTATTGTAACTATTGCGGTGAGTCGCAGGTACAAACTGGTCACCAGCGACAGCAAAATCCATAGAAACTCGCGCAAACGCTGAAAAGCCGCCATCATATTGTGGGTCTGCATCTCTAAGTCGCAAATCTAAATACACACCAGACATCAGCTGTGTGCGGTATTCCGCAAATAATCCCGTGCCGTATTCATTAGAATGATTCAGTTCAAACCTGAACCGGTCATAACTGGTCCAGTCATTTGGCTGCCAATAAAACCCCGTTGCCGATTCAATAATGGTATTTTCATAGTCCCTGCCTTCAATCGTGTCTTGATACATGCGCCCCGACATATAGCCTTGGTAATTTTCATTAAAGTTATGATCGAAGCGGAGGGTTTGCTCATCAGGCTTGTGTGTCACACGAAAGCGGGAATCAAAACTGGGGCGATAATACAATTCTGTACGGTAAGCGCCATCGAAATCAGGTCGCATCGCTAGCGAGAAGTTATTGGTGGGGCTATAGAAGACACCTGGTTTTACGAAGCTTACTTTTTCCTCAGGCGTGTCTTCCCGGTCTTGATAACGCCCTATTAGCTCCAAACGTAAACTTGCGTCTGGGGTGTAATAAAAATAACCGTTAGCCGTTGTTGAGTCACCATCATCCTGCTCAAAAAAGCCAGCTTCTTGCTCTCTCACAAAGGCTGTCATGCGCCAGTTTTCGCCACTACCATCGAGCTCAAGCTGTTGAGTATTAGCGTTATTTCGCCATGAGGCACGGTAAGCACCAACAAAGTGGCTGCCCAGTGACGATGCTATTCCGGCAGTTTTGGTATCAATTTCATCCAGTAAATACCCAGCCTCTACTGTTGTTTCGTCGGTTAAGCCGTATCGATATAGAAACATCCCAGCTTCGCCTTGATCTTCAAAGTCAGGATCGAGCCAGTTACCTTTTTTACCAAACGCAGCGCTAGTTACCATCTGTCCCTTACTTAATAAACTGTCGGAGCTAACTCTAGTTTTATTTTGTCGCTCTAACTCGGTACGGCTTACGGCATCAATAATCACCACTTCAAGCTCGTTATAAAGACCAGACTCTGAGCGTACCTCTCCAAAATCATAGGTGCCATCTAGACGCACAAACGTTTCGCCAATGAGCTGATTATTAACATACAATTGAGCAATGGTTCCGGCTTCGGCCGTCCCTCGAATTGTCTGAACCGAAGAGCCTAACTCTCGAAAAAATCGAGACTGGCTGATGTCTTGATACGGATCGTAAGGGATGTCTTGGTTACTATAAAAGTACTGTGCGCCAGTAATGGTGACTGTTGGGGACACCACTGAAGGGCTTACTGTTTGCTTACCAAGCAGCCATTGTGAGCGCTCACTTCGGCTTAACCAAAAGTACTCATCAAGTCTCCAATCATCCCCAGCGTTTTTCTCCGCCTCCAGCAACCAGGAGCCACCCCATGCAGCGCCACTTCCAACTACTTCACTGCGCTCTCTATTGGGCTCGAAGTCGAGTGGCCCGCCACTTTTTTCCGCATAGACTTCATGCGACAAACGGAATTGGCGAAGACTAAACGTATCAGGGTGATACTCAACTACCGGCTCATGTCCCGCCCTTTCTACAGGACGAGTAGTTTCACGAGACCAAGGTGGCAAAAAGGTTAAAGCATATTTGGTTGGATCGAAGCGCCCATTCACTTTTAGGTATTCATTTAAAGTGTCTAACCCCATCCATAACTCACCATCAATTTTATAAGCGTGGCGCATCGAAATATCGACATCAACACCTGGCACACTGACGGTTATGATTCCTTGGTTAACCTGATAGCTAGCACCAATAACTGGAAAGACTTGGTCAATTGGGATTAAGTAGTCTTGTTCGGATTTAACGATATCTAAAGCGATTAATTCCTTACCGCGGACTTCTAACCCCACTAGAATTCTTTCGTAACCTAAAGAAGTATTAGAGCTCGAAGCGCTAGCTTCCCAAGAGTTTTGAAATAAGGAACTATCGAGTTGGCGTGGGCTATGGTAAGCCAGATACTCGGATTCAGAATCAAAATTTTCACGAGGTGCAGGCTTAGAATGAGCCAACATTGGCTGCACCAGTAAAGCGATCCCTAATACGTTATAAATCCCTAAACGCAGCATAACGACAATTACTTATCTTGCTGAATATAATAGACTTTTTCGAATAAAGTCCCAGCAACGTCGAACTTTACAGCTAGAGCATACTGACTGGGTAAGGCCTTCTTAATATCGTCTTTTAAGGTAATAGCTGCTTCTACCTTTCGACGCTCACCGGCGAACACAGGCTTCGACGATATTTTTCCACTCGCGAATGGTTTATCACCTTTCACTTCACCGTTTTCACCATTCAGCCGCTGCAAAATCTCTTGCTCAGTTGCTTCTTCGGCGTCCACGATCATATAAAAACCTTCAGGGCGAACGTAAGCATTGCCACTACTGGTAATGTCGAAGTGAAAAGTGTGGTTCTCTTTGTTGAAGGACATGCTATGAACCGTCGCTTCACGCTTCACATCCCCAAAAAAGGCATAAACAGGAACGCCAACATTGAATAGGACATTAACGCCCTTCGCTTCTTCTGCACGTAGCTGTTTAAAAAATACCATGGCTCGGTGTTCGCCATCTTCTGGCTTAGCTTTTGGGCGCACCGCCATGCGAACGGTTTGTTGTCCTTTCGCCGGAATGGTCAAGCGAACAGGGTTAATGATCAACCACTGATCCAGACTCTGTGGCGTCGGGGGTAAAGCCCGATAATTATTATCTTCATCAAAATCCCAGTTTTGCACTGACACTTCAACCTGCATGGGTTTCGAGCCTAAATTCAATACCGTCACGCTTTTAGTCGCGTTCACCTCATCTGGCTGCAGCACAACTCTAGAAGGTGAAATAGCTAACTGTGGCTTTAGCCCTGACTGAGCAACAACAATGGTGTTACTTGATAATACGACTAATAAAACGAAATAAAATCTAATTGTTCGATACATTTATCGAGTCACCTTACCCTGCTATGGGCATAAAGATGGATTTGATGTGTTATTTTCATGGAGCGTCACCGTCAAGTTAGCCTGGTAATCACCAGATTCGCTAGCACTGGACAAATCTAAAGTCAGCTCGACATAACCTCTCGCTCTAGTGATATACCCTTGACCATTTCTTTTATAGGAAACATTAGTATCCACATTAACAACATCCATACAAGAGTTACTACTCGAGCAAATTTTCATTGGCCCATTCACAGAGTTAAACTGATAATCTCCCACAATAGCTCCACGAAGATCGTCCTTTTTCGTAGCTTTCATCTCCCACACCCAATCTACGCTTTCTGCAATAACAGTCCCGCTTGCTACCGAGTCCACATCAAATTGAATATCAAGATCGACCTTACTTGCGACGATCACTCCTCTTTCCACAGAGTTTAAGGCAAAAGAGTGGTCGGACGCGCCACCAGCAATACCCGACACCTCCGAGCGTGTCACGGTATCGCTAAAATCATTTGCTTTACAGCGTATCTTAGCACTAGCTTGTTGACTCGCTATGAAAATCATACCAACAAAAAAAGCCGAACACATAAGGCTCGGCTTTTTCCGTAAACTTATCATCACTCTTCTCGATAATCGGATGAGATTATGAGCCAGTTACAGTGATGGTGTAGTTTGCTTCAAGCAAACCATCATCTAAATCGCTAGATGTTAGGTCAACGTCAAAGGATACATCACCAGTTGTCGCTGCCATTGAAGGCGTGCCACTGGCTGGAGAAATATCAAGGTTCGATACCGCTGATTCGCTACCATTATCTGCAACCGATGCATTAAAAGTACCATAACCTAACGCACGAACAGCCCAACTGTTTTGGATGTTAATGCTAGCTGTTGTTCCAGTCGCTGAAAGATCCGAGTCAATATCTAAATCTACCGCACCTGAAGCGATTGAACCTGACTCTGCCGCTGTAATGGCTGAAGAACAATCTTCAGAAGTACAGTTAGAGTCTAGTAACGCTGCAAACTCACCAGCAGCAAAGTCTAGATCGATGTCAGTGTAGGCGTATAAGATCAAAACGTCAGGAATTGTGACATCTACATCAACGTCTAATGTGGCAGCTTGTGAAGAAGTTGCAGTGATAAAACCTGTAGCTAACCCAGCTACAAGTACAGATTTTTTCAAGAAATTCATATTTATTCCCCTTTGGATAAAATGCGCTGTGGGCAACGGATGCGAACTGTATCACACATTTTGGTTAGATTATAAGTCAAATCTGCATTAAATGCTCATTTTTTAACCTTTTTTTGCATTAATATGACTCAGAACACAATAGATCAACAACTTATAGAATTATCTGATATAAATTCCGGTAACTGTAAACAATTCAGCAATGCATTACAAGGTAGCAACTGTATAAATTTTCGACAGTTGATGACAATTTTTGTCACTTTTGCATCATAAGGCAGGTTAAAAGAGGCTGGGAAAGAGGCTTAAAGACGATACTTAATTCTTCTTTGCATAAAAAAAGCGGCATAAAGCCGCTTAAGGTTACTGTTTATTATTACTATTATAAGTCGTTATTCTTATTAATCTTTGCTCATCTCAAACAGAGCTTTAATGGCAACAATTAACGTCGCAGCTCCCACCATATAACCAATATTGTGCATGATTGAGCCAATGATTGTGCCTAGGCCAGCAAAACTATTAAGCGCCTGCTCTAATGGGTAAATAGCCGTAGAAGCCATTAAAAACGCGATGCAAGCGATCAAGAAACCTTTTGTTTCACTGCCTGCGACATTCAGCAAACCTACCACTAAGCCAATGACCACTAACAATAATGGAAACCAGCTAACATTGATAAATCCACCAATTACGGCTACAGCCAAGCCCGCTAAAAACGCTATACTACCTATTTTCATACCACTCCCCCCTTCTCATTTAAAATTCGTATACCACTCAATATTAGAATATCTTGTGCTTATAATTGTTATTCATTAGTAAATCTTGTAGGCATACAGTATCAGATTTTTTTACAACAACAAGTCTGACCAGATGAGATTGGTAAGATCCTAGTAAAGCTTTAACTAATACTAGCTATTGATCGCCGATCAATTTACAGTTGCCAATCACGCTAATAGCTCCTAACCTTTAGCAATCAATGAGCCAAACGAAGCATATGTATCAGCAACCTGTAGCGAGACTGGCAGTACCGACACCGCTAAGAAGAACATTTGATTACCTATACCGTGGCCATGCTCCAGCTGTTGGCAGCCGTGTTGAAGTTCCGTTTGGTCGACAATCGTTAGTGGCAACGGTCTTATCTCTCGCTGACAAAACCTCTATCGACCCTAAGAAACTTAAGTATATAAAGAACACTATAGATAGTGAGTGCATACTTCCGGCAGAGCTTTTCAAGCTTATTAAGTTTGCAGCCAGCTATTACCAATACCCGATAGGCGAAGTATTTTCGGCCTGCCTTCCTACGCTATTAAATAAAGGCCAAGCAGCAGAACTTGAACCAGAGTGGCAATGGAGTTTGACGCCACAGGGGCGCGAAGCCATCCCTAAACTTCGTCAAAATGCCGTTAAGCAACAACAACTATTCCAGCTTTGCCTCGATTGCGACGGGGTACTAACTGAGGCACAGTTGGCCAACCATGATTTCATTCCCTCCTACCTCAAAACTTTTGAGGATAAAGGCTGGTTGATTAAAAGCGCTTATGAAGCCACCTCTATTTACGAGCCGAGTGCTGCTTATGACAGTAACTTAGAACTCAATGAGGAACAGCAATTTGCGATTGATGCTATAGAACCGCATCTCGACACTTTTAAGGGCTTCCTTATTGATGGGGTGACCGGTAGCGGTAAAACCGAAGTTTATATGCAGCTGATTCAGCAGGTACTATCGAGTCACAAACAAGTATTGATGTTAGTACCTGAAATCGGGCTGACGCCACAAACAGTGAAGCGCATCGAACGTCGCTTCAATGTCCCCATCGCCATGTTGCACTCTGGGTTGACCGATAAACAACGCTTAAATATTTGGCTCAAAGCTAGGGAAGGTAAGCTCTCCATCATTATTGGCACTCGCTCAGCTTTGTTCACCCCTTTAGCCAACCCTGGTTTAATCATTGTCGATGAAGAACACGACCTCTCCTATAAGCAGCAAGAAGGATTTCGTTATTCCGCGCGCGATCTGGCTTTAGTGCGGGCTCAATATGAGCAGACGCCCATTATTCTGGGTAGTGCCACCCCCTCAATGGAATCGCTATACAATGTACAACAAGGAAAACTTGAGTTAGTTCGCTTAACCAAACGCGCGGGTGACGCCAAACCTCCACACATAAAGGTATTAGACGTTCGTCAACGTCATCTCAACCATGGCTTATCGCAACCATTAATCGACAATATGCGTCGACACCTTGAGCAAAATCAACAGTGTATGGTTTTTCTCAACCGCCGCGGTTTTGCGCCAACCTTAATGTGCCATGAGTGTGGCTGGATCGCAGACTGTCAGCGCTGTGATCGTCACATGACCTATCATCAAAAATTCAAACGCCTTCACTGCCACCATTGCGACAAGCAAGTCTTTACCCCAAAGCGTTGCCCAGAGTGCCAATCACCGCAATTAAACCCGGTCGGCTTAGGTACAGAACGTTTGGAAGAAGCTTTAACCGAGCTTTTCCCGGATAAAACGGTTGCCCGCATTGATCGAGACAGTACTCGACGCAAAGATTCGATGCAAAACTTTGTTCAAGCGATTAAAAATAATGACATTGATATTCTTATCGGCACCCAGATGTTGGCTAAAGGACATCATTTCCCAAAGCTTTCTTTGGTTGGCGTGGTCGATACCGATGGTTGCTTATTCAGCGCAGATTTCCGAGCCACCGAACGCACGGCGCAACTGTTAACTCAAGTCGCTGGGCGAGCCGGACGTTCAAAGGATATTAAAGGTGAGGTCGTGATTCAATCACACCACCCCGATCACCCACTATTGGTCAACCTGTTTACTCAAGATTACCAGACCTTAAGTCAAAAAGTCCTTGAAGAGCGACAACAAGCGCAATTACCGCCTTACGCAGCAATGGCAATTTTTCGGGCCGAAGCTAATAATTTAGAGATGCCTATGACGTTTTTGAATGAAGTCAAACAACAGCTTGGGCATAGCGGGCTAACGGTGTACGGCCCCTTCCCTGCGCCGATGCCGAAGCGAGCTGGCAAAATGCGAGCACAACTAATGGTGCAGCACACTGAACGTAAAGCGCTACAAAATGCCTTAACGCCAATCAGCCCAACCTTGGAACAGCTCACAAGCGCCCGCAAAGTTCGTTGGTCCATCGATGTCGACCCACAGGAAGTGTTTTAGGTATGAAGTCCTTTCTAGCTCACATTTTTACGGTTAATTAACACTTGTCGTTGGACTTCCTAATAACAAGGCTTAAAATACCACACAAAGTCTGCATGGCCACTAGCTGTATCTTTAGTTGCCCATTGATAACATTATTTCTTACCCTTAGAGCTAAACAATGACCAAAGACTACGCCAAGCGTAAGCGTCCCAAAAGAAAAAATAATACGCGTACTCCAAAGAACACGGCGTCTAGAAAGCCCCTGTCCCCAATTTTGGTTTTCATTGGCGGGATATTGATTACCTTACTGGTCGTGTTTCTGTGGGCAGTTATTAAAAAGCCTGATGTACTCAAAGAGTTAGTCACCACTGAAGAAATCTCCACCAAAAAAACCACTGAGGCAGGTACCTCCGAGCAAAGCAACAGCTCCCAGCAGCAAAACACTAAGCCTAAGGTAAGCGATTCAAATGATGGTACTGAGTTTACATACCACGAAACTCTGACCAATAAAAAGGTCGATGTAGAAGTGACTAAGCCGGAAGTGACTAACAGCAACAAAAGCTACATTATGCAGTGCGGCGCCTTTAAACAGTTGGCAGATGCTGAACGCATGAAGGCTGAACTCGCCTTTATCGGCTTTCAAGCCACTATTTTAAGCAAAGGCGAATGGCATCGAGTGCGCCTAGGCCCATACCAAAGTAAGCGTAATGCCGAGAGCGATCGCCATAAACTGCAAAACAATAATTACCAAACTTGCCAGATTTGGTAGTTGCCGGTGACTGGAAGCACTCACGAACCTGACTTTCAGTCACTCTAAGATTCTGCTCATTATAAGCACGGGATCTTTTCACATCATATTTGGTAACATTTCTGTGCCACCTCCATAGCTTTTTCCTGTGTATTTTCCTTGAATTCATTAGCTTAGCCCCCATTTAGCTGAGTAACGAAGAACAAAACTCCGGAGCTGATTTTGGAACAATATCGTGGAACCACCATTTTATCGGTGCGTCGCAATGGAAAGGTCGTCATCGGTGGCGACGGTCAGGTTTCTTTAGGCAATACCATCATGAAAGGTAATGCTCGCAAAGTTCGCCGCCTGTATAACGATCAAGTTATTGCCGGTTTCGCTGGCGGTACAGCTGATGCCTTTACGCTTTTCGAACGCTTTGAAGCCAAGCTAGAATCTCATGGCGGTAAGTTGATGCGCGCAGCCGTAGAACTCGCCAAAGACTGGCGTACCGACCGCGCCTTGCGCAAGTTAGAAGCCCTTCTTGCGGTAGCAGATAAAGAGCACTCATTGGTCATCACTGGTAACGGTGATGTGATTCAACCAGAAGATGACTTGATCGCTATTGGTTCAGGTGGTGCGTTTGCTCAATCCGCGGCGAAAGCCTTAATGCAGAAAACTGAGTTGGATGCTCGCGAGATTGTCGAAACAGGCTTAACCATAGCCGGTGATATTTGTATTTATACCAATCACAATCAAACCATCGAGCAATTAGAATACTAGATTCTCGCCTTGCGGGAATGACAAAGATAAGTTAAGAGAATTAATTATGTCTATGACACCACGTGAAATTGTCCACGAACTCGACAAACACATTATTGGTCAGAGCGGCGCTAAACGCTCTGTCGCCATTGCACTACGTAACCGCTGGCGCCGAATGCAGGTTGACGAAAGCTTGCGTAACGAAATAACGCCGAAAAATATTTTAATGATTGGTCCTACGGGTGTGGGTAAAACTGAGATTGCCCGTCGCTTGGCTAAACTCGCCAACGCACCTTTTATTAAAATTGAAGCCACTAAGTTCACTGAAGTTGGTTATGTCGGCCGTGATGTAGAATCCATCATCCGCGATCTCGTCGATGCTGCTTTTAAGATGTTGCGCGAGCAGGAAATGGCGAAAGTCGAAAATCGTGCCCAAGATGCTGCAGAAGATAAAATTTTAGACGCCTTATTACCGCCTGCTCGTAAATCATCTGACTCTCCTTGGGATCAAGAAGATGCACCAAAAGCAGAAGACTCTTCAGCGCGCCAAGTTTTCCGAAAAAAATTGCGTCAGGGCGAACTTGACGATAAAGAGATTGAAATTGACGTTGCTCAAATGTCTATTGGCGTCGACATTATGGCACCTCCTGGTATGGAAGATATGACGAGCCAACTTCAATCCATGTTCCAAAACATGGGGCCAAGCAAAAGCAAGAAGCGTAAAGTCAAAGTTAAAGACGCCATGAAGATGCTGACGGAAGAAGAAGCGGCAAAAATGGTGGATCAAGAAGAACTCAAGATTAAAGCGGTTGAAACTGTTGAACAGCACGGTATCGTTTTCTTAGATGAGATTGATAAAGTGACCAAACGTAGTGATAGCCAAGAAGGTGGCGTCTCTCGTGAAGGTGTTCAGCGAGATCTATTGCCACTGGTTGAAGGTTGTACCGTCAATACCAAATACGGCATGATCAAAACTGACCATATCTTGTTTATTGCTTCGGGTGCTTTCCACCTCTCTAAGCCTTCGGACTTAATACCAGAGCTTCAAGGCCGTTTACCAATTCGAGTTGAGTTACGAGCCCTGACTCCTGAGGACTTCAAGCGCATTCTGACCGAGCCAGACGCCGCTTTAACCAAGCAATACCAAGCGTTATTGGCCACTGAAGGCAAGCAGATTGAGTTTACTGAAGATGGTATCGAAAAGATTGCTGAGTATTCTTTCCAAGTGAATGAAAGTACTGAAAATATCGGCGCTCGACGTTTGCATACCGTTATGGAACGCTTATTGGATGAAGTTTCTTTCGAAGCAAGTGAAACTGATGAAAAGCTAACGATCGATGCAGCTTATGTCAGTAAACAATTATCTGAATTGGCGGATGATGAAGATTTGAGTCGCTTTATTCTTTAATAAAGCACTTGGTCTTAACCTACCCCCCCTCAATAAAGTCGGCAATTGCCGGCTTTATTGTTTTAATAACAATACTCTAGAGACTCCCCCTATAAAAATGCATTTTTATCTGAAAAGTAAACGATTCTCATTATATATTCAGATAAAATATTTCATATAAGCACCACCTATCAGGCCTAGCTCACAAAAAACTACCTTCTTTAGATCGTTTAGTTATATCACCCTTTCCTATATCAAATCATGCAAGGAAAGCCAATCCCTTAACCTCAAAGGCCTACATAGTCATTTTTGCATTAAAAAGTGATGCATTTACCAATCTAATCATCTGACCAGTTATCTATAATTTATTTGATTATTTAAGATTTATCTTTTAGTTTTTTACTGGCTTTTGTTAACTTATAGACAAAAAGCATTACAAATAAACTTATAGTAATAAGGGGTAACATTATGAAACTGAATAAAGTAGTCGCGGGGGTAGTATTAGCGACTGGTACTGTTGGTGCATACGCAGGCCAGTTTAAAACTGCTCCTATTTCATCAAACGCTGTAGCGAATCAATACATTGTTGTATTGAAGGATGACGCGGTAGCAGAGAGTGAAGGAATTTTCAGTTCACAAGCAAATGCAAAGGCTGTGCAAATGCTTACTGACAATCTAAGCTTGCGCTATAAAGCTCGAGTAACTCGTAATTTTAAGTCTGTGCTTAAGGGTGGCGTATTCACTATGTCTAAGAGCCAAGCTCAATTACTGGCTAAAGACCCTCGTGTAAAGCTGGTTGAGCAAGATCAAAGAGTTTCAATCGCTGCAACGCAAAGCAACCCGACTTGGGGCTTAGACCGTATAGATCAACGCGAATTACCTCTAGATAACAATTACATATACAGCACAGATGCATCAAATGTAAACGCTTACATCATTGATAGTGGCGTCACAGATCATAGCGACTTTGGAGGTCGGCTCAACGGTGGTTATGATTTTGTTGATAACGATAATGACCCGCGTGACTGTAATGGGCACGGTACTCACGTCGCAGGTACGGTTGGTAGCGAAACCTATGGCGTAGCCAAAAATGTAAACTTGATTGGGATTCGCGTACTTGATTGCCGAGGCGAAGGTAGCTGGTCAGGTATTATCTCGGGCATGGACTGGGTTGCGGAAAATCATACTAAGCCAGCGGTAGCTAACATGAGCCTTGGTGGCGGTTTCATGAGTTCAATTAACGAAGCAACTCAAGCTTTGACGGATGCTGGCGTGATTGTTGTTGCTGCAGGAGGTAATGACGGGAAAGATGCTTGTGATTATTCACCAGCCAGCACACCTAGCGCAATTACTGTTGGCTCTACAGACGATAATGACGCTCGCTCTATTTTCAATTCTTCGGCTAGTTCAAACTACGGTTCTTGCCTTGATATTTTCGCTCCAGGCTCTGACATTTTATCAACACGCAACAATGGCGGTACTCAGACCATGAGCGGCACTTCCATGGCAGCACCCCATGTTGCTGGTATCGCAGCGCTCTACTTGGCTGACAACCCAAATGCATCGGTAAACGAAGTAACGCAAGCGATTCTTGATGCCGCGACACCTAACCTTATTAGTGACGCAAAATCTGGTTCGCCGAACTTATTAGCTTACAGTTTCTTCGATGGTTCAAATCCTGATCCGGATCCAGATCCTGATCCAGAGCCAGAACCAGGTAATGAGTTACAAGATGGCGTTGCGGTTGATTTATCAGGTGCTCAAGACTCTCAAAAGGAGTTCACTTTCGACGTTCCAGCTGATGCTTCATCAGTAGACTTCCAGATGTCAGGTGGCTCAGGTGACGCCGACATGTACGTTAAATTCGGTAGCGCTCCAACTATGAATAGCTACGACTGTCGTCCATACCGCAATGGTAATAACGAGTCATGCGACTTCAATGCCCAAGAAGGTACCTACTATGTGATGGTTCACGGCTACTCTAGCTACTCTAACGCAAGCCTAGTTGCTAACCATGATGGCGGCGACACCAAACCAGATCCAGATCCGAATCCAGGTGAAGGCGGTGAAGAAACGGTTAACAACATCTCAGGTAACTCAGGTCAATGGAACCACTATTACGTCGATATTCCAGCAGGCATGAGCTCGTTAAGTGCGACGTTAAGTGGTGGTACTGGTAATGCTGACCTATACATCCGTCGTGGCAGTCAGCCGACTCGATACAACTATGACTGTGTTTCATTCAACTGGGGCAATAACGAAAGTTGCTCTGTACAAAGCCCAGCGGTCGATCGCTATTACATCAGCGTCTTCGGTTCGTGGGGCTCGTACTCTGGCGCAACACTACACGTTGTGTGGGAATAAGGAACCCTTAGTGCCATCTTATTTTGATGGACTACAATCTTGACTGACCTTCGGGTCAGTCCTTTTTCAAAATATATGGAAATAAACCAAACAACTAGAGTGGGGAGAATCATCATAATTGATGATTCCATTTAGCCGACCTTCGGGTCGGCTTTTTTTATTCATACCTAGCATCCACCCAGTGTATTTACATGTTGCTCTGAACTCTCCCACTTCATAGAGCTCTGCCCATTTTGTATCAGTTTGTACAAAACTGACACCGTTCAAGCTTTGGTAATGGGTAATGCGCTTTGGCATTATATAATTTGTTTAATGTGTCAGATTTTTATACAGTCGCCAGGTTGCTAGAACCATTACATCTATTAGAGAAGAAGCAACACTACATTTATAATTTTGAGGTAATCTATGAAACTAACAAAGGTAGTCACAGGGGTATTACTTGCAACAGGCGCGGCTAGCGCTGTAGCAATGGCTCCTAACCAAATGGCTAGTGCAAAAACATCAAATACTATGCTGGTAGAAAATCAGCAAGTGGAATACGGCGCTGGCCTAATTGTTAAATACAAGGATTCCGAACAGTTCCAAACGCAGGCAAGCGCAAAATCAATGAAAAGCATTAGCAACGTGGTCGGCGCAAACGCCAAGCACCATCGTTTTAATGCTTTTGGCTCACAAGTTCTTAAGTTCGACACGCCGAAGAGCGTTGCAGCACTTGAGCAGATGGCCAACAAGCTAAGTGCACGTTCAGATATAGAGTTCGTTGAAGTCGATCGCTACATGCATCCTTTAGCGACAGCAAACGATACGCATTATGGCGTTCAGTGGCACTACACAGACCCAACGGCCGGTATTAACCTTGAATCAGCTTGGGATACCACTCAAGGACAAGGCGTTACAGTTGCTGTACTGGATACTGGTTATACAAATCATGAAGACTTAGCAGCTAACTTAGTTGGTGGATATGACTTCGTCTCTAACTCAACCAATGCTCGCGATGGTAATGGCCGTGACTCAGACGCATTAGACGAAGGCGACTGGGCTGCAGCTGGTGAGTGTTACTCAGGTAGCCCTGCGAGCAACTCTAGCTGGCACGGTACTCACGTTTCAGGCACAATCGCTGCGGTCACCAATAACAATAAAGGTGTTGCTGGTGTTGCCTATGGCTCAAAAGTGGTCCCTATTCGTGTTCTAGCGAAATGTGGTGGTACCACATCAGACATCGCTGACGCGATTGTGTGGGCTGCCGGTGGTAGTGTTTCCGGTGTTCCATCAAATCCAAATCCAGCACAAGTTATTAACATGAGTCTTGGTGGCCAAGGTTCTTGTTCATCAACAACTCAAAACGCGATTAACTCAGCTCGCGCTAACGGTGCGGTAATCGTTGTAGCTTCTGGTAACTCTAACGACAATGTTTCTGGTTATAACCCAGGCAACTGTAATGGCGTTATCAGCGTTGCGGCAACAAACAACCAAGCGGATCGTGCCAGCTACTCAAACTACGGCTCGTTAATTGATATCGCAGCACCAGGTGGTGAAGGCGGTTCTGGCGGTGTTGCTTCGACCATGAATTCTGGTACAACAACTCGCTCTACTGACAGCTACGTTTATAACGCAGGCACCTCTATGGCTGCCCCACATGTTGCAGGCGTTGCAGCATTGATGTATGCCGTAAACTCAAGCTTAACTCCTGATGAAGTTGAATCTAAAATCAAGAGTTCGGCAAAACCTTTTCCTGCAGGTTCAAGTTGTAGCACTTCGAACTGTGGTGACGGCATGCTAGATGCGGCAGCAGCTGTTACAGCAGCACAAGGCGGCACAACGCCACCACCAAGCGGTAACGAGCTTGAAAATGGTGTTGCTGAATCAATCTCAGGTGCACAAGGCTCTGAAACTGACTTTACTTTCGTGGTTCCTTCAGACGCAAGCTCTGTAGACTTCGTCATGTCAGGTGGCTCGGGTGATGCTGACTTGTATGTTAAGTTCGGTAGCGCACCAACCACATCAAGCTACGACTGCCGTCCATACAAAAGTGGTAACTCTGAGTCGTGTAACTTTACAGCTCAGGCAGGAACCTACTATGTCATGGTACGTGGTTACAACAGCTACTCAGGTGCGAGCTTAACGGCAACTCACAACGGTGGTGGCTCTAACCCTCCAGTAGCTGGCGGTGACGAAACGATCAGTAACATCTCAGCAAGTACAGGTCAGTGGAAACACTACACGCTTGACGTTCCAGCTGGAATGAGCAGCTTAACCGCAACAATTAGCGGTGGTTCAGGTGATGCCGATCTATACGTTCGTCGTGGCGCACAACCGACAACGTCTAGCTATGACTGCCGTCCATATAAAAACGGTAACAACGAAACCTGTAACATTTCTAACCCAGCGCAAGACACGTACCACATCAGCTTACGTGCCTATAGCACATTCTCTGGTGTTAACTTGAATGTTGTTTGGGAATAGCAGCAAGACCTCATCATATTTGATTGATTCAATAATGATGACACAGCCGGCTTTCGAGCCGGCTTTTTTATGCGTTAGCCTAAAACAAACGTTACCTCTGGCCCAAACAACGTATTCCAAGCATAAATATAACTAATCGCTATATTGATAAAACGCCTTATCTCATAGCGGTAAAATCCCTTTTCTAAGATATTTCTTTCGCCACTCAGGTTTTTCATCAAAAAGTGGAAATCAACAACTTACATTTCTTGACACTTCAACCTCTTATTTTAAAAGACTTTGAACTAGTAGTACTCACTTACATCCTAAGAATTTGCTTTTGTATCGCAATGTACAAAAGTGATAAATCTCAAGATTTACTAATCAAAAGCGCCTTTTCGCATAAATTAGTTTGTTTTAACAAGTCAATTTTTATACAGTCCAAGTGCTCTTATAAAAAGAGTAATAAAAAATTAACACTAAGGGGTTAAAAAAACTATGAAACTAACTAAAGTAGTCACAGGGGTACTACTTGCGACTGGAGCTATCGGCGTTCAAGCTGGTGAGTTCAAAACAGCGCAAGTACCTTCTAATGCTATCAAAGGACAATACATCGTTGTTCTTAAAGATGACGTTGTTCAAGAGAACGAAGGTCTATTCGCTTCTCAAGCAAACCTAAAAGCGGTCCAAATGGTTAACGACCAGCTTTCTAACAAATACCAAGCACGCGTTACTCGTACTTATAAAGCAGTACTGAAAGGCGGTGTTTATCAGATGTCTGAAGCGCAAGCACAAAAACTTGCTCAAGACCCAAGCGTTGAGATCGTTGAAGAAGACCAAATGATGTCTATCAACGCGACTCAAAACAACGCGACTTGGGGTATCGACCGTACGGATCAACGCGATCTACCTTTAAGCGGTACATACACATATAACACGACAGCATCTAACGTAAACGCTTACATTATCGATACAGGTATCCTAAACAGCCACAGCGAATTCGGTGGACGTTCAGTAAGCGGTATCGATACTGTTGATAACGACAACGATGCAACAGACTGTAATGGTCACGGTACTCACGTAGCGGGTACAGTAGGTGGTAGCACTTACGGTATCGCTAAGAACGTTAACCTTATCGGTGTGCGTGTACTAAGCTGTAGCGGTAGTGGTTCAAACTCTGGTGTTATCGCAGGTATGGACTGGGTTGCTGACAACCACGTTAAGCCAGCAGTCGCTAACATGAGCTTAGGTGGCGGTGCTTCAAGCACAACTGACGCAGCCGTTCAACGCTTAACAGACGCAGGTGTTACAACAGTTGTAGCCGCTGGTAACGATAACTCAAACGCTTGTAACTACTCTCCAGCTCGTGCAGCTAGCGCGATCACTGTAGGTTCTACAACGTCAAGTGATTCACGTTCAAGCTTCTCAAACTACGGTAACTGTCTAGACATCTACGCTCCAGGTTCAAGCATTACTTCTGCTTGGCACACTGGCGGTACTAACACAATTAGTGGTACCTCTATGGCAGCGCCACACGTTGCAGGTGTTGCAGCACTATACTTAGCTGACAATCCGAATGCTTCAGTAAGTCAAGTCACTCAAGCGATTACTGACGCAGCAACTCCTGGTAAAGTAAGCGATGCTAAGTCTGGTTCTCCAAACTTGTTACTATATAGCTTCTTCGACGGTTCAAACCCAGATCCAGATCCAGAGCCAGAACCAGGTAATGAGCTTGAAAATGGCGTATCTGTTTCTTTCTCAGGCGCACAAGGTTCTGAAACTGACTTCACTTTCACAGTACCGTCAGGCGCATCTAATGTTAGCTTTGACATGAGCGGTGGCTCAGGTGATGCGGACCTATACGTTAAGTTCGGTAGCGCACCAACGACTTCAAGCTACGACTGCCGTCCATATAAAAACGGTAACTCCGAGTCTTGTAACTTTAGCGCACAAGCAGGCACTTACTATGTGATGGTTCGCGGTTACACTAGCTACTCTAATGTTAACCTAGTTGCTAGCCATGACGGTGGAAGCACAGAACCACCTCCTAGCGAAGGCGGTAGTGCAACTATCGAAAACATCTCTGCTAACTCTGGTGAATGGCAGCATTACTACCTAGACGTTCCAGCAGGCATGAGCTCACTAAACGCTACAATCACAGGCGGTTCTGGTGATGCGGACTTATACGTACGTCGCGGCTCTCAGCCAACGACTTCTGCGTATGACTGCCGTCCATACAAGTGGGGCAACGAAGAGACGTGTAACATCTCTAACCCTGCGGAAGACCGCTACTACATCAGCTTACGTGCTTATCAGACGTTCTCTGGTGTAACACTAAACGTTGTTTGGGAATAATTTCCACGCGTTAGTTCATCTTAACTATAGATGATGAAAAGCCGGCCCTAGGGTCGGCTTTTTTATGTTCGCCCTTCCTAACTATTTATGTTTCAACACCCATCTCTGATACAATTGATCCAACGTTAATAACCGTTAATCAAACGTCATGAGCGAAGCTCCAAGCGCCATCAAGCTTCACCAGAAATCAAGGCAACTTGAGGTCTGTTTTTCTGGGAACACTTTCCTGCTACCCTATGAATACCTGCGAGTTTTTTCGCCTTCTGCTGAAGTTCGAGGTCATGGCAACCAAGAGCTGACTCTGGTCGGTGGCAAAAAAAACATTACCGTGACAGACGTTGAGCCTGTTGGACAGTACGCAATCAGGCTCAGTTTTGATGACGGACACGACAGCGGACTGTATACTTGGCAAACACTGTATGAACTTGGGCGTGATTATGCCGATAACTGGGCAATCTACCTCAAGCGATTAGAAGCCGCCGGGCTGCATCGCTCATCGGATACCAGTGTCGGAGTTTTTGATCCTAACGCTCACGAGAAACACTAATAAAGAATTAAAGTCATGACACAAGAAGACAACAAGCACGACAGCACAACTCACTTTGGCTACCAGACTGTTGCTAAAGAAGAAAAAGCCGCAAAAGTTGCCGAGGTATTTCACTCGGTAGCCGGCAAATACGACGTCATGAACGACCTCATGTCCTTTGGCGTGCATCGACTATGGAAGCGCTATACCATCGAGCGCGCGGCTGCTCGTAGTGGACAGAAGATCCTTGATATCGCTGGTGGCACAGGAGATCTGACAGCTAAGTTCTCAAAAATTGTAGGCCCAATGGGCCAAGTAACCTTGGCTGATATTAACGACTCCATGATAAAAGTTGGTCGTGCCAAATTGATCGATTCTGGTGTGGTAGGTAACGTTGATTTTGTGCAGGCAAATGCCGAATGTTTACCTTTTCCAGACAACCACTTTGATCGCATTACTATTGCCTTTGGATTACGCAACGTCACTGAAAAAGACAAAGCTTTAAAATCCATGTACCGCATTTTGAAGCCAGGAGGGAAGTTACTGGTTCTTGAGTTTTCTAAGCCAGCGCTACCTTTATTGTCTAAGGTTTATGATATTTACTCTTTTTCTTTATTGCCCGCCATGGGGAAACTGGTTGCGAATGACTCTGAAAGCTACAAGTACCTTGCCGAATCTATTCGCATGCATCCCGATCAAGAAACGTTAAAAGGCATGATGGAAGACGCAGGCTTCGATGATGCCGAATACACTAACTTAACTGGCGGCGTCGTTGCGCTGCATATAGGAAAAAAGTTCTAATGCTGGTTGAGCTATTCGCCCCTACCGTCGAAAGTGTTATTAATAAAGTCATCAGTCTCGATCCTGAGGCCACTCGCCGTTTAGACAAGCTTAACCAAAAGATCATCGCCTTCCACTTTACTGATGTTGATCAAAAACTCTACTTCATCATTGATGAGCGCTACATTCTGATTAAGGCGGGGCTTGAAAAAGAATCCAACGCGGAACTGTCTGGCACCTTATTCTCTTTCTTCAACTTGGCCTCGGGTGATGATAGTGATCCTATTTTTAAAGGCGAAGTTCGGTTTGCCGGCGAAATCAGCACCGCACAAAACTTCCAAAAATTCTTTAACCAACTTGATATCGACTGGGAAGAACACTTATCTCACTACCTAGGGGATATCGCGGCTCATCAACTTTTTAAAGGCGGGCAAGCGCTTCTTAAATGGCTAAAGAGCAGCGAGCAAACCGCAAAGCAGAATGCCAGTGAATACCTTCGATTTGAGGCCAAAGCAGTACCCGCTTCTATCGAGTTAGAAAACTTCTATGATGATATCGCTGACTTAAAATCTGATGTCGATCGCTTGGCCATGCGTATTGAGCGACTTAAACAACAGTCCCAACAGGAGAAGGCGCACTAGATGAATACGATTAGACAATTACATCACGCGCTGAAAATCAATCGTACCTTAGTCCGCTATGGTCTTGATGAGTTTTTAACTCCAACACCGCTAGCGGTTTTACGTCCCGTAGCAAAGCTTTTCTCCTTCAGTTTTCACAAGTCTGCTCACGATAAATCTCGTGGCGAACGCTTGCGACTGGCTCTAACTGAACTTGGCCCTATTTATATCAAACTGGGGCAAATGCTATCGACTCGGCGCGACTTAGTACCACCAGACATTGCTGACGAGTTGGCTAGGTTGCAAGATCAGGTAGAGCCATTTTCCTCTGAAGAGGCTAAAAATGTTGTAGAGCAGCAGCTGGGATCGACACTAGACGCCGTGTTTAGTGACTTTAACACCACGCCGCTGGCCTCCGCTTCCATTGCACAAGTTCATGAAGCCACTTTAAAGACGGGTGAAGCAGTGGTTATTAAAGTCTTGCGCCCAAAGATTCGACAGAAAATTCGTCGTGACTTAAGCATGATGTATGAATTGGCTAGTTGGGCGGAGAAATACTCAAGCGAAGCTCGCCGACTACGCATTAAAGAAGTGGTTAAAGAGTATGACTCTACCTTAGAGCGTGAAATTGATCTGAGAATCGAAGCTGCTAACACTTCTCACTTACGACACAACTTCCAAGACTCTGAGCTGTTGTACGTTCCTAAAGTTTATTGGGACTATACGCGCAGCAAAGTCATGGTGGTAGAAAAGATTGCTGGTACGCCTATTGGCGACGTCAGACGCCTTAAAGATGAAGGCGTCAACATGAAGGAGCTGGCTGATCGCGGTGTCGAAATTTTCTTTACCCAAGTATTCCGCGATAGCTTCTTTCACGCTGATATGCATCCTGGAAACATTTTTGTTGATACAACTAATCCGGACAAACCACAATATATCGCGATTGATTGCGGCATCATGGGTACCTTGGATGAAGATGATAAACGCTACTTAGCGCACAACTTCCTCGCTTTCTTTGATCGCGATTATAAACGTATCGCTGAACTTCATGTTGAGTCAGGCTGGATTGATGAAGACGTTTCGATCCCTGAGTTTGAATCGGCCATACGTGCAGCTTGTGAACCTATTTTTGGCAAAGCGCTAGCAGAGATCTCCTTTGGTCACTTCTTAATCCAACTATTCCAAACTGCACGCCGTTTTAATATGCAAGTACAGCCTCAGCTGGTACTGCTACAGAAAACATTGCTTTACGTCGAAGGTTTAGGGCGTCAACTTTATCCAGAGCTCGATCTCTGGGAAACGGCACAACCTTACCTTAGGAAGTGGTTGCGAGACCAAATTGGCCCCAAAGCTATTTTCGAGGAAGTCAAAACTCAGCTACCCGACTGGTTGCATAAAGCCCCAAAAATCCCAGGGTTATTGTTTGATAATGTGCAAAAACTGGGCCAAGAATTAGAAAAATTTGATAGCCTCAAGCAAGAAATCACACAACTAGAGCAGTACAAGCTACGCCAGAGTGGCGCACAAAAGCACGCCATCATCGGTAGCGGCTTCGCTCTTTTAAGCGGCCTACTTTATCTAGGGATTCCAGATGACTGGGTTCCCAGCCTGATAGTTGGCGTTGTTGGGCTCGCCTTCTTGGTCAAAAGCTTGTGGCCGATTAAAGTAAAATGAATTTCTATCTAGGGAGTTATTTAAATAATGAGTGATTGCCTTTTCTGCAAAATCATTGATGGTGATATACCATCCGACAAAGTCTATGAAGACGACAAAATCTATGTTTTTAAGGATATTGCTCCTAAAACACCGGTGCACTTGCTGATGATTCCCAAGAAACATATCGCAAGCTTAGCCGACGTTGAAGACAGTGATCAGGAGCTTCTAGGTTACATGATGCGTAAAGTACCACAGATAGCGCATGATGCAGGATGCGAAAAAGGCTTCAGAACCGTGATTAATACAGGTGATGAAGGCGGGCAAGAAGTGTATCATATACACATCCATATTCTTGGTGGTGGCGGTAAGATGCCGTTTGCGTGAGCGCCAATTGACTTAAGTAGAGGTTCAAATGTTCAGTAAATTTGGTATGTGGGAATTAATCATCATTTTGGTGATTATCTTATTGTTGTTTGGCACAAAGAAATTACGCAATGCTGGTGGCGATGTTGGCGCAGCCTTCAAGAATTTCAAAAAAGCGTTTAAAGATGAAGATGACAAAAAAGAAGAAACCAGCCATCTTAATGATAACCGCGACAACACGACTCAAGATGCCAACTTTTCTGAGTCAAAAGACACTGATAGTAATAAAAAATCTTAACCCACTTCCTTAGTCGCCCATGCCTTTTGATATTGGTTTTGCAGAATTACTGTTAGTCATGATACTGGCCTTATTAGTGTTAGGGCCAGAACGATTGCCTAAGGCCATGCAAACTTTCGGACGCTGGGCAGGCAAAGCCAAGCGTACGGTCACCAATTTTAATCATCAGGTTAATCGCGAACTTGAACTCGACGAGATGAAGAAGAAGCTCGCCGAACACGAAGCGATGATTAAGCGTCAAGCTGAAGGAACGGATTTACAAAAGCTTCGTGACGAAGCTGAGAAAAAAATTCAAGCCGCTGAAGCCGCTAAGCAAAAAGCAGAGCAAGCGCTGAAAAGCAGCTCCAAGAATCTCGATGACTCAAACAAGCAGCGCTAATCCCTATGAGTGACTCTAACGCTAATGACATGCCATTGCTATCGCATCTGATCGAGTTACGCTCACGCCTACTTCGCTCAGTTCTAGTAATTGTTGTTATATTTGTCGGTTTAGCATTTTTCGCTAACGAACTTTATGAGTGGTTATCGAAACCACTCAAAGAAGCACTACCCGAAAGCTCAACCCTTATTGCCATTGATGTCACCGCACCCTTATTCGCGCCGTTCAAGTTAGCTTTTGTGATGGCTATATTTATCGCCATGCCCTTTGTGCTTCATCAAGCCTGGCTATTTATTTCTCCCGGACTTTATAAACATGAAAAAGGGTTTGCCGTCCCCTTATTAGTCAGTAGCATACTCCTATTCTATGCCGGCATCGCTTTCGCCTACTTCATTATTTTTCCAATCATCTTTAGCTTCCTGTCTAGTATTGGCCCCCAGGACGTTAACTATTTGCCTGATATTAATAGCGTACTGTCGATAGCTTTAAAACTGTTCTTCGCCTTTGGCCTCGCTTTTGAAATACCAATCGCCACTATGTTGCTGATCTGGTCTGGGCTTGTTAGCCATGAAAAGTTGTCTAATACGCGCCCTTACATGGTCGTCGGGATTTTTGTGTTCGCGATGCTACTAACACCCCCAGACATGATTTCACAGGTGTTACTGGCAATTCCCATGTGGATTCTCTTTGAGCTAGGGTTGATATTTGCGCGAGCATACTCACCAAAGAAAGCTAATACCCACAACAATAACGATACTGATGAAGACACTAAAACCCAAAACTCTTAAGCGCGTACTCAACTTATGGCCACCTCTTTGGGGCGCTGGTATCCGCGTCATCGAACTTGCGGAAGACTGGTCGTTTGCTAAAGCTCGTTTACGCAAATACTGGTTTAACCGTAATTACGTCAATACCCACTACGGTGGTTCACTGTTTTCCATGACTGACCCTTTTTACATGCTCCTACTTTTGCACAAGATGGGACGTGACTATGTGGTGTGGGACAAAAAAGCAGAAATTAAGTTTATTAAGCCTGGACGCAAAGATGTGTTTGCTGAGTTTAAAGTCAGTGAACAGCAGGTCAGTGACTTTAAAGAACAGCTACGCACTCAGGACAAAATCGAGCCCGTGTTTGAAGTTGATATCATGGATGCTGATGGCTTGCTCATAGCTAAAGTCTGGAAGACAATTCATATCTCTAAAAAACAAAAGGCAGCTTAAAGCTGCCTTTTTAGTTCTCGCTCTACAGATTAACGGACAAAGTGCCACTCAGTTTGGCGTCCACCCAGATAAATAACCTGCTCACCATCAAACACGGCGGATTGCTCCAGCATGATCTGGATCAGCTGATTATTCCACTCAGGCAAGCTGACTTTGACATTACCTTCGATGGCATAACCTGTATTTGGATACAGTTTCCAGTCACCTTTCACAGGCGTTGGCCCTTGATTATCCCACATACCGATGGTTGGCCCTATTGCATGTCCCACAAAACCCAGAGGGTGAGTATAAGTGCTAGAGTTAATGCCTTGACGCTTTGATGCCTTATGTGTCGCAGTTAAAATGTCATTTCCCGTTCTGCCGTTTTTAAATTCCGCAGTCAGGATATCCTGCCACTGATTGCCTACTTTTAAAGCTTTGACTAAGCCTTGCGGTACTTCATATTCACCAAACTTGGCCACATAGCCCATTTCCTGCGTATCAGTACAAAGTTTTAAATAACACAAGCCAACATCGGTATGAATAATGTCACCGGGTTCGATCGTTCGATTACCCTTCCCAAAAAATGGTGAGTTAGGCTCGTTTTCATCACCTCGTCGTTGAATGGTGACATAGGGCTGGAACCACGGTTTTACACCAAGTTCCTCAAACCGTTCTCGAATATACCAAGCAACATCTTGATCCGTCGTCACGCCCGGTGTAATCACTTTATTGGAAAACGCTTCGTCGATAACACCCCTCGCCACTTTCACGATTTGCGGATATACCTCTAACTCCGGTGCTGTGCGCGTCTCCATCCAGCGAATCACCAGCTCTTCAGAACTGACCAATCGCTTTTGGTATTTTTCTGGTAAATGCTTGAGTAGTTTTTGATGTAGGCCTTGAGTTAATCCGTCTGCTAAAGCCCACTCTTCACTAACATTAATACCAATACTTTTCGGGTCATAATCTTCGATGATCTCAGCAAGGCGATCCCACTGCTGATCGACGGTTCCGCCTTGCCAACGCGATTTATAAAAGTCACCAATGTCATAACGACTGACACTAAAGCGCTCTACTGTATTTGCTTTTTTGGCGAAAACCAACAATGTTGTACGTCTAGCAGCAAACGTCGGTTCTGGCACAAGCGTGTAAAATAAGGCATCTTCGCCATACTCACGGTTAATCACCAGCCACATATCCAGATCAGACTCTTTCATCAAGCGAGGGAGTAGATGATCCAGTCGGTGTTTCAAAATACGGTTAACCGGCTCGACTCGGTCACGATGCGACAGCACTTTTGGCGTTTCCGTTATTTCCACCCCCTGTCGATACTCCTCGGCATTCGTCGTTAAAAGACTCAAACCTAACACGGCTACAACACCTAGATTCACCCACTTACTCATAGAAATCTCCTATCAAGCCATTTTTGATGCTAATGGTGACTATCGTTAACTTTTATACTTATACAAAAAATTATCTGTAATTTCATAATCTTACTGATATTACCACTCACTCAAACAAAATACACCTGAGCTTTTCAACCAAAACAGACACATAATTTAACAAATACTTGCCCATCATGTGTTGCGTCAAACATCCGAACCGCATAAAATGAATGAACGTTCATTTTATTTTGATATGCCATGTCCAAACAGCACCAAATCCTCGAGGCAGCCATTCGTTTATTTGTCGAACGGGGTCTTCAAGGCTCTTCTATGGCACTGGTTGCGAAAGAAGCTGAGGTCGCGACAGGGAGTGTTTACAACTACTTTGAAGGCAAAGAACACCTGATAAACGAGTGTTTCCTCCACGTAAAGCGCAGTGAAGTCGAGTTTTTGCTCGAGCATTATGACGCTGAGGCTAGTTTTGAGGACCGCTTTAAAACGGTTTATACCAAAATAATCCAGTTTATGATGGAGAACTGCTCCTATTTCAGGTTCTTGCATTTATATGCCTTCTCACCCGTGATCACGCAAGAAACACGAGAAAAGCTTTTCCCTCTGTACGAGACATTCTTCAAACTCTATGAAGGTGCGTATGAGGCCGGCGTGATCCGCTCACCCGATGCCCCAGAACAGCATCTATCAATTTATGGTGGTATGAGCTTCTTGATGCATTACTACTACGTCAATGGCGTAGAGATTACCGAAGAACGAATTCAATCAATGGTCGACTTTGCCTGGTCTGCGCTGAGTACCCCTACTCACAACACCGCTACGCAACAGGCTCAAGGATAAACAGTATGAAGAAAATAGTTTTAATCAGTACTTTGTTGATTAGCGCCAGTGCAACCACTGGGTTTGCCGCACAACAAGGTGAACAGCAGGCTGCTCCGGTACAAGTAGCAGAAGTGACTGCAGAAACCACAACCATTACCCAGAATTTGCCAGGCCGCGTGGTAGCCGTTAGAACGTCAGAAGTTCGCGCACGAGTTGATGGCATTCTTGAGAAGCGCCTGTTTACTGAAGGCGTGGATGTAAAGCAAGGTCAGCCTCTTTTCCAAATCGATGATCGCGTGATGAAAGCCAACCTCAACGCAGCGAAAGCGGATTTGAGCAATGCCCGAGCACAGCAAAAGTTAAATAAGCAAACCTTAAAGCGTTACGAATCACTGTTACAACAGGGAGCCGTCAGTCAGCAAGAGTACGACACTTACCTAGCACAAAGCCAACAAGCTGATGCTCGCGTCGAACAAGCCAAAGCTGAAGTTGAAAAAGCTCAGATCAGTTTAGACTACGCCACCGTTGAAGCGCCAATTTCTGGTCGTATTGGTCGCGCTTTAGTCACTGAAGGAACTTTGGTCAGTGCCGCCAACGCCACCCATTTAGCAACCATTGAGCAACTGGATGAAGTGTATGTCGACTTTACTCGTTCACCAACTGAGATCAACAAGATGCGTGAGTTGTTCTCAAGCTCAGACGCTACTGATTCAGAGTCTCAGCAAATTGAAATAATGTTCAACGACGGCACGCCTTATGAGCACCCAGGGCATCTAGAGTTCTCTAGCCTCTCGGTCGATCGTGACACAGGCTCAATCTTATTGCGCGCCACCGTAAAGAACCCCGATAACAAACTATTACCGGGCATGTTCGTACGCGTGAAAGCGCCTGTTGCTGATTCACAAACCTTATTACAAGTTCCACAAAAAGCGGTGCAAGTCACGGCTCAAGGCGCCATGGTTAAAGTGGTCAAAGATGGCAAGTTAGCCATGCAGCCAGTCGAGTTAGGACCCATGATGGGCACCAGTTGGGTAATTAAAAGCGGTTTAGCTGAAGGCGATAAAGTTATCGTCAGCAATACCCAGTTTTTACAACCTGGAACACCTGTACAAATTTTGCCGAACTCAAATAAACCACAAGAAGCGGAAGCGTCTCATACGCAGAAATAGGTACTACTTATGGCACAGTTTTTTATTAACCGACCTATCTTTGCATGGGTGATCTCTTTACTGATACTACTCGGTGGAACCCTAGCTGTTCAGAACTTGCCGGTGATGGCGTATCCCGATATATCACCTCCACAAGTCACGGTAACCGCTACTTATCCAGGTGCTTCAGCTGAAGTGATTGAAGACACCGTCACCAGTGTTATCGAAGAAGAGATGAACGGTATCGAAGGCTTACGTTATATCAAGTCTGATAGTTCACGTACCGGTACTTCAACCATTGTTTTAACCTTCGCCACAGGTACTGACACTGATATCGCTGGCGTTGAGGTTCAGAATCGCCTTAAGCGTGTTGAGGCACGTTTGCCCGCGTCGGTTCGAACTCAGGGTGTCAATATTGATAAAACGCGTCCTGACTTTTTGATGGTGGTATCACTGTACTCACCGAATGGTACGCATGACGCTACTGACCTAGGCGATTATGTTGATCGTGCTATTTTAGGTGAAATGCGTCGTATCGACGGTATTGGTAGCGCGCAACTGTTCAGCTCAACTTACGCCATGCGCGTATGGGTTGATCCGAAAAAGATGGCTTCCTACGCCATTACGCCGAGTGAAATTTCACAGGCCATTCGCGATCAGAATGCACAGCTCGCAACTGGTGAACTGGGCTCTCTACCCTCGCCGAGCAACCAGCAAATTAATGCGACGATTTTAGTTCCGTCACGCTTATCGACACCTGACGAGTTTGGCAACATTATTCTTCGTTCATCAAGCGACGGTGCCATTGTGCGCCTAAAAGACGTTGCCGAAGTTGAACGTGGCGCTAATAACTATGGTTCTGCGGCGATGTTAAATGGTCAAGACTCAGCGGCATTTGCGCTTAAGCTAAGCAACGCCGGTAACGCCTTAGAAGCGGCAGAATCGGTTAAAGCTAGGATGTCAGAACTTGAGCAGTATTTTCCTGAAGATGTTGAATGGGTTATTCCTTACGACACGTCAATCTTTGTCGACGAATCGATTAGCCAAGTCGTTCAGACCTTAGTCGAAGCCGTATTCTTAGTCACGCTAGTCATGTTCTTATTCTTACAGAGCTGGCGTACCACCCTGATCCCATTGATCGTCGTTCCAGTATCCTTGATTGGTACAGGTATGGGGCTTTACTTGCTGGGCTTCTCAATCAACATGCTCACCATGTTTGCCATGGTATTAGCGATTGGTATTGTGGTCGATGATGCCATTATCGTGGTCGAGAACATCAAACGTATTCTTGATGAAGAAGACATAGGCCCTTATCAAGCGACCAAGAAAGCCATGAAACAGATTTCTGGCGCGATTATTGGTACCACTGCGGTATTGATTGCGGTATTTATTCCGATGGCCTTCTTCTCAGGCTCGGTCGGTCGAATTTATCAACAGTTCTCACTGACTATTGTCTTGAGCGTGGCTATTTCGGCGTTCTTATCTTTGTCATTAAGCCCAGCCATTGCGCAAGGCTTATTGAAGAAAGAAAAAGAAGGCAAGAAGGAATGGGCTCCGTTCCGTTGGTTCAATAAAGGCTTCAACAAATTTACTGACACCTACATGACCAATGTCAAAAAGTTATTCAGAAAAACCGGTTTGTTGATCACCATGGCGGTGTTTGTTGTGATTACCGCTTTTGTCGGCTGGCGTTTTGCCAGCATGCCAACAGGTTTCGTGCCTTCAGAAGACCAGGGCTTTATCGTTGCCTCGTCGCTGATGCCGTCGGGGTCGACGCGCGCTCGGACACTTGAGCTAACCAAAAAAACCGATGCTTGGTTCTTGAATCAGCCTGAAGTGGAACGAATTATCACCGTTGCTGGCTTCAGTTTCTTTGGTACCGGTCAAAATACTTCGATCACCTTCGTCAATTTAAAACCATGGGGTGAACGCGAAGAAATGCGTAACGCTGACGAATTAGCAGGGGCAGCGACAGCAGAGTTTATGAAATACCAAGAAGGTAATACCTTCGCTTTTAACATGCCGTCAATTCCTGGCTTGGGTAACAGCAGTGGTTTCGACTTCCAGTTACAAGATAAGTCTGGCGTCGGCACACAACAGTTGATGGGCGCCGCCTACCAGTTAATTGGTATGGCATCGCAGTCAGGCAAGTTTGCTGAAATTCGTCCGGACACTTTACCACCAGCGCCGCTGTTAACGTTTGAAGTGGATCGCGTTAAAGCGCGCTCGTTGGGCATTGATATCGGCGAGTTAAATAACACGCTGCAAATTGCTCTAGGCTCAGCCTACATCAACGACTATGTCGAAGGGCAGAAAGTACGACAGGTGTGGATTCAGTCAGATGCAGAGACTCGTTCAACGCCTGAAGAAATCCTAAGCATGCAAGTCCGCAATACTCAGGGCGATCTGGTTAACTTGTCGGAAGTCGCCACAGCAAAGTGGACCGAAGCACCAGCCAAGTTAACGCGCTACAACGGTTCTGCCTCGATACCATTAACCGGTAATGGTGCCGAAGGCGTCAGCTCGGGTGAAGTCATGATGCTGATGGAACAATTCGCAGAAAACTTACCGAAAGGTATCGGCTACGAATGGTCAGGGCAGTCGCTTGAAGAAAAAGTCGCTGGCAACCAAACAGCCTTACTGTTTAGCCTATCGTTCTTAGTCATTTTCTTAGTGCTAGCTGCACTGTATGAAAGTTGGTCAGTACCGTTGGCCGTCGTCCTAGTAGTGCCTCTTGGGATCTTAGGATCGATACTTTTCGCAGAATTCAGCTCCATGGCTAACGACATTTATTTCAAGGTTGGCCTCATCACCATTATTGGTTTGTCGGCTAAGAACGCGATTCTTATCGTTGAGTTTGCGCGCGAGGCACAGGGCGAAGGCAAGAGTGCTCTCGAAGCGGTTACCGAAGCGTGCCGCTTACGTTTGCGCCCTATCCTAATGACCTCGTTGGCGTTCATCATGGGCGTATTACCTCTGGTACTTGCCACAGGTGCAGGTTCAGCGAGTCGCCAGGCCATCGGTACCAGCGTCATGGGCGGTATGATTTCCGCGGCGGTGTTAGCCATTTTCTTTGTGCCAGTATTCTACTTACTGGTGCGCAAGATTTTCCCAAGAAAACTAAAACACTACGAACTTGCCGCTAAAGGTATGGAGATTAAAGATGACTAAATCATTCACCAGCAAAAGCCTAACCTCCGTCACGGCCTTGGCAGCTAGTTTGATTTTATCAGGCTGTCTGTCTATGGCACCGAATAACGAGCGTCCGCAAACCTCGATTGAGCACAGTTTCGGGCAAAGTAATAGACAAGACTCAGGACAGAAACTAGAAGCTCAAGATGCAGCTTTTACGCTTGAAGCTTGGCAGGACTTTTTCCCTGATGCTAATGCACGCGTCATGATTGAAGAAGCATTAGAGTCGAATACAGATTTGAGAATTGCTATCGCTCGCATGGCGGAAGTGGAAGGTCGCTATCAAATACAGCGCGAAGATTTATTTCCGTCAATCAGCGGTGAAGTGAGTCAAACCCGCACCAAAAATTCGGCGAATGTCTTCACTCTTCCAGGTGTAGATAGCATTCAGGATATTTACAGCGCAAACGTTGGTTTAATGTCGTATGAGTTGGACCTGTTTGGACGTGTTCGCTCGCTCAACGATGCCGCTTTAGCACAGTACCTATCCAGTGCAGAAGCCGCTCGCTCGGTAAAGTTAAGCGTTATTGCCCAAACCGCTAACGCCTACTACAGCTGGATTTCAGCTTACCGCAGTTTAAACCTAGCAGAGAAAACACTGAAAAGCCGTCAAGAAAGCTTAGACTTGATTCAAAAGCGTCTCGACACAGGTATCGCCAGTGAGCTGGATTTAGCACAAGCACAGGCCGCCTTAGCCACCGTTAGCGCGCAAAAAGCACAGTTCGACCGTGCTCACGCCGCTGCAAAAAGTGCACTAGAGTTATTAATTGGTAAACCTCTATCAGCCGTTAACTTTGATACGGAGCAATTAAAGTTAGCTGCGATGGCCATAGAACTTCCTGACAACATCAACTCAGAAGTGCTATTAAGTCGCCCTGATGTTTTGTCAGCGGAACAAAACTTATATGCGGCTAATGCCAATATTGGTGCTGCTCGTGCTGCCTTCTTCCCGTCAATTAGTTTAACCGGGCAATACGGCTACTCCAGTACCGAGTTCGATAATTTGTTTGATAGCGAATCCAAAACATGGAGCTTTATGCCATCCATCCGAATTCCTATTTTTAATAATGGTTTGCAAGCGAACTTAGATATTGCCGAAGCACAACAGCAGCGTTTAATCGCTGAGTACGAAAAAGCGGTGCAACAGGCTTTCTCAGAGGTGTATCAGTTGATGGCTAACCGCTCCACCTACGGCGGCGAGTTAGACGCTAACCGCTCCTTAGTTAAAGCGCAAAGCAAACGCCTACAGTTAGCAGAAGCAAAGTATAAAGCCGGCCTAGCGAGTTACCTTGAAGTGTTAAATGCACAACAAGATCAATTCACAGCCGAACAAGCGTTACTTGAAACTGAACGCGCACAGCTCGCGAACGTTATCTCGTTATATAAAGCACTTGGCGGCGGCGACAAAGCCGTGACTTACGCACCTAAAAAAGATGCTGAAAGCATGGATACAAAAGCTCAAAGTTCTGGAGTAACAGAGTAAACATAAATCTACCCCTTAGTGTTTATTCGCTCCACTCAGCCCTGCTCTTGCAGGGCTTTTTTTATTGTTCAGGGAAGTTAACGTCCCGCTTGCGCTGTTTGTTATGTGCTCTCATTGAAACTCTTGGAGCTCAAAGGGTTTGGAACACGTTTCATTCCATAGCTGTTCTTGAACTGAAGCCATTATTTCACGGCTTACAGAGTCCTCTAGTATTTCACTTAATACATCATCGGGAATTAAAACTTTGTGTGAGTGCCCTGGCTCGATTGATATTGGACAGCCATCATCAACCTTATATAGGGATAAACTTGAGTGAACCCATCCATAAGTAGAAAACCAACGCCTATGTTTAATTGACTCTAAAATGACTTTAAAAATATTTGTCTTTCTCCACGGGTGGAGAATCGACAACCCGGATATATGAACAACTTGAGCTGAGGGGTTTTTAATGAAAACATATACGCCAGTTTTAATATCGTCTTCTTCACCTTCAAGCCCATAAATCAGCTTTACGGCTACTTTTCTCCTAGACTTTAATACATTCCAGAGAAAAACAAAGCTCGAAAGTACTGCTCCATAAATTGCCAAAAATTCAGTTAACTTTAGATCCAATATCTGCTCCTAACTCTCAACTCCGATGGGTACATAACGCCGCGCTCTGAGGCAAATTTGGAGCGTAGCGGAAAATTTGTCCGACAGCAGCGCCTTGTTAGCAGTACATTACTCTGCCATTACTTTTGCCCACATATGTGAACAATACCCGCAAACATTATCATCAGATATTTCTTCTGGGGGGATATTGCAACCACACCTTACGCACTCATGCGTCGCAGAATCACCACAGGATACACACACACCTTCGAGGAAAATATATGCCCCATCAAAACAGAATGGACAGTCAACCACAGGTTTATCACCACCATCCTTGTGTGCCGAAAAAGCGTCATCTGCGTAAAATTGCTTAACCGCGTCATTTACTATTTCTTCATAGTGCGACTCTCTCTCACACGCCCTACATTTAAATGATGCTTCTATGGCCTTGTCAGAATCTTCTGTTTCGATTAATCCAGAGCCACACTCGTCACATCGGTATGCTTGCAATGCGTAAAGAATTTCATTGCTAAAGTAATCAAGCTTCTCTAACGAAGAATCACACTCCTGTTTTTCCTTTGCGTAGACCTCGTTTACATCGACTAATATTTTCCAATAGTCTTCGCCAAGCAATGATTTTGGTTCTTCCTCCAACTCATCTGCGATGAAATCTCGTATTATTAGAAATGAATCAGAAATTAGCTGCTGGACTGACTCGTTGTTTAAGGTGCTGTAATAATGTTCTATATCATTACGATACTTGTTTATTCTTTCCAGCCTCTTCCAGTCTACCGATATGTTAAGTGATTCAAATCGGTCTTTGATATTTTGAACATCGACTGTTTTTTTACCCCTGCCAATCCAATTAACTGCGCCGGTTGCGTCAATTTCTGGCAGCACCCTTTGCTTGATTAATGCCTCATCGGAACCTACGGGGCTAAGCTCGCATAGCTTATGCTTAAATAGCAGAAGAATTCCCGCAAATATATTGCGAGTAGAAGAGATTATTCTCCTCTCATCAGCAGACTCAAAGTCTTCTAATCCAATTGCTATCGAATCTAGTGCATTCTGCAGAATACTCATGACCTTTCCTTGTACTGCTAACATAAGAATACCCGAACTGGACTATAACCCGCTAATTTATAAAGAATAATTTCTTTCACTCCAAAAAAGTGGCTAATACCATAGTAAAGGCGGTCTTGAAGTGCATTATCGCTTGGAATTCTAATAAAATGAGCACTAAACGGCGGTTTTTCCTACAGCCCTATTCCAGTATTCTTAATTTTTTCGTTTAATATTTATATAAAGAGACTACTTTAAGCTCTGAGAAGAGTCAAAGCCTCTGAGCTGAGGTAGTTTGTCTCTGGTAATAGCACGCAGCAAGCCGATACGAGATCCCCGCCTCCGCGGGGATGACTGAATAGGTTTATTAACAATAAACCTATTCAGTCACTTATCACCCAACATAATGCCGATCCATTGGGTTTCTTTATTACTATCGAGGATGATTTTGACGATGATGGTCAGAGGTACTGACAGTAACATTCCGACAGGCCCTAAAACCCAGCCCCAGAATAATAAGGATAGGAATACCACTAGGGTTGATAAGCCGAGTCCTTTGCCCATAAATTTAGGTTCGACGATATTACCGACAACAAAGTTAACGGTTAGGTAACCCGCAGCAACTAACAGCGGCGTGGTAATCGAGTCTTGGGTTAACCACGCCATAATAACCGCTGGAACCGCGGCGATAATCGAGCCGATATTTGGTACGAAGTTAAACATAAAGGCGACTAGGCCCCACAAAAACGGATACTCGACGTCTAGAATCACCAGCCACACGCTGATTAAGGCACCGGTAAGCAAACTGACAATTGATTTAATGGTGGCGTAACGCTTAATTTTATCGATTACTTCGCTTAACCCTAAGTGCGCTTTGCTTTCTGCGCTTGGGAAGGCACGCTGCATTTTTTCACCAAAGACACTGGCTTCCATCAATAAAAAGATCGAGGTCAAAACGATTAAGAATAAATTACTGAGCATGCCTCCTAAGCCGTTTAGGACAGACGCGGAAAGGCTCATCACGGTGCTGGGTGAAAATCGTTCCGCTAGTGAAGCTTCTGGAATATTAAAACCAAGCCCTTCTAGCCAGGTCATGGCCCCAGCAAGCTTGGCTCTTAGCATGATTTCGTACTCAGGCAATTTGGCTGAGAACTGTTCTACCGAGTTACCGACTAAACGTCCAATCAGGAAAAATAAGCCCGACATCAGCACCACCACCAATATCATCGCCAACCAGTCAGGTATGGTTTTATCCGTTTTCGGTACTTTTAGGTTGGCTAAGAAGAAATACAGAGGTCCTAAGATGATTGACACAAACAGCGATAAAATCACTGGCACCACAAAGCTACTGGCGGCTTTTAGTCCAGCAATAACGATAAAGGTAGCTGCAATCGCTAGCAGTACGTTGGTGACGCGGCTCATATCTGATGACATAGGGTTCCCTGTAATAATTGGTATCTGGTAGCAAGTATCATTTCTCGTCAAAATAGTTTATAACAAGGAAGCAAAATCACAAGTCTACAAGCAAAAACTACAAATTTATGTCATTTATTGATATCGGCGTTAACCTTACCAATAACCGCTTTAATGACGACTACGAACAAGTCATTAAAAAAGCACGCGATCACCGTGTCACAGCACAAATCATTACAGGAACAACTTCTGCGGAGAGTCAGCAGGCTTTTGCTTTAGCTGGGCAGTTCCCTGACTTATTCTCCACCGCAGGCTGTCATCCGCATGATGCTAAAGACTTTAAGGATGAGGATTTGTCACTGCTAAGGAAGCTGCTGCAACAGGATAAAGTGGTTGCCGTTGGCGAATGTGGCTTAGACTTTAATCGTAACTTTTCGCCCCAAGACACTCAGCTCGCGGTTTTTGAGCAGCAGTTACAACTCGCTTGTGACATTCAGAAACCTTTGTTTTTGCATGAACGAGATGCTGGCGAAGCCATGATTAAGCTACTTCAACAGTATCAGTCTAAACTTCCCAAAGCGGTGATTCATTGCTTTACTGGTAGTCAGGAAAGCCTCGAACAATATATCGATATGGGAATTTATATTGGTATTACTGGCTGGATTTGCGACGAGCGTCGTGGGCAAGACTTAGCGCAAATGGTGCATTTAATTCCCGATGACAAGCTGATGATAGAAACTGATGCGCCGTTTTTAACGCCAAGAGATTTAAACAAAGAGCAGAAGGCGCAACTTAAAAGTAATCGTAACGAACCGTGCTTATTACCGCATGTTGCACACAAAATTGCAGACTGCCGCCAACAGCCGTTATCAGAGTTATCCCAAAACTGCTTTAACAACACGGTGAGCTTTTTTAACTTGCCGATACAACAATAAGCCAAGGAATCGACCAATGGCACAAAACCAATTTTCATTATTTAAACAAAAATTCTTTTCATCGTTTTTTATTACGCAAGCCCTTGGCGCGCTTAATGATAATATCTTCAAAAGTGCTTTATTGATTTTTATTGCTTTTAGGGCTGGCGATGAGCTTGGTTTAAACTCCGACTTGCTTAACAATATTGCGGCTGGCCTTTTTATAATTCCCTTCTTTTTGTTTTCCGCTACCGCAGGTCAGATTGCGGAAAAGTATGAAAAGTCGGCACTTATTCGAAAAATCAAAGTGCTGGAAATAGTGATCATGGCGCTAGCCGTTCTCGGTTTCTTTCTCAATAATATTTGGTTTTTACTTGGTATTCTGTTCCTAATGGGGTTTCAGTCGAGTTTGTTTGGGCCTATCAAATACAGTATCTTGCCACAGCACTTATCGGACAAAGAATTACTGGGCGGTAATGGTTTGGTCGAGATGGGAACCTTCCTCTCAATTATTATTGGTACAGTGATTGGCGGTGTTCTTATTGGTTTTGATGAGCTTGGCGTTCGGATACTGAGTGTTTTATTGTTGGTGGTTTCTGCTTGCGGCTACTTAGCCAGTCGACGAATTCCAGAAACCCCTTCCGCCCAACCTTATTTAAAAATCAACTGGAACCCCATTACCGAAACATGGCGAACCTTTCAGTACGCACGAGCCAATCGAGTAGTCTTCTTATCGATTTTGGGCATCTCTTGGTTTTGGTTCTATGGTGCTGTGTTTCTTACGCAAATCCCTAACTTTACAAAAGTTAGCCTAAACGGTAATGAAAATGTTGCGACCATGATTTTAGCGACGTTTTCGGTAGGAATTGGCGTGGGCTCAGCCCTGTGTGAATTTTTATCAGGGCGAAAAGTGGAGCTGGGGTTAGTGCCTTTCGGCGCGATTGGTATGACATGGTTTGCCTTGGATATTTACTTTGCCAATCCTACCAGTAGCTATATTGGCGAGTTAGGGCCATCAGCTTTTCTTAGCCAAGATGGCGCGGTTAGAACGCTTCTAAACTGTGCCTTTGTCGGTATCTTTGGTGGCTTTTACATTGTGCCTCTCTACGCGCTAGTTCAAGAGCGTTGTGATAAATCGCACCTCTCACGCGTTATTGCAGGCAACAATATTCTCAATGCGTTCTTTATGGTAATCGCTGCTGCTTTAGCGGCTGTTTGCCTTGGCAACGGCATGACTATTCCGCAGTTCTTTATGTTGACTGCGATTCTAAACGCGGTTGTCGCGATTTATATATTCAGTCTCATTCCTGAATTTTTGATGCGCTTCTTAATTTGGATTCTGATCAACACCATCTATCGCGTCAAAAAAACTGGTCTAGAGAACGTTCCTGAGGAAGGTGCCTGCGTGGTGGTTTGCAATCATGTCAGTTATGTTGATGCCTTGATTATAGGAGGCACTGTCAGACGCCCTATTCGTTTCGTGATGTACCATAAAATTTTCAAAGTCCCTGTGCTTAGCTTTATTTTCAGAACGGCAAAAGCGATTCCTATTGCAGGACATAAAGAAGATCCTGAGTTGCTGAATGAAGCCATGTACAGCATTGCTGAAGCGCTGGATCAAGGCGAAGTAGTCTGTATTTTCCCCGAGGGCAAGCTGACTTCAGATGGTGATATGAACGAATTCAAATCCGGCATCGAACGCATCATTGAAAAGACACCCGTTCCAGTCGTCCCTATGGCGCTTCAAGGGTTGTGGCATAGTTTATTCAGCCGCAAGAAAGTAAATAAGTTTATTGATCGCCTTAAGCGTCTGCGCACAAAAGTTACATTAGTGGTCGCTGAGCCAATATCACCAGATGAAGCAAACAGAGAACACTTGTATACTGTGGTAAAAGAGCTAAGGGACGATAAGCCTTAGCCAGCCATTGAAGTAAATTATTGAAGACTATTTTTAAGAGAAACCTATGAAATTCGTGAAATATTTTTTTATTGTTATCGGCGTTATTTTATTAACTTTGGTTGCTATCGGCATCTTCAAGACTGACTACCAAAGCAAAGCCAGCATTGAAATCGAAGCGCCTCAGCATCAAGTATTTGCGGTTTATAACAACCCGTTACTCTACAAGCACTGGATGACCAATTACCAAGGTTTTGAACAGCTCGAAGGTCAGATGAATGAGCTGGGTAATAAACATCGTCTTAAATTCACCACAGGGTCTGGTGAGATTACAACGATTAATCAAACCTTAGCTCAATTTAAACCCAACGAGTTGATTAGCTACAATTACGAGAACCAATGGCTTGAAGGTACTAGCAAAACCACTTTTACGGATACTGGGAATGGCACCACCAAGATTGATTTGCGCTTGGATTACACGGGGCGCGGGATCGTCCAAAACTCCCTACTGTTTCTATTAAGCTCAACCATTGATCAAGGTCATCAGCATAACCTTGAACAATTGAAATCTTTAATTGAAGACTCGAAGCCAGAAGGGCTTGAGTACACCACCGAGTAATCTAAACCTGTAAGTTAAAGGTAACAGGTCCATCGTTTATCAGGTGGACCTTCATATCCGCACCAAACTCACCTGTTTCAACAATCGAGTAAGCGCTTTTTGCTTTCGTGACAAGATAATCAAACAGCTCCTGCCCTTTTGCTGGAGGCGCTGCGCTTGAAAAGCTGGGGCGCATACCGCTTTTAGTATTAGCGGCGAGAGTAAACTGCGGCACTAGCAACAAACCACCACTGACCGCTTCTAATGATAAGTTCATTTTATCGTCTTCGTCAGAAAATACTCGATAGCCCAGTAGTTTCTTTAATAGCTTGTTCGCAGTTGCTTGGTCATCATCTTTCTCTACACCAATCAGAGCCATCAGCCCCTGCTCAATAGCACCGATGGTATTTCCGTCGACAACAACCTTTGCTTCAGTGACCCGTTGAATTAGAGCAATCATAATTAATTGTCGTCAGCGTCATCTTCGTTCGAGTCATCATTAATAACTTCGTCGTCACTCACATCTTTAATAATTACTTCGCCATCGGTAGGACGTTCGCCAATCCCTTTCTCTTCAACAACTTTGGCGTAGGCTTCTTGAACGCACTCCTGCATTTTATCTTGCTGGCCTTCATAATCACCTAAGCAGACACGGTATTCATACTCCAAGGCTTCTTTCACGGTAGTATCTTTAAAGACTGATTGGTCATGTTGGCCGCCCAACAGCGTACTAATGGTTTTTAGTGCTCCCTTACCACCGTTGGTGCTACAGCCCGCAGCGAGTGAGATACTCGCGACTGCTGAAAAATAAGCTATTGCCTTAAGCATGTATAAACCTACCCTTATCATTTGTTTTGTCCCAACTATAGCATAGCCGAAAAAACTTTCAGCATAAAAAAAGCCGCTGACAGAGTAGCGGCTTTATAGAGAACATCAACTTAGTTTTTTGGCGGACGAGCAGCACGTTTGCGCTCATTTTCCGTCAAGTGCTTTTTACGTAAGCGAAGACTCTGTGGCGTCACTTCCACCAACTCATCGTCGTTAATGAATTCAAGCGCTTGCTCAAGCGTTAACTTGACTGGTGGCGTCAAAACCTGCGACTCATCAGTACCCGAGGCACGGACGTTCGTTAGCTGCTTACCTTTAAGGCAGTTCACGGTTAAGTCGTTAGAGCGGCTGTGGATACCCACAATCTGCCCTTCATACACTTCATCACCGTGCTTAGTAAACAAACGACCACGCTCTTGAAGGTTGAATAACGCATTGGTCAGTGCCTTACCCTGTGAGTTTGCAATCAGTACGCCGTTAGAGCGTTGACCAATCTCACCACCTTTGAATGGACCATAATGATCAAACGTGTGGTACATCAAGCCGCTACCAGAGGTAAGCGTTAAAAACTCAGTTTGGAAGCCAATTAAGCCACGGCTTGGCATTATAAAGTCCAATCGAACCCGGCCTTTACCGTCTGGTGACATATTCGTCATCTCAGCTTTACGCTCGCCCAAGCGCTCCATCACACTACCTTGGTGCTCTTCTTGAACGTCAATAGTGACCGTTTCGAAAGGCTCTTCAAGCTTACCATCAACCTCATGGATAATAACTTCTGGGCGTGACACTGCTAACTCGTAGCCTTCACGACGCATATTTTCAATGAGGATGCCTAGGTGTAGCTCACCACGACCTGATACTCGGAACTTGTCCGGATCATTGGTTTCTTCAACGCGCAACGCTACGTTGTGAACCAATTCCTGCTGTAAACGCTCAAGAATATTGCGCGACGTTACAAATTTACCCTCTTTACCCGCAAACGGTGACGTGTTGACTTGGAACGTCATGGTCACTGTTGGCTCATCAACCGATAGTGCTGGCAAAGCTTCGATCACGTTAGGATCACAAATAGTGTCCGAAATTTTCAGATCACCTAGACCTGAAATTGCAATAATATCGCCAGCATCCGCTTCTTTAACTTCATGGCGGTCTAAGCCCATGTAGCCTAATACTTGACCAACTTTACCATTACGCTTCGTTCCGTCAGCTGACACGATAGTGACTTGCTGATTGACTTTAACTTGACCACGCTTGATTCGGCCAACACCGATAACACCCACGTAAGAGTTGTAATCCAGTTGCGAGATTTGCATTTGGAAACCACCCTCAGAGTTTGCAGGAGGCGGCGAAACACTCTCAACGATGGTTTCGAACAACGGCTGCATGTCAGTGCCTTTCTCTTCAGCATCTTGGCTAGCCCAACCATTCAACGCAGAAGCATAAACCACGTCAAAATCTAATTGTTCGTCAGTAGCACCTAAGTTATCAAATAAATCAAACACTTGGTCCATAACCCAGTCTGGGCGTGCGCCAGGCTTGTCAATTTTGTTGATAACAAGGATCGGCTTTAAGCCCTGCGCAAATGCTTTTTGAGTCACAAAGCGCGTCTGAGGCATTGGGCCTTCTTGGGCGTCGACCAGTAGCAATACTGAGTCAACCATCGACATAACACGCTCAACCTCACCACCGAAATCGGCGTGTCCAGGCGTGTCTACGATGTTAATTCGGTAGTCTTTCCACTCAATGGCAGTATTTTTAGCCAGAATGGTAATGCCGCGTTCTTTCTCTAAATCATTAGAGTCCATAACACGTTCTTGCTCGCCAGCACGCTCTCCTAGCGTTCCTGACTGCTCTAAGAGCTTGTCAACCAAGGTTGTTTTACCATGGTCAACGTGAGCAATAATCGCGATATTACGTAACTTCTCAATCATAAATGTCTCAGCAAATCTATATGCGCAAAAAAATTGGCGCCATTCTATACTAGATAGGCTGATTCGCACAGAAAATAATCACTTTTCTTCAGTTTGACTCTTGTCTTGTTCTTGGCTCCCTAACTCTTTTACGGTGACAGAGCCTCCGGTTTTTAACTTAAACTCAATATATTCATCGGTCTTAGCTAAGTCATGCTTCAGGTTACGGATTACTTTAGGATCTCTTAGTGCAACCTCTCTTAGACATTGGTCATAGCTTTGCTGACTTCCATTATCAACACAATAATGCCTTATAAAGCTACAGTTGCCCCTTATACGCGAGCCTCCACATTTTGGTATGGTATTTCGGATCATCCTTTTCAACCTCATGGCTATGACCAAGTCGCTATATTGCTCAGATAGCTCCGCTTTAATGGTTTCGGCTCTGAGTAAATTACTCTCTCCTATACTGGATTTAACGAGGTGGTAATAATCTTTCATTTCTTTAGTTTTACTTCTTTTCGCTAAATTAGCCCACCCATAGGCCTTTAGTGTGTCTTTTTCAATACCTAAACCATGAAAGTATTGTAGCGATACCATATATTGAGCGTATTTATCACCTATCTTGGCTAGTGATAGGTAAAGCTTAAAAGACTTTTCAAACTGCTCTTTCTCAAATAATTCATCTGCTTTTGTCTCGGCATTTTCTTCAATTTTAGGTAGATCAAATAATGTTTCCTTGGCCACAGATAGGTTTGTTATGAACAGAATACATATTGATAGAAATAATTTTGTCACGGGGTTCTTGCCTCCTTTCTAGAATGTCTTGCGGGTTCGTCAGTTATACCGATTCATTATTCATTGAGCAATGAACAAGCGTCTGGCTTATAATTAGTTACCTATAGAGTTTGATTAGTTAACAACGGCTTCTAATCTAAAATCTCGATAAAGAATCGATTTCTCTTCCAGTCATTGACTCTTATGAGTCATTCGGTTTCTTCCACTTTCTTTACTTTCATAGAGCAATTTATCGGCTGTACACAGCATTTTGTCATAATTCATATCAAACTGATTAGTAAGGCTATAGGCCCCAATACTAATAGTGAATTGTATATCATCCCCTTCATATTCAACCGTTAGCTCTTCAATCATTCTCCTAACTGACTGTAGGAGGTGGGAATGTTGCTCCACACTCTCGCCTATAATTAATGCTACGAACTCTTCTCCGCCAAACCTTCCAACGTAGTCACTGTCACGCTGTAAGACCTCTTCGATTGTCTGCGCAACAGTAATCAAGCATGCATCTCCCGCGTTGTGCCCAAATTTGTCATTAATATGTTTAAAGTGATCCAAATCCATAATGGCTAATGTCACATTCGACTGATTGCGACACGCGAGAGGGAAAACTGTATCAACCACTTGCTCAAACCCTCTGCGATTCAAAAGACCGGTTAAAGGGTCATGAGAGCTAAGCTTTTCCAACTCTGCATTTAAAACAACGAGCTCTTCAGTTTTACTGTCTACTTTAGCTTTAAGTTGCTCCTGAAAATCAATCATGACTCTTTGTGCTTGTTGTAGTTGGCTCCTAACAGTCTCGATTTCTTGGCTCGAAAAATATGACGCAGGCTTTGCTGGCACAATTTTATTGGAAGAAAAATATGTCACCAATCGTTCCAGAGGGCGAGTAATATGTTGTGAAAACTTGTGGGCAATTCGTGATGCAATTAAGGACACCACCATTATGCCTATTAAAAGCGCATAAAAACTATTGCGGTAAGCAACGAGCAACTCATCAAAAGGACTTAATATGTATATGTGCCAGCCATTACTCGTCTCAACGGTTTTATAGTTATACACCTTGTCATTGTTTAAAGTTAACGACTTTATGGCATTCGAATATGACTGGGAATTTTCCTCAATCGTTACGGTGTCTAATGGTGCAAGTTGTAAATCATGGGAGCCATAGATAACCTGCTCCGAGGAATCAACCACTAACAACGAGTCCATACCTCCAAGGTTATCAATTGTTTCAAACTTTGGTAAGTTTAGTGAGCCCTCAACTATTCCATAAAATGTGTTATCTCTAATTATAGGGACACTAACAGCAATAATAGGGTCATTCCCAAACCCTCTCCCTCTGAACACATCGGACACAAAAGGCTGACCACTGTCACGAGCTACTTTGAAGTAATCCCTATCGTTTACTTTTCTATCACTCGGCGGCCTCTGCAACAGTTTCTCGAAAGACTGACTAGGGACCCCATTAATCACTACACCTTGGTGATTCGTTAAAATCATGGTGATAAACCCTGGATAACGCTCTACCCATCGGCTCATCAGCTCATGTTCGCTATCGCCACTGCTGTTCTTTTGAAGCGTATCTGCCAGGCTCTCAACTGCCTTCCTATGAAACAACTGATAGTTTTCAGCTCGCTCACGCAGATGTTCAGCCCTAATATCCAGCTCATTAAGTAATTGCTTCTCTAGCTTGTCCGCAGAGTTATCACTTAATACCAGCATTACTATCAGAGAAGGAATCGCAATACTGATTAAACACAGTTCAAAAATACGCTTGGATAACTTTGGCGGGTTGGCACTAATTTGTGAGTAGTACCAGGTATAAGGAATAAAGGCCCTAAGCATGGTTGCCAAAGAAACACTAAGCAAGCCATTAAGCGCCTGCTTTATCAATATGACCTGAGTAAAATCACTTGAGTTGATGTCGTATACGAACAATAGAGTTGTGAAGGTGATCGGGATACCTAAAACAGCCCAAAACATCATGTCAGCTATAATCAACAGCACTCCTTTTCTAAAGAGAACCATTAATACTAGTAATTCTGCTATGCTTAGACCAACTAACGGTAGGCTACCTGTCGACAAGTATAAGCCCAAAGAAGATATAAACAGAGTCACTAAGGCTGGCTTCTCGCCTCGAGTGATCAGGCAAACCAAAACGATTATTTGCCCCAAGTGGATGCTTAAGTTTCCGTATAACGGGATGAGAGCATAATAGTTAACAAGGAAAGCCAATACACCATAGGCAACGCTAAATTGCCAATTTAGTCTATTGGATAAAGCCCCTTGAAGTTTATGCAGCACAAACCCCCAACCTATTATTTATTTTAATATCTCAACTTCCTTTCCAACTTACAAGTTTTTTGTTTTTTAGACGGTCTTTCTTTGCGTGAAAGCCCCAGCTAATATATAATCGCTGTCCATTTTTTGAGCACCGCGCTCCTTGTAAGCTATTGATTTTTCGTTATGACACTAGATACTTCTTCACAAAACACAAGCAATCAACCTAAACAGCGTAAAGCTGTGGCACTGATATCAGGCGGACTAGACTCTCTTTTAGCGGCCAAAGTCGTTCAAGAGCAGGGAGTTCATGTCGAAGGAATTAATTTTTACACCGGTTTTTGTGTTGAAGGTCATACGCACGCAATCCGCAAAAAGGACAAGGATAAACAAAAGCGTAACAATGCTCTATGGGTTGCTGAACAGCTTGGCATAAAACTGCATATCATTGATATCTCAGAAGAGTACAAAGATATCGTACTGAACCCAAAACATGGTTATGGTGCAAACTTGAACCCTTGTCTCGACTGCAAAATCTTTATGGTGAACCAGGCACAAGCTTGGGCCTGGGCCGAAGAGAATGGCTTTGACTTCATCATCACTGGCGAGGTTATCGGCCAACGACCTAAGTCACAACGTAAAGAGACCATGCCAATCATTGCCCGAGAATCTGGTGCTGACGATCGCTTATTGCGCCCCCTATGTGCGAAAAACCTTATTCCAACGTTACCTGAGCGCGAAGGTTGGGTTAACCGTGATGAGTTGTATGACTTCTCTGGCCGTAGCCGTAAACCACAGTTTGAGTTAGCCAAAAAGTTTGGTTTCGAAGATTTCGCACAGCCTGCCGGTGGTTGCTGCTTCTTAACCGATGCTAATTACTCCAAAAAGCTTGCCGACTTATGGGATGCCCGTGGTGAACGTCGCTATGAGCTTGATGATATTATGCTTCTTAAAGTTGGTCGACACATTCGTCCGAAAAAGAACTTCAAGCTAATCGTGAGTCGCGAAGAGGGTGAAAATAATTTCTTACGTGGCTATAAAAAGCAGTTTACTAGCATCCACACTGTCAGCCACGGTGGGCCATTAACCCTTTTGGATGGTGATTTTGATAAGGATGATATCAAGCTTGCAGCCCAAATAGCTGCTCGCTATTCAGGTGGAAAAAATGCTGAGCAAGTCACCGTACAAGTTGAGAACTATAAAGGCACTTCTTATGTCATGGATATCCCGCCAATGGATGCCGATGACGTTAAACAGGAGTGGCATGTATGAGTCAGCATACCTTAGATTGTAGAAACCTTCTCTGTCCAATGCCGGTAATTCGCACACAAAACGCCCTCAAAGATCTCTCCGAGGGCGAATTACTGGAGGTTACCTGTACCGATCCTGGTACCTTGAGTGACATCCCGACTTGGTGCCGCATTAACCAACATGAAGTAATATCCACTGATGAAATGGATCATGAAATCATATTTGTTATCAAAAAATAAATAACATGCTTGGGGTTCAAGAAATCTCTATACCCCAAGCTACTATCTCACCATCATTTTTTAATTCTTCTTTTTTCGTTATTTTTTTTCCATAAGTTACAAAACTTTTATCTAATTTTTCTAAATCTACTTTATCTAATGATGAATCAATAAGATCTATCATTCTTTCTTTACTTAAGTTTAACTCGTTGTGATAACTAATAAGTTTATCTTTGGCGGCGGAAGCACCTTTAATTTTTGCTATATCAAATACTTGACGAGAAAAACTCAAACTTTCTTGCAAAAGATCAGGCACTGAAGATTTTTCAGCCTGAGTTATAACCTTTTGGCTTTCTGAATTAAATTGCTCCCTTGCACTAATTGCTTTTTGGTCTTTATTAATTTTTTTAGCATTGGCTGGGTTTCTTAATTTCGCAAAAACTGGGATTAAACTTTTCATACAATCGAAGAAACCGCCTTTCTCTGACAGTAAATCAATATGCTGAATTTCTTGTTTTGCTACTTTTATTAAGGCTGACTCCTTATGATGAGTAGCAAATCTGGCTATTCCTTTACTTTTCATTACTCGGCAAATTTCTTTTATAACATTTTCATTAAAGGCATATTCAATGCCAAACTGACTAGTTACAAACTCAAATGTTTTTTCTTCAAATGGTAAGTCTGATATATGTGTCCCATATTTGAATCTAACCTTGTCTTTGTAGCTTCCAAACTTTTTTTCTATAACTCTGCTATCCATATCTGACAAATCAACGCCAGTATAATGAGCTAATGCCTTATCTTCTCCTAGCTGGTAGCTTATCAACTGCTGAATCACATCTCCTTTTCCAGTACATAAATCAAGTACCTGATCATTGTTCTTAATCATTTCAGCGGTCTCAGCCCAAAAGTTTTCTAACTGTGAAGCCTTTGCTTTAATACCATCTCTGCATGAATCTACTGAGTTATTTTTCCAATAATTTGTCCAATTATTTTGACGTTCTATTTTGTTCATTACTTTTACTCTACATAAAAAAGAAGGGCGAATAAATTCGCCCTTCTTGGTCTTGCTTAAAGCTCTAGATATTAGAAGCTTTGAGTGTACTGAACGTACGTGTAACGACCATAGCCATCGTATAAACCGAAGTTATAGTCACGACCATCGTAAGTTACTAATGTAGGAAGTTTTTCACCAACATTTTGTACACCTAGAGTAATACGACCATCCCAAGGTGCTGTGTAGTTCATTTGTACGTCATGCGTAGTCCATGTACCTACTGCGTTAGCGCCTTCACCGTTAGCATCAACAACGTTTGTGTTTAATGCGAACTGGAAGTCACCGATAGCGTATTGGTTACGTAGTTGTGCACGGTACTCAGGAAGACTCGCGATACCTACTAGGTCATCACCGTCGTTTACAGAGTAATCGTTAACATAGCTGATTTGTAGAACTGAGTCTAAAACACCGCCAGCTAGGTCAAAACGAGTGTGCATGTTCCAGTCGATGTTACTTGTTTTCAAAGTACCTTCGTTACCAGAACCACGTACAACCTGTGTAATCACGTCACAAGTTTGTGAAGGATCTACAGAACATGGCTGTGATTCACGAGTTACAATCATAGCGTCATCTACTGGACGTGGATCGTAGTTCGCATCACCTGGCTGATAGATACCAGCTTCTGTACCACGACGGTTAACAACTGTTTGCGCTGAGAAAGAAACGATACGATCTTCGATTTCAACAGATGAGAAATCTAAAGACATGTCGAACCAATCAGAAGGCTGCCAAACAACACCAAACGCGTACTGTTCTGATTGCTCAGAAGACAAGCCTGGGTTTGAAATTGATAAACCGTTAATCTGACACTCTTCAGTACGATCGCCAACTAATACGTCACACGTATCTGCGTCAGAGATTGAATCTGCTGAGAAAGCAGGTCTTTGAGTTAAGATATCAAGAGTAGGTGCACGGAAACCTTCACCCCATGAAGCACGTAATGTTACTTCATCAGTAGGTTGGAAACGCATACCTACTTTAGGAGAGAAATCACTACCGTAGTCTGAATAGCTATCGTAACGACCAGCTAAAGTTACTTCGAAGTTATCCATAAATGGCATTAAAGTTTCAAAGTACATAGCGTTTACGCTACGGCCACCGCCTGCTGAGTTACCAGCAGAACCACCAACTAGACCAGCTTCTGATTGCGAGTCATATAGATCTTGGTAGTACTCTTCACGACGCTCAGCACCAACGAACATTTGCATAGTACCGCCATCAAGATCCATAAGATCAAATGCTACAGATGCATAAATTTCGTCAATGTTGAAGTCACTTTCACGTGAAGTTGTTACCGCAGAACCGCTTAATACTGAGTCTGGGTTTGAAGATGGCTGTTGAACGTTATAACCATAGTAGTATGAGTTAGGATCAAACGTACTAGTGTTGTCACCGTATGTTTCATAACCAGGGTTGAAGTCGTTTACGAAGCCCCAAGCTGTGTTTGCTGCTAAGTAACCGTTACCGATTTCTTTAGTGCTGTTACGTACGCGACGTGCACCGAAATCTAGCTCTACGTTACCAACATAACCAGTAGCACCAACTAAGAAGTCATAGTTTGTGTTGTTAACTGTGTTATCACGGTTACCAACTGCTGCGAAACGGTGCCAAATATCAACGTCACGTTGTGCACCAGCTACAGAAGCATCATATGCAACTGCGTTAGGGTTGTTTGGATCGTAGAACCAAGCGTTAGGGTTACTTGGGTTGTTGTAGCTGTTAGCATCAATTACTAAATCAGAGTAGTAGAATGTGCTGTCAGGTACTGGAGCATAACGACCGAAAGACTTAGTTGTGTTAACGCTAGCGTTACTGTATAGCTCCCAGTCATCATTGATCTGGTGAGTACCTTTTAAGAAGATAGATTCGTTTTCGTTTGAAGCTTCGTTCGCGTTAGTCGAGTTGAAGTTGAAACGACAAAGAGTACCATCTAGGTAGAAGTTTTCTTCACCACAAGCACCAGGAATACCTTCAAAGTCGAAAGAACCTGCAGTAGTAAAGTTAGCACCGAAGATTGACGCGCCTGTACCTACCCAAGGGAAGTTACGTTCAAAAATGATTTCACGCTTGTTCCAAGATACACCAGCTAGCAAGCTTGTAGTACCGTCAGAAGAGCCGAATAAAGCGTGACCAGACTCACGGTCACCGCCGTCTGAAGGAACGCTTACGCGACCTTGGCTTACCATCAACTCAGCGCCGTTATAGTCTTGACGAGTGATAACGTTTACAACACCACCGATAGCATCAGAACCATATACAGCTGATGCACCGTCAGTTAATACTTCAATACGCTCAATCGCACCTAATGGGATTGAGTTCAAATCTTGACCTTGGCCAGTTGAAGGAGAGTGCGTCAAACGACGACCGTCAATCAATACCAAAGTACGACCAGAACCGATACCACGTAAATCAACAGTAGAAACACCCTGAGCTGAACTACCAGATTGTGGACGCAATGAACCAGCACTGTTAAAAGTAAGTTCACGCATTAATTCTGCTGCAGATAATGCACCAGATAATTCGATTGTTTCACGGTCGATTACTGTAATTGGATTTGCGCCTTCAACGTCAGAACGCTTCAAACGAGAACCAGTTACAACAATTCGCTCTGCGTCCGCGCCTTCTTCTTCGTCTGCAGCGAAGGTTGCTGGAGCGCTAACAGCAAGAGAAGCAGCAAAACCGCTATATAAAGCGACTTTTACAGCTTTCGCTATCATTGTCTTGTTAGTCATAAATTCCTACCTATAGATAAGTTGGTAAATTTTCTTTGTTGTTACCAAAACCATTTTCCGCCTCCCACATAAAGAGGGCCATGGCAAAATACAGCCTTGGAGTATGCTATAGGTACCACATTAAAATTCCTTGGTCAACAAAATTTACATATTAATGTTTTAATGAGCGACCTTAGTTCTAAGACATAACCCACTGTTTTAATTCATTAAATTTTTATATTGTTTTAGTTTTTTTCGACTTACAGCTGTTCATTTAATAATCATGATTTTACATGTTTATTAACTGCCCGTTCAGTTTTAGTCAGTACCCGCACTCTGCACCAATATGGTGCAGCTGCTTGTCGTCTACATTTACTTTTACGTAGTTTTAAGATTCAAGGTTGATATAATGTGCCCAGTTTAAATTCAATCTTGATTCGGGGTTAGCACAATGTCAGTAGACAATGTTTTAAAGATGATCGAAGAGTATGATGTGAAATTTGTTGATTTACGTTTCACAGACACTAAAGGTAAAGAGCAACACGTCACTATTCCTGCACGTGTGGTTGACGAAGATTTATTGACAGACGGTAAAATGTTTGATGGCTCTTCAATCGCTGGCTGGAAAGGCATTAATGAATCTGACATGGTTCTTATGCCGAATACAGACACGGCATTAATGGACCCATTCTACGAAGACGCAACCTTATTACTTCGTTGCGACATCTTAGAACCTGCAACTATGAGTGGTTATGACCGTGATCCTCGTTCAGTCGCTCGTCGCGCCGAAGAGTACTTAAAGTCAACTGGCCTAGCGGACTCAGCATTTTTTGGACCTGAACCTGAATTTTTTATTTTTGAAGATGTTAAGTTCAAAACAGACATCAGCGGCTCTTCTTACAAAATCGACGATCCTGAAGCTGCCTGGAACTCAGATAAAAGCTACGAAGGTGGTAACACCGGTCACCGTCCTCGTGTAAAAGGCGGTTACTTCCCAGTGCCACCAGTCGATTCATCTCAAGACTTACGTTCTCAGATGTGTCTAGTATTAGAAAGCATGGGGCAGGTGATCGAAGCGCACCACCACGAAGTTGGTACTGCAGGTCAAAATGAAATCGCAACTCAGTTTAACTCTTTAGTTAAAAAGGCTGACGAAATTCAGATCATGAAGTACGTCATTCATAACGTAGCTCATGCTTACGGTAAAACAGCCACATTCATGCCAAAGCCACTAGCAGGCGATAATGGCTCAGGTATGCACGTTCACATGTCTTTAGCCAAAGATGGCAATAACATCTTCGCTGGTGATAAGTATGCAGGTCTATCTGAAGAGGCTTTGTATTATGTTGGCGGCATCATTAAGCATGCAAAAGCACTTAATGCTCTAACTAACCCTTCAACAAACTCCTACAAACGTCTTGTACCGGGTTTTGAAGCACCGGTTATGTTGGCATACTCTGCAAAGAACCGCTCAGCATCAATTCGTGTTCCTCACGTAGGAAGCGCCAAAGCGCGTCGTATCGAGGTTCGCTTCCCTGATCCTATGGCTAACCCTTACTTAGCATTCGCAGGCCTTATGATGGCTGGTTTAGACGGCATTCAAAACAAAATTCACCCTGGTGATGCGATGGATAAAGATTTGTACGATCTTCCAGCAGAAGAGGCAATGTCTATCCCTCAGGTTGCAGGCTCGTTAGAAGAGGCTCTTGACGCACTTGATAATGATCGTGAGTTCTTAACTCGTGGCGGTGTTTTCTCAGATGACATG